>JANYIL010000245.1 GCA_025362075.1 Chloracidobacterium sp.
CTTTGATCCTTGATGACTTGCATCAAGCAGTTGATGTTGCAGACACAAAGGCAAAGCTAGAACGTTTGCTGATGCGAATTTCTAAGATTAAATTCTTTGATCCGGCCTGCGGATGCGGCAATTTTTTGGTCATTACCTATCGCGAGATGCGGCGGCTGGAATTGGCCGTCTTAAAACAGATACAGAAATTGACTGGCAATGTGCAAGGCCGGATGCTCGTCTCTGACCTGTCGAAGATCGATGTCGATTCGTTTTACGGTATCGAGTATGAGGAATTTCCGGTCGAGATCGCCCGCGTCGCCCTGTGGCTGACCGACCATCTGGCGAATATGGAGCTTTCCGCCGAGTTTGGAGTTCCGTATTTTCGTCTACCGCTCGAGCACACGCCGAATATTGTTCACGGAAATGCACTGAGGCTGGATTGGGCGGATGTGTTAGGCGGAAACCCAAGCGGTAGCGAGGGTGTTTCTTCCTCGTCGCTGAAAGCGACAAATGAAATAGCGTCGGGTGCAACCCGACGACAAGACGACCCACAAACCTCCGTCCCTGAAAGGGACGAACAACAACGCGCTCATTCGACACCTTCAGCGTCGGAAATCAAATCCGATCAAAACGTCGGGTTTCACCCGACGCTATTACCTTCGTCCCTTTCAGGGACAGGACATGAAAATCTCTACATCCTCGGCAATCCGCCGTTTGTTGGCGCAAAGATGATGAGTGCAGAACAGCGGGCTGATATGGAATTCGCCTGCTCCGACGTTCCCAATTTCGGTCTGCTCGATTTCGTCTGTGCATGGTACATCAAGGCCGCAAAGTTCGTTGAAGGCACTCAAATCAAAGTTGCGTTTGTTTCAACAAATTCAATAACACAAGGCGAGCAGGTCGGCATTCTTTGGAAATACTTGCTTGCTCGCGGCGTAAAAATATACTTTGCTCACAGAACTTTTCAATGGAATAACGAAGCTTCTGGCAATGCAAAAGTCCACGTCGTCATAATTGGTTTTGGTCTTTCGGAAGTCAGAACAAAGAGAATTTTTGATTACCAAACTCCAAGATCGGAACCGCACGAACTGACTGCCGGGAACATCAATCCTTACCTTGCGGATGCTATCAATGTGTTATTAACGCGACGTGAGGTCTCAATTTGTAATGCACCGGCAATTCGGATTGGAAACAAACCTATTGACGACGGTAACTATCTTTTTACACGACCTGAAATGGATGAGTTTCTGATTAAAGAGCCTTCCGCACGTTCCTATTTTAGACGTTGGCTTGGGGCTCAGGAGTTTCTAAATGGGATAGAACGATGGTGTCTTTGGGTCGGAGATGTTGCCCCAAATACTCTTAAGCAAATGCCCGAAGTCATGAAGAGAATTGAAGCGGTAAGAAGTTATCGCTTGGCTAGTACAAGCCTACCGACTCGAAAAATTGCAGATACACCAACCCATTTTCATGTCGAGACAATGCCCAAGACCCCTTATATGGTTATTCCTGAAGTTTCGTCGTCTTCGAGAATATATCTACCCTTGGGTTTCGTTACCCCTGACATTTTATGTAGTAATAAGCTTCGCTTGATGCCGAACGCTTCACTGGCCGATTTCGGAGTGTTGACCTCGATAATGCATAACGCATGGACACGACAGGTTTCCGGCCGATTGAAGAGTGATTACCAGTATTCGATAAGTATTGTTTACAACAATTTCCCCTTCCCAAAAGAATTGAATAATACCAACCGCTCCCGTGTCGAACAGACCGCCCAAGCGATCCTCGATGCCCGAACCAAATTCCCGGACGCAACCCTCGCTGATCTCTACGATCCGCTGACAATGCCAAAGGAACTGCTCGACGCCCACCGCGCCAACGACGAAGCGGTTGACGCCTGCTACGGCACACGCCGTTTCAAAAACGAACTCGAACGCATCGAGTTCCTCTTCGACCTCTATCGCCAATACACCGAACCGCTGGCAATGCTCGAAGAAAAAGAAACCCGAAAAGCACGGCGGCACAGCCGCAAAATCTAAGATTCTTTGGACGGAAAGGCTTAGCCTGTCCGCCCATCGGGCGGCGTAGCCGAGGAGAAACTCATTGTTTTGAAACCCCAAAAATAGTAATATCAGAGCGTTATGAACGTGGTCGAGACAATTCACGAAAAGGTTTTTCATCTGCCGCCCAAGGCCCAGGAAGAGGTTTTGCGGCAGGTCGAGCAGATCGAGGAGCGCTACCACACAAGCGAAGATCCGGTGCGAGCTAACGGCGGCGGCATCAGGAAATTGTTTGGCAGTGTCAGCCTGGGATACGCTACGGGTGCGGACAACGAAAGTATCGACGCCGATCTGGGCCGTGAGTATATGGATACGCACGAGGACGAAGACTGATGCTGATCGATACGTCGGGCTTTCTTTGTCTTATTCACAAAGACGAGCCGGAACACTCGTAGGCCGTCAGTATTTACGCCGAAGCTCATTCGTATCTCACGCACAACTACATTCTGGACGAGTTCATCCCCTGGCGAGAGTAAGAAACCTGCCTCGATCCGAATCTCTCATGTTTAGCCGTCAAATCCTGAATGACAATACGATTGAGGTCGTGGGTCAATGAGGTGTTGCACAAATCGGCTCTAAGTCTACTTGAAAGTCGTCGTGATAAATCGTATTCACTATGTGACGCGGTCAGCTTCGTTTTAATGCGAGAACGGGGCGTCATGGGAGCTCTAACCACTGACAAACACTTCGAACAGGAAAGCTTTATCCGTCTGCTTAAATAGACTGCCTTGCGGTGCTCAAGTCACCACCTTCCCCTGCCAATCGCGGTTGTTTTTGTTAGTTCGAGTTTTAGTACGCCATCACTGTCGACATCGACTTCGTTAAACAGGACCGTCCGGTCGATGCGGATGTTGTGGTGTTTTAGGAATGGGCTGGTGTGGACGGTGCGGTTGTGCCATTTGTCTTTTTGCTTGATGGGAAATGCGTTTTGGCGGCGTATGTCGGCGGGTTTTAAGCCGATGATGTTGTTGCCTTCGTCGAAAAGCAGCGTAACGGCCGGCGGGGTGTCCATCGCCTCGAATGCATGGCGGTTGAGCAAAATTACTCCGCGCGAGTTGAGCGATACACGCGGCTTGTCTTTGTCTACCCGGTTTGGGCTTCCCTGAAATTCATTCCAATGTTTGATCATAGTTTTCTCCGGTCTTCGGTTAAAGATTTAAGAACCCAGTCGCTACTGCTCCCGGTTCTGACACCAGACTGGCGCAAATCGCTTCGTTTTGAAACCCTATTTTTCCGGCTTTGACGTATTATTCGCGTTTTGCGTGAAATGACGTATTATGCCGATTTTGCCGATCTTGAAACACCAACAAACGTAATGGACCCCGGCCGAACTCGCCGCGTTGATGATTCAGCCTGATTCAGTCGGTGAAATAAGCTTCGCTCACAGCCGCGATCTCGGAGACGAGACTGCGCCGGAACGATGCGAGTCGTTCAACAAATCTACGCCGAAAAAGCAGGCTAACCGCGCGTCCCAAATGTCATTTTTGTGTTCCCAAAAGTAAGTCAGAACCACCTGCGGTAGCGGGTGGTTTAACGGGACCGGCACTCAACGTTACCGTTGAGTAGCAACCATCTTCAACCACCCGCTACCGCAGGTGGTTCTGACGTGCATT
>JANYIL010000247.1 GCA_025362075.1 Chloracidobacterium sp.
CCAAAAACAGCCAAGCTTAACACTACACCCAGCAACAATATCCCTCTACGATTAAACGCAACGATGTTTTTCATGATAGTTTCAACGCTCTCCTTGTTTTCAAAAAAAATAACTACGGACAATAAACGTCCTTGATGAATAATGTCTTCTAACGGAACCCTCAACCCACTTTTTGAGCAGAGAAATACCCGGAATTCTAAACTACAGAACTTTTCAGATGACCGACATTATATTCCTATAATTAAGAGTAGTCAATAGTTTTTTGCGACATTGTGAGCAGCACATGATATGACCGCTTTTCTTAGCAAGTGAAGTGTCCGGGGTTTCATCTGTTATTGCCCATTCCACTGTGAGCCTCGGCTATCCTTTTTCCATTCGACTCCCCTACCCGCTCCAAGCGGACATTTCATTTGCTATTTATACCGGTCATATCACGTGCTAACAACACAACCTAAAAAAAGGACTAGACCGCAACCATAAACTCATTTATTATTGAGAGGACGGGAACATTGATGTAACTCATGTTTGTGGCCGGGTGCCAATATGCCGGTTCGCGTGCGTCGGATCTTTCACCGATTTTCCTTTAGCGAGGGGTTTACACGGCAAATTAATTTAGCGAGGTTTAATACAGACTATGATCAGAATGGGAAGAGGAAACAGAACAGACCAACCCGGTACGCCCGAATTTCCGGAACAGCCGGCCGCAGACCCGTATCGCTACGCGACCGAGACACAGGCCGCCACCGCACGCGGCGCGATCTCAGAAAGCGATTCGATGGCGCGCGATATTAAAGAGGGACGCCTGAGCGGCTTTGTCGGCCACGGCACGACGCTGACCGGCGAGACCGAGTTTCACGCGATGCTCCGAGTTGATGGACATCTTATAGGGACCGTTGCATCGGCCTCCGGCACGCTGATCATCGGCACAAATGGTCAAGTCGACGCCAACATCACGGTCGCCGCCGCAATGGTAAATGGAACTGTAAACGGCGACATTTATGCAACCGAAAAACTTCACCTCGGCCGCACCGCCCGCGTCATGGGCAATATCCAATCGCCGCGTTTGATCGTCGAGGAAGGCGCCATTCTCGAGGGCAGTTGCAATATGCTCAAGGCCCGCGAAACGCAGGAAGAAGAAGCGGTGGCCGCAGCAGCGGAAGTCGCACAGCCAGAAATACCCACATACACACCCGCAGCGGTTGCGGAGGACGCCGAGGACGAACCGGAGTTGTTCCTCGATGACGAAGACGATGATGATGATGATGAAGTAGTCGACGCAGCCACAGCCTAGTTCTCTTGATTAGCTTAGTATCAAAAGGCGAGCCGCTCGGCCCGCCTTTTTTGTATTCTGGCGAAACCAATATATAGTACGATTGGTCAGACCACTTTTAGACAAAAATTTAGGAGGATTTTTTAATGTTAGATGATTTTAAGGCATTTATCCTGAAAGGAAACGTGCTCGATCTGGCGATCGCGGTGATTATGGGTGCCGCGTTTGGCAAGATTATCACAACTTTTACCGAAGGAATCGTAATGCCGTTTGTCGGATTATTCACCGGCGGAGTTGACTTTAAGACAAAGTTTTACGACCTCAGCGGCAAGCTGGGGGCGGGTGCGACGCCCGAGCAAATCGACGCGGCGATAAAAGGGGGAGCCCCGCTCGTCCGCTATGGCCAATTTATAACCGACATTGTAACGTTTTTGATCGTCGGGTTTGTTATGTTTATGATCGCTAAAATGGCAATGGGCTATTTTGCCAGACTGGCCGCCGCTGCGCCGCCGGCAGCACCGTCGTCCGAGGAAACTTTGCTCACGGAAATCCGCGACATTTTAAAGGCGAAATAAAATAATTCGGAGAAAAGCGCCGAAACGCGGTTGGGGCTCTACAGTTCCGCCGCGTCTTTTTTTGTGCCAAATTCAAAAACGAGATCCGGCGTCACACAAAAGTCCAGCCTTACGTCATGCTCGCGGGCATCGACGATCTTCGCAACGGGCGGAAAATAACTAAGTCCAATTTTAACGCAGTCCTGACGGCATTTGCTCAAAAATCTATCGTAAAAGCCATTGCCATACCCAATCCTGTTACCGCGCGTATCAAAACACAAAAGCGGGACGATCACCAGATCGATCTCTGCTGCATCAACCAGGTCGCCATTGGCCGGTTCGCGAATGCCCCATTTGTTTTCGACCAGTTTTGTTAGATGTGTATAGACGACGTGTACAATGTCGCCGCTTTCTAAATCAACTCGTGGAACAACGGTTTGGATTTGTGGAAAATGCCGCCAAATGCGTTCATAAATGAAAGCAGTGTCGATCTCATGAAACTTTGTGATAGGAATAAAACAGTGAAGATTACGCACGGCGCTCAGTTCGCAGTTTTCAAAAAAATGGCCGGCAATCCGATGACTTTTTGTGACGAGGTCGTCCGCCGCAAAATTTCGTCGTTTCTCAAGGTAGATATTGCGAAGCTCGGACTTTGTCATTTGTCGAGAAACTAAAGCTGGCCTGTGTTCGCCTATCCCTTCTTTTTCTCCGGCCTCGGTTTGTTCGCGGTCGTATTCACCCGCGGCGTCACCACCGAAGACTTAAACTCTTGCCCGACATTCATCGCGGCCTTTGCCGATGCGAGCATTTTTGATTCACTTAATAATTTTTGTGCGGCTTTTGCACTTTTGCTTAGCCGCTTCTTTTCTTTTTGCATATCGAGATCCTAATGAATTGTTATCAGATTCTTATTTGCGTTGAATTATGACAGTCGTTAGCGTCTCCGTTTCCAGACTTTTGGATCGCGTTTATGATGAACACAAGCGGTGACGATTACAGTTTCATCGCGGACAAGAAAGAAAAATGCATGTGGGAATCGCCTCACTATTGCTCTTCGAATTTGCCTGTGAATAACGGGAAACAATAACGGGTTTGTGCTCACAAGTGAAAGCGTTAATCGTAGCGCCTGCAGAAATTCATGGCCTAGACCGAGCACCTCATCTTCATACCAGTCAAACGATTCTTCAATGTCGGCTTCGGCTTCAGCCCTGACAAGAATTTGGTATTTCATCTCGAGCGTGCAAGCCTGTCTTCAAGCTCGTCCCACGAAACCCCAGTGTCAGGATCTTTTTTATAGGCTTCTAACCTTTGGTCAAGTTCTCGCCGAAGCTCGTCCGTAATCACAAGATTTTTTGAGTCCGCCGCAATACTGTCCCAAATATCTCCGACTATTTGCAATCGGTCGGCAACGCTCATTTCTAAAATTTCTGCAACAGGTGTGCTCATAAATCTCTCCATAATTATACGGTTTTCGGGAGCAGAAACACTAATTATTTGCGAACAATCCACCCTCCGCCGACAACCTCGTCTTGGTTGTAAAAAATTGTCGCCTGGCCGGGCGTGATCGCCCGTTGCGGCTCGTCGAAAACAATTCGGGCACGCATCTCGGGCAGTGGATAAATCGTCGCGATTGCCGGTTCGTGACGGTAACGGATCTTGACCGCGGCCCGGACCGGTTCTGACGGCGTGTCAAAGGCGACCCAATTTACCCCCTTCGCCGTAAACTCGATCGATTCCAGCTCGTCCGCGTCACCGACAATGATCTGATTTTTTGCCCGTTCAATCTGCAGGACGTAAAGCGGTTTTTCATGAGCGATGCCAAGCCCGCGGCGCTGGCCTATCGTGTAACGGTGAATTCCGCCATGCGCACCGACTGTCTCTCCAGCCTTGTTAACAATATCACCACCAACTGGAAGCTCGTTCGAGCGGCCTTCGTGATCCAAATACCGGTCAATAAATTCCGAATATTTACCATCCGGTACAAAGCATATCTCCTGCGATTCCTGCTTTTCGGCCGTGTAAAGATTGGCGTCGCGGGCAATGTCGCGGACCTCGCTCTTGAGCATTTCACCAAGCGGAAAATATGACCGCGAAAGCTGGTCCTGGTTTAGCTCCCACAGAAAATAGCTCTGATCTTTCCAGTGATTTAGCCCGCGAAACAGCCTGTAGCGATCAGCGATTTCGTCGTACTCGACGCGGGCGTAATGTCCGGTCGCAACCTTATCGCAGCCGAGTGAGACTGCCATCTTGTCGAGCGACGCAAACTTCAGACGCGAATTGCACGCGACACACGGTATCGGCGTTTCGCCGTCAAGATAGCTCTGAACAAAAGGCTCTACGACCGACTCTTCAAACTCGCGTTCAAGGTTCAAAACGTAGAACGGAAAACCCAACCCTTCGGCCACCCGCCGGGCGTCGTAAACATCATCGAGCGAGCAACAACGCGACGGCAACGGGTCGCCGTTTTCGTCAACACTTATCCCACGGCGCTGGTTCCAAAGCTGCATCGTAAAGCCGACCAGCTCATGCCCCTGTCGTTTAAGAAGCGCGGCCGCCGCCGAACTATCGACACCGCCGCTCATTGCTACTGCTATCTTCATATCACCGCCATTTAGCAGTATAGGTGTTTGCCGGTGTTAGATAAAGATGACGTTTCCGTCGTGTCGATTGAACAGCATTAATATCGTGTGCTATATTCAAAAAACTATGAAGCCGTCTATCCGCTAAGTAAACCTCTGCAATTAATGCTCGTCCGGGAGTTTGTCCGAAAAGCCCGAGCGTTTCCGGCGCCAGATATGCGCCTCAACCCATTTTTTTAGGTCAAATTTTATGCCTGTTAATTCTGAAACTCCGGAAACGGAGGCAGTGGATAATTCATTTTGGGCTACCTTACGCGAAGCCGTGCGGGGTTCTAAACGCGATTTTACCGAAGGTCCGATCGGCCTTGCAATATTTTTGCTCGCGGTGCCGATGATCCTGGAAATGCTCGGCGAGAGCCTCTTTGCGATCGTAGATATTTTCTTTGTCGCCAAGCTCGGTGCTGACGCGGTCGCGACGGTTGTTCTGACCGAATCGATCTTAGCCCTGATTTATGCAGCCGCCTTTGGTTTGGCCATTGGAGCAACGGCCACAATTGCCAGGCGTGTCGGTGAAAAGGACGGCGCGGAAGCCGCGAAAACCGCTACCCATGTCATCTATCTCGGCGTGATCGCCTCGTTATTTATCAGCGTGGCCGGATTGATCTTTGCCCCGTACATACTTGCGGCCCTCGGTGCAGAACCGCAGGTCGTCGAGCACGGCACGATGTTTATGCGGATCATGCTTGGCGGTAACGCGGTCATCGTTTTCATCTTTTTGCTGAATGCAATCTTTCGCGGAGCGGGTGATGCGGCGGTGGCGATGCGCGTACTTTTGCTGGCAAACGGACTGAACATTATCCTCTCGCCGTGTTTCGTTTTCGGTGTTGGATTCTTTCCCGAACTGGGAGTGACCGGTGCAGCGGTCGGGACAACGATCGGACGAGGTTGCGGTGTTATGTTTGCGGCGTGGAACCTTTTCCGCAGCGGCGGTCGCATCCACGTCGCCCGCGAAAGCTGGCGGTTTGACCCGGGCCTGCTTTGGAGGCTGGTAAAACTGTCGTCCACCGCCGTTTTCCAGTTCCTGATCGCCACGGCAAGCTGGAGCGCGCTCGTCAAAGTCGTCGCTGTTTTTGGCAGCACGGCTCTGGCGGGCTATGGAATAACGCTTCGCATAATCATGTTCGCACTTTTACCGGCACTCGGCCTGAGCAATGCAGCCGCTACCATGGTCGGACAAAATCTGGGAGCCGGAAAGCCCGACCGGGCCGCGGCGGCCGTTTGGAAAGCAGCGTGGTTCAACGCGGCGTTCTATTTCCTCGTCGGCCTGGTCCTGTCGCTGTTTTCGCACCAGATCATCGGCATTTTTACGCATGAACCCGAGGTTATTAGGTACGGCACATCGGCGCTCCACATCATCGCCTATGGTTTTGCATTCTACGGTCTTGGGATGGTGCTCGAAACCGCTTTTAATGGAGCCGGAGACACGTGGACGCCAACTTATCTTAATTTGCTGATATTCTGGGTCTTCGAAATACCGTTTGCTTACACGCTCGCGTACTATTTCGGCTGGGGCCCGGACGGTGTTTTTTGGGCGATCACGGTCGCATTTTCTCTGCTCGCCATTGCCAGCGGGCTGCTGTTCAAACGCGGCAAGTGGAAACTTAAGGAGGTTTAAGTTCGAATAAAAAGGGTGAAGGAGATAAAGGGGATATGGCAATATATTTTGACCTATCCCTTCTATCCTGTTTATCCCTGTTAATATTCTTTTATGGAGATGGTCGACTTTCCCGATCCACGAACCTTTGAATACTCAGAATGGATCCGCGTCGGTAATTACCTTTACCCGATGGATGGGGTCGTCCATTTTGGTGGTGAGCTTAACATCCTAAATCTGCAAAATGCATACAAGAAGGGCATTTTTCCGTGGTACACGCCCGGTATCCCGCTGCCGTGGCATTGCCCCGACCCGCGGGCGATCATCGAATTTGCCGACCTGCACATTCCGCGCAGCCTCGAAAAAGCCAGACGATCCGGTGTATTCTCCTTTACGATCGACAAAGATTTCGAGGCCGTGATCAAAGCCTGCTCCAAAATGAAGCGTCCCGACCAGCCCGGAACGTGGATCACAGACGAATTTATCCATGCCTATCACCAACTGCACAACATAGGAATGGCCCACAGTGTCGAAACATGGGATAGCAAAGGCAATCTAGTCGGCGGGCTATACGGCGTCGATGCTGACGGCGTTTTCTGCGGCGAGAGCATGTTCTACACGGCTCCAAACGCCTCAAAACTCGCCCTTCTGTTTCTGATAGATCACCTGCGATCTCGCGGCGTCACGTGGCTTGACGCTCAGGTTATGACGCCGCATATGGAAGCGCTTGGTGCAAAAGAGATTGACCGCGAAGAATTTTTAGATAAACTCAGGGAAACGCAGGAATCGAATTTGAATCTTTTCTAATATGCCGCATCGGACACGAAAAAATATCCGCCCCGGCCTACCGGTCGCTATCGTCCTGAAACAGGATCAGCGAACCCGCAAACAAACCACCGGTGTCGTGAAAGATATCCTAACCAATTCCCCCAATCACCCGCACGGAATAAAAGTGCGGCTCACGGACGGACAAGTCGGAAGGGTGCAGAAAATTCTCGAATAGCTTGGTTTTCCCTTTGCGTCCTTCGCGGCTTTGCGTGAAAATCATTGCATTATGATAAACACCTTTCTGATATACGGAGCGAACGGCTACACGGGCGAACTAATAACGCGCTTCGCCGCCGAGCGAGGGCTAAAACCGATCCTCGCCGGACGTAACGAGGCAAAAATCGCCGCGCTTGCCGGAAAATACGGCTTTGAGCATAGGGCGTTTTCGCTTGATGACGTTGCAAAGGTCGACGCTGCTTTGCAGGAAGTCGATATGGTTCTGCATTGCGCCGGACCATTTTCGATCACGAGCCTGCCAATGGTCAAGGCGTGCATTCGGAACAAAAAGCACTACACCGATATCACCGGCGAGATCAGCGTTTTCGAAACGTGTGCGGCATTCGGTAAAAAGGCCGAAGAAGCAGGTGTCATGATCATGCCCGGCATAGGGTTTGATGTTGTCCCAAGCGACTGTCTGGCCAAACATCTGAAAGACCGTCTCCCGACCGCAACGTATTTATCCTTAGCATTTTACGGCGTCGGCCGCCTCTCACACGGCACCGCCGCAACCATGACTATGAACGTCGGCAAAGGCGGTGCGATCCGCAAAGACGGCAAGATCACGCCGGTAAAGGCTGCCTGGAAAACACGCGAGATCGACTTTGGCGAGGTGACAAAAACCGGCGTGACAATCCCCTGGGGCGATGTCTCGACCGCATTTTACTCGACCGGAATCCCAAACATCGAGGTTTTCACCGTCGTTCCGCCGTCTAATCTTAAAATGATGAAGATGAGCCGCTATCTCGGCTGGCTACTCGCAACCGGCCCATTCCAAAGCTATCTCCAAAAGAAAATCCCCGCCGGCGGCCCCTCCGACCTTGAGCGCGAAAGAGGCAAAACCCTAATGTGGGGCGAAGCCTCCGACGCCGACGGAATGCGCGTTGAGGCCCGCCAACAAGGCCCCGAGGGCTACACGCTCACCGCGATCGCCGCCCTACACATCGCCGAAAAAATACTCGCGGGTGATCTCAAAACAGGTTACCAGACCCCTGCCAAAGCATACGGTGCCGATCTCGTGCTTGAGATCGACGGCGTGAAGCGGCAGGATATCGGGTAGTCAACTCTTAATTTTTACCGGCGTATTACCTTCGCCGAGGAGATCGACCGCCTGTTTGTCGATGCTTGGGCTGGTGCCGGCACAGGGATTGTTTTGGTAGAACCCGCCTCGCAGGCTTGCGAAAACGAGATAGGTCTCGCCCGCTTTGAAGTTGTAGTCGCAACTTGAGTGTTCAAAACCGCCGGTGGCGGTGCGTGAGTCTTCGGATGCAAGACTGATCTCGGACCCGGAGGGGCCTTTCCACCAGCGGGTGACAGAAAGCTTGATAAATTTCGTTCCGTACTGAAGAAGGGGGTCTTTACTGAGATTTTCTTCAAGAAAGGCGCTCACGATGTCACCACCGAACGCAACTGCCTCGACCTTTCCGACGAAGATGTAATCTGCCTTTTGGAGCGTTAGACTCGCAACCTCCTCCTTGGTTGCGTGTTCCGGCCACGGACTTTGATTGCAAGAGCAAGCGGCAACGTAGCTGATGCCGATGATAAGCAAGAGGATGGTGACAATTACGGCTTTCTTAATAATAAGCATGAAAACAAACGCTCAATTCTTAAATTTCACGGGCAGATTGCCGTCGCCGAGGATGTCGCGGTCTTTTAGGTTCGCGGACGGCGACGTACCGGAACAACTATTAGTCGTCAGATGACCGTCGCGCATACTGGCGAAACAATGTACGTCTCACCTTCTTTGAATCCGACGTCGCAACTATTGCCGCTTCCGGTACCGTCGGAGTTTTTCGTTTCGCCCTGCAACGAGGCCTCGGCACCAAGCGGGCCTTTCCACCAGCGTTCGACCGAGAGCTTGACGAATTTGGTCTCATATTGGAGAAGCGGATTAGTTATCCGCTTGTCTTCCATGTATGAATTAAGTATCCCTTTTCGATACTCGAAAGCCGCGACCTTTCCGATAAAGACGTATTCAGCCTTATCGAGGATTCGCTGGACGAGCTTTTCCCTGTTAGCGGGTGTCGGCTGCGGCATTGCGCCGCAACCACAAGCGAACGCATGGCCGACGCCAATCATAAACGAGAAAGCGGTGAGAAAAACGACCGTTCGCAGAATATACATGTTGAACATATAACAGCCGTGCGTCGGTTGTGTCAATGAATTTCACGTTGTCAGATGTACTGGTGTTCGGACGCAGAAAATGAAAAAGCCCGCGATTGGTTGCGGGCCTCATGATAATCGGCGGTCTGATCAACCTTTATCAATCTTTTTACCGGCGTTGCTGACGGCTTCGCCGACGGCGTCGACGGCTTCGCCGACTCCGCTTTTGAGTTTGCCCCAGGTTTCCTAGCCTTTTCCGGCGGCGTTTTGGGCTTCGCCTCTCGCTTCGAGATCGGGGTCGTTGGTGATCTCACCGGCCTTGTCCTTGACCCATCCCTTTGCCTGTTCCCATTTGCCTTCGACTTCGTCTTTGTTTGGTGTTGACATGATATTTTTCCTCGGTGTATTTACTTTCAACTCGAGGGCTAATTGCCCTATGACGTAATACTACGCTGACAGCGTAAAACCGTCTGTATGTAAACGTACAGAACTGCGGTGTGGGCAGCGGTTAAGATCGGAACCAAGGAGAAAATAAATGACAAGCGGAAACAACATGCAAACCCCAGATCCTAAAGACCCGGTAACTCACCCCGATGTGCCGGACACGCCTAATCCGACCGAACCCGACGGAACACCCGATCCGCCGCCCGTACCTGACGAACCAAACCCCTATCCGGTGACCGACCCGCTGCCCGGTTCGGACCCGGACACCGAGCCCGTGCCGGTTGACGATCCGCCGACGGCATACCCGGATGGGCTACCGAATGTGGGATTTTGAGAAAAGGAGAATAGAACACGGATTCACACGGAAAAAGAACGGATAGGCAGCGATCTCAATTTCCATTTCCGTGAAAATCCGTTCGTTCTCAGTGCCTGTCCGTATTCGATTCCTACTAAACGTCGAGATTCTTCACATCAAGCGCGTTGTCCTCAATAAACTTGCGGCGGGGCTCAACCTGGTCGCCCATTAGGACGGTGAAGATGCTGTCGGTCTCGATGGCGTCTTCGATGCGGACTTGGAGCATCGTCCGCTTTTCGGGGTCCATTGTCGTTTCCCAGAGCTGCTCGGGGTTCATCTCGCCGAGGCCTTTGTAACGCTGGATGGTGAGGTCTTTTTTGGCCATCGCCATCACCTTTTCGAAAAGGTCCTCACGCGAGTTAACGGTTTCGCTCTTGCCGTTTTCGCCGAGAATGAATGGGGCCGGAAAATCGCTTTCGAGATACCGCCGGAGGTCGACGGCTTTCTGAAATTCGACATAGCTTGCCAGATTCCAGTCGACCTTGAGCTTTTGCCCGTTTGGATAGGCAATGTCAACCTCCCACAGGCCGTGCTCTTCGTCGCTCGTGAGCTCGGTATTGTAGCCGGCGTCCGCCAACCTGCCTTCGATCTCAGCCATCAGCTCCTGTTCACCGAAAATCTTTCTAAGACGGAGGCTGCTCCTCGACAAAATGCCGTCCGTGCCGGCAAACGCATCGAGCAGAAGCTGGACAAGCCGGGCGTCGTTTAGCACCCGCCGCGCCAGACGTTCGGAATAATTCTTTAGTTCCTTGGTCTGATCGAGCGCTTTTGATAATTTTGCACCCTCAATCGGTCCTGTATTCGAGGCGATCTGGATGTCGGCGGTTGCCATTCGCATCAGGTAACGAAACATCGCGTTTTCGTCTTTGATGTACTCTTCCTTTTTGCCGCGTTTTACTTTGTAAAGCGGCGGCTGAGCGATGTAAACAAAACCGTTCTCCAGCAATTCCGGCATCTGTCGGTAAAAAAATGTGAGCAGCAGCGTGCGGATGTGGCTGCCGTCGACGTCGGCGTCGGTCATCAGACAGATCTTGTGGTACCGGAGCTTGCTGACATCGAAATCTTCCTTTCCGATACCGGTGCCGAGAGCCATGATAAGAGCCTTGATCTCGCCGTGACCGAGCATCTTGTCAAATCGCGCTTTTTCGACGTTGAGAATCTTGCCCTTAAGCGGCAAAACGGCCTGATTCTTACGGTCACGTCCTTGCTTAGCCGAGCCTCCAGCCGAATCTCCCTCAACTATGTAAATTTCCGACAAAGCCGGATCTTTTTCCTGACAATCCGCAAGTTTGCCCGGTAAGGTTGACATACCCAACGCACTCTTTCGAACGATCTCGCGTGCCTTGCGGGCCGCATCGCGGGCACGTGCGGCGTCAACGGCTTTGCCGACGATCTTTTTCGCCACAGCCGGATTTTGCTCAAAAAACTCGCTGAGCTTTTCGTTCAGAAACGATTCGACCGGACCTTTGACTGGTGAATTGAGCTTGCCTTTGGTCTGCCCCTCAAATTGCGGCTGTGGGATCTTGACGCTGATGATCGCAACCAAACCCTCGCGAACGTCGTCGCCGGTGAGCGTGACCTTGGCACTCTTGGTCAGGCCTGAGCTCTCGGCGTAGTTATTGATCGTCCGCGTGATCGCACCGCGAAAACCCGATAGATGCGTGCCGCCATCGACAGTGTTGATGTTGTTCGCAAACGAAAAAATCTTTTCGTCATAGCTGTCGTTGTACTGCATCGACACCTCGATCGAAAGCTCATCGGAGATAAGCTCGAAATAGAGCGGTTCCTCATGCAACGGGCTCTTGTTTTTGTTTAAATGCTTGACGAATTCCGCGATCCCACCTTTATAGTAAAAATCATGCGATTTTTCGGGCTCCTCGCGTTCATCCTTAATATGAATCCGAATGCCTTTGTTCAGAAAAGCCTTTTCACGCAGGCGTTCGGACAGCTTTTCAAAACTGTAAATGGTCGTCTCGAAAATGCTCGAATCCGGCCGGAACGTGATCTTGGTACCGCGCTTCGCCGTCGTTCCGGTTTTGATTAGCGGAGCGACAGGAATTCCAGCTTCAAATTCCATCTCATGCGTGACGCCGTCGCGCCAAATCTCAAGCCGTAGATATTCACTTAAAAAATTTACGCACGACACACCGACGCCGTGTAATCCTCCGGAAACCTTATACGAGTTAGTGTCGAACTTGCCGCCGGCGTGCAAGATCGTCATGACGACCTCAGCCGCCGAACGCCCTTCCTGCTTGTGTATATCCGTCGGAATGCCGCGGCCGTTATCAACGACTGTCACGGAATTGTCCATGTGGATCGCGACATCGATTGTGTCGCAGTATCCCGCGAGAGCCTCATCCACCGAATTATCCACAACCTCGTAAACCAAATGATGCAGACCTATTTCGCTCGTCGAGCCGATATACATCGCGGGTCGCTTGCGCACGGCATCGCGCCCCTCTAAAACTGTGATCTGATCTGCTCCGTATTCCTGTTTTGCTTTAGCCAAACTTAAAAACCTCTAATTTATTGAAACTTAATCTTCTATTATTTTGAATTCACAAGGCGAAAGAGACTCTAGTGCTTCAAGTGCCGCGGGCATCAACCTTTGCAAGGATTCCAATTTATTTGACCATATTGACATCGGCAGGCGGCTTAAATTCTGTTGATGTTCAAAACCCTTGTCGACAGTAATCAAAACGTCAAAATCGACGGAAGCCGCCCGCAACAAATCCCCGTTTTTCAGACCTTTAAAGACGGTCTGCTCCATTGCAAATACTTCGTGCCCGGAAAACTCCTTAGCCAGCGGCGATGGGACACACTCATCAAGCAGCAATCTCAAATTCATCAAGCACCTTACTCCTTGATAATTCCAACACTGCTATCGCTTGTGAGCGTGCAACAGTTGGAAAATGGTCGAGGAAACGTTCAACACTATCCCCCCCTTCCACATAATCAAAGAGATTCTGAATGGGAACTCGAGTTCCACGAAAAACGGGCGTTCCGTGCATTTTTTCAGGGTCGATCTCAATAACATTATCGACGCTATCGCTTACCGGCATAGGTCATTACTCCGCAACGAAAACTCACCTGGTGATTATAGCATTTTGACACTGAATAAACACTTCGCGAAAGCCAATAAATAGCTTATTTTTATTGCATTTCGGCAGCGCCGTTTCTAACGGAAAATACTGACGCCAAGGCACCGAATTTTTGTACAAAACTTTCCTTCGAAGTGGTCACAAAAGTCTGTGTTTTGCCGTCGAGATATTCGAGCAGTTGGCCGATGCGAGCGTAGTCGAGTTCGGCGTCGATGTCGTCGAGCAGAAAGAGGGGATATTCGCCGCGAGTCGCGTTGTAAACCGTTATATTTGCAAGCTGCAGCAGCAGCAGAGCGCTCCGCTGCTGGCCGGCCGAACCAAATTTGCGCAGATCGTGGCCGTCGAACAAAATCTCAAGCTCATCGCGATGCGTGCCGATCAGGGCATGGCCCGATATCACCTCGGCCTGTACACGGAGCTTGAGCCGCTCGGCGATCAACTCTTGGTAGTTGTCAATATCTCCCTTGCCCTCGAGTGACGAGACATATCGCACGGATGTTTCTTCGCGGCCAAAGAGTTTCCTTTCGAGCACCTGGTTAAGCCGCTCGACAAAACGCATACGGGCTTTATGGATCCTGGTGGCAAGCGTTACAAGCTGCTCATTCCACGGTTCGAGCATTTCCGCCGTCTTTTCGATCGTCTGGCCGCTGTCGCGGGCCGTTTGCAGCAGCGCATTTTTCTGCTTGATGACCCGATTGTAATCGGCCATTACTTGGACAAAAGGCGGGTGCAAAGACGTGATACCTGTGTCGAGAAAACGGCGTCGCGCGTCCGGCTGGCCGCGAACGATCTCAAGTTCGTCGGCGTTAAACACGACGGCATGCAACTGCCCGAGATACCGGTGGACCGTCTCTTTTTTATCGTTTACAAATAGCGACTTGGTGCTTCCCTGAATCACCGCTCGCAGTTCTCGCACGATCTCCGGCGATTCACGTACAAGCCCTCGAACAAAGGCCTCATGCTCGCCGAAATTTACCGCCTCCTGTAGCTTTGACGTCCGAAACGACCGCGTCGACGCCAAAACGCCGATCGCCTCAAGCCAGTTTGTCTTGCCCTGGCCGTTCTCGCCCAGCAGAATGTTCAGGCCCCCGCCGCAGACTATACCGCCGCCGAGGTTGCGAAAGCTTTGAATATCGAGTGATTCGAGCCGCATCGGAATATTCAAGTGTAGTGATTCCAACTCTTCCTTACAATTACCAACTCTAATTGGCATTCGGTGTCCGATTCTCCTCTTCGGAATAACTGGTAGCTGATAACTCAATTCGCTTTCTGAATTATCAGTTTTCAGCTATCAGTTATTCCGAATTACAATCTGTAGCTTTATTCGCCAACCTGTAATTGATCGAAAAGATCCTACGATTTTCTTGACAGGAGCCCGGCGAGTGTGTTTTCTGGCTTACAATAAAGCGGCAATTATGGTCTTGCCGATAGCTCTATCGCGGAGCTGCTGTTTGACCGGCAATTCTCCGTGCCGCCGGCCAACGCCTTTTTGCGGGCGGCCCTCGCGGCGAGTGTCAGTGTCCGCTCGTCCACGTGCAGGAGGCCGCATTCGGCCTCGCCGAGCCGGAGCCGCATGCTGTCGAGCTCGGACCGTAGGAGCCGCATCTCGGCGTCATTGCCACCCGTGATCGACGGCGTGCTGACCGCCGGGCGTCGTGCTTCCTGTTCGACGCGGTCGATCTTTGACTCCAGTTGGTAAAACCTTTGCTCAAGTTGATCGACCCGCCGCGATACGAATGGATCGGTCTGCTGCGCCGACACGGCGGGAAACAGCCGGTCGCCCACCATTGCCGCAAGCCCCCAGAAAATAAAGGCCCCGACAGCCGCAATCAATAATCCCGTGTTTTTCTTTCCTCTAGTTTTTTCCATGTTTTTTCTGTCCCTTTTTATCTTAGATGCACTTACTTCAAGTCTGGCAATTGTTAATGGAAACAAAAAAACCGCCCCGAGACTTCCCGGCGCGGCGTGTGTTTATATTAAATTTACTTTCTTATTGTGCTGCAAAAACCTGAACATTTCGGCGTCCGAATTTCCGCGCTTCCGAGCAGCCCGGGACCCAGATATCGATCCGTTTGCCCTTAATGGCACCGCCTGTGTCAGAGACAAGGTAGGTTCCGCTCCAGGGGCCGGCCTCGACGTAGACGCGTGAACCCATCTTTAAAACTCTCGGGTCGGCGGCGATCAGGCCGCGTTTTACGGCATGGCCCATAGCGGTCCTTCCCGTAAAACAGTAGGCGGACGCTGAAAATGAGCCCTTGCTGGCTCCGGCCGAGGTCGATTTGCTCGAAACGGTCTTTCTAACTAATTTTTTATCGTCGTCCGTATTAACTAAAGTATTACTATTAATAGTGTTTTCAATTTTTGTTTGCGAATCATTCGCGTTAATGAGGGGGTCAACTGTTTTGGCCTGAGCGTAAATAAATACGACAAACAAACTCAAAAGCGTCAGTATCACGCCTCCTCTAACGAGATTTTTCATTATTCATTCTCCATTCATCCGTACCTCGTTTAAACGCAAAAATAGTGTCTGAGATTTGGGTCATCAGCCACTATTCGCATTTAACGAAGACTGTTTCGGTGGATTAATTTCCGCCTGTTTTCGTGCCGGGATCGGCCGAAACTTTTAAGAGGTTATCACTTTTGACACCGACTGTCCAGCGAGGTTAACACCGCAAGCCCTTATGATATATGCAATTGCTGAATTTTAAGGGACTTAGACGTGTCAATTTTTTTGGAATTTGATAGAATCTGTGGGCGGAACCAGCGTTGATCGGGGCGCATTTTGGACGCATTTTTCGGAGGTTAGGATTATGCAGGAAAGACGAGACGGGGGACGGCATGTGATATCTTTTCCGATACGCGTTCGGTGGAAAGATGAGGCCGGTAAAGAAATCGTTCAGGAAGGCTTAACCGAAAATGTCGGCCCCCATGGGACCCTTATTTATCTACCGCGCATCCTGCCGAGGGTCGGCGGAAAGGTCCACCTTACCGTAACTGAAAATCCCAATGCGGAAATCACCGTCATCGCCGAGGTAATCCGGCTCGAGCGCAACGCCGCCCATCCGCAAGCCGCGTTGATGCTGACCGAAAACCTCCGCGAATGGAAAAAAAAGGTATTCGAACACGCAGCCGCGACTATCGCCGCCTTGGAGCCCGAGCCGCTGGATGAATGGTAAACAGAAGTCAAAAGTAAAAAGGCAAAAGGCAAAAACTATTTCAAAATGAAAGTTCTAGTTCTCGGCGCCGGACGTATGGGACATGGCGCCGTTTTTGATTTAATTCACAATTCGCCCGATGTCGAGAAGGTGACGGTCGCGGATTTCGATCTGAAAAAGGCCGAGGCCGTTGCCGAGGCTGTGGACGCTTCGCGGGTCAACGCCCGCCACGTCGATGCGTCGGATATTGCCAGCGTCGCCGAACTGATGCGCGGTCACGACTCGGTAATTTCGTGCGTAAATTATTGGTATAACGTCGCTTTGTCAAAGGCGGCGATCGCAAATAAAGCCAATTTCTGCGACCTCGGCGGTAATAACTATGTTGTCGATGAGCAGCTCGCACTCGACGCCGAGGCAAAGGCGGCAGGCGTTAATATCATTCCCGACTGCGGCCTCGCCCCGGGCATGGTTTCCGTGCTGGCGATGCACGGCGCCGCGAAATTTGATCAGGTCCAGGAAATTCACATCCGCGTCGGCGGCCTGCCACAGGATCCCCAGCCGCCGCTAAATTACCAACTCGTCTTCTCAGTCGAAGGCCTGATAAATGAATACATTGAGACTGCCCGCGTAATCCGGAACGGTCGGCTTACGACGGTCAATTCAATGACCGAGCTTGAAAGCCTCTCATTCGACGGCTTTCCGCCGCTCGAAGCCTTTCAAACCAGCGGCGGCACATCGACACTCCCGGACACCTTCTTAGGCAAGATCAAGGAGCTCGATTATAAAACCATCCGCTATACCGGCCACTGCGACAAATTCAAAACCATGATTGACCTCGGCCTGTGTTCGAGCGATGAGATGGTCTTGTCAGAACCGGGAGCGGTAGCGACTGGGCCGGTAAAAACTACTCCGCGAAAGTTCTTTGGCGATCTGCTGCAAAAACATCTCCCCGCCGACGGCCCTGACTATGTGCTGGTGCGGCTCGACTTTGTCGGTCGGCTAAAGGCGGAAACACGACCGGTAGGGAGCGTGCCCTCCGATGATCGTGATCGCCTCAGATACGACATTGTCGACAAACTTGACGAAGCAACCGGCATGAGCGCGATGATGCGAACCACGGCATTTCCCGCGTCGATAATCGCCCAAATGATGGCTCGTGGCGATGTGCTCGAGCGTGGAGCTACGCCGCAGGAAAAGGCGATCGATCCTGATAAATTTGTTGCCGAACTTGCGAGGCGGAACCTCAACATCAGAACGACGTAAGACTCCCTAGCAACATATCGGATAACTCTTAATTTGGCCCTATCCGATATTTTACACAACGGTTTTTATCAACTAGAAAAGGCTGCATGAAGGAATTTCATGCAGCCAAATTCTATTAATTATGATTTCGAATTTCTTATGCGTTGAGACCAACAAGCCTCGGGTTTGCCTTCTTTTTCAAAAGCTTCTGTAGTTTTAGGCGTGCCTTGTGAAGCTGTGACTTCGACGTGCCGACTGAGCAGCCCAGGATACGGGCGACCTCTTCGTGTTCGAAACCCTCGACGTCGTGCAGTACAAAGACATTCTTGTATCCGTCCGGGAGCTGCCCGATCGCGTTTTCGAGGGCGATCTTGTCGACGATCTGCATCCGGTGCGGGTTGCCCGTGCCCGAGACGATCTGGTCGGGCGTTTCGCCTTCTTCGGTAGTCTTTTCGTACTTCACCGTCCGCTTGCGAAAGTGCATGAGGACCTGGTTGACCGTCATTCGGTGCAGCCATGTCGTGAAGGCCGAGTCGCCGCGAAAGCTGCCGATCTTGCGATAAAGCTGGATAAAGACATCCTGCGTCAAGTCCTCGGCCTCGGACGTATTTTGCAGCATCCTTAGGCAAACCGAGTAAACCCGTCGATGATGGCGTTTGTAGACCTCCTCGAATGCTCCCATATCGTTGTGAGCCGCAGATTTGGCCAATTGCAGATCGGTTGCCTTGTCCAGATCTTTGATCGTGCCGTCCAGGAAAAAATGAACCTCGTCAGCTTTGATACCTTGTTCGCTATGAAAAACCGGAAAATTTAATGTTTCAGTAGTCATTGTATTTTCCCTCCCACGGGATATATCTCAATTATCGTGCCAAACCTGCGAATGTACCGTATTCCTTGATACATACACGATTAGAACGGCTGTTTGTTCGATTTTTGCAGGCATACCTTTGAATTCGAAATTCATCCAAGAACGGATTCGTATTCCGTAATAGTAGCAGTTGCGTCAAAGGTATACGTTTTGGTGCAGCGGTTTTGAGCGTGGTACCAATGGTAAAAAATGCTAGAATTTACTCTCCGTTTGGCACGGTTGAGGAGTAGTCAGGAATGATCTCGGTAGTATCAGGATTATTTATTCGAAATTTTGCCTTAGCGCTGTGCGTGGCCCTCGCGGCGGCATCGTTTGCCTACTCGCAGGCCCCCGCGTCGCCCAAATACAAGAGCCAGGAGATGTCGGAAACGGACGGTGTTCCCGTTTTGATGACGCATTTGCCGGACTGGGAGCATGTGCGCGACCGGGCCGCATTTGCGACTAACACCACCGGCCTTAAGGCGAGTCTCGGTGACCGCCCGATATTAGACATCATCGACTTTTCCGCGGGGACGGAGGCAGCCATGGCCCCCTTCGACACGGGTAAGCTGCTCATAGTTGAATACACGTCACCCCAAGCCTCCGTCGATGCCGACGCCAAATTTACGACGATCCTCGCGAACGACCCACAGGCTGACGCTACTGTGTACAGACGGATCGGCAATTACAACGTATTGGTGTTCGACGCCACCGATACGGCGGCCGCCAATGCGTTGATGGATCAGGTCAAATACGAAAAACAGGTGCAGTGGCTCGGGGCCAATCCGTTCCGGATCAGCCCCGAAAGGGCGTTTGTCCTGACCACTACCGATATGTTTATCTCGACTTTTCTGATTGTCGTAATCGGTATCGGCCTCTCGATCGGCGGCGGCGTCATCGCCGGATACGTCTTCTTTTACATCCGTGATCAAAAACGGGCAAGCATGCCGACTTTCTCCGACGCCGGCGGTATGACTCGGTTGAATCTGGATGGCTTTACGCCCGATATCGCACCGAAAAGGCTTCTTGGGGAATGATTAACGATCGCGTGCATTAGCGGATTCTTCTCTACCAAATTCTTCCGCTGCGGATATCAGGATTTCACGCAGTTCGTCTTCCAACGAGATAACTTTCTCCGTTGCAATCACGGTAAGCCTGTCGATTGTTGCTTGGTCAATATTTTCTATCAGAACGTCTTCAGTCATATACGTTGAAAAATGATCACGGGAGAGCCTCGACCAACCTCTCAATATCCCCCAAATTATTATAAAAATGCGGGGCGATCCGTAGACGGTCGCCGCGAGGGGATACGATGATTTTTTCGCTCTCCAGTTGAGCGGCGATCTGGTTTGGGTGAAGGCCTCCACGATGTTTTATGCAGACAATTGCTGATTTTTCGCCCGGTGTACGCGAGCTGATAATTTCGTAGTCCTTGCCGGCGAGGCTGTCGCAAAGGTTGTCGGTCAGATCGGTCAGATGGCTCTCGATTTTTGCGGCGCCAGTTTCGCGCAGGAGCTTTAGGCTTTGCTCAAGGCCGTAGAACAGAGATGAGCAGCCGGTGCCGCTTTCCCAGGCCAATACGGTCGGTTTGAACTGCTGTTCGCGATCGACAAAGTCCCACGGTGTCTCGACGCTGATCCACCCGACGAGCGTCGGCTGCACGCGTTCGCGGGCGCGGTCAGAGAGATAGATCATGCCGCACCCCTCGGGGGCGCATAGCCATTTGTGGCTCGCCCCGCAAGCGGCGTCGACAAACTGGGCTGGCAGATCGAATGGCAGTGCCCCAAAACCCTGAATAATATCCACGCAAAACAGGGCATCGACGGCGCGAGTCGCGCGGCCGATGCGCGTCAGATCGGCCCGAAAACCGGATGCATACTGTACCGCGCTGATCGCGACAACCCGCGTGTTTGCATCGATCAACCCGATCAGCTCGTCTGTTTCGAAACGCCCGTCTACTTCATCCACCAGCCGCAGCTCAACGCCAAATTCATCGCGAATTCTCCGCCATGGATAGAAATTTGCCGGAAATTCGTTGGCAAAGCTCACAATATTATCGCTCGTCCGCCACTTGAGACCGTTTGCTATCGACGCGATGCCATCGGACGTGTTTCGCAGAAAAGCCACCTGATCCGCCCGTACGTTGAGCATTTCGGCGATCAGCGTCCGGCAGCGGTCTTTTGTATCTACCCAATCTTGATAGTGCGCCGAGCCGTACGCAGCGACGTCATTCAACTGGACGTTGATCGCCTCGATAGCGGTCGTCGGGATCGGAGAGACGGCCGCGCTGTTGAGATAGGTCGAGTTGTTGGCGGCGGCGAAAAGCGAGCGAATAGCGTCATTCATGGTATTCACATTTGTTTTGACAAACTGCTCTGCCAAAGAGGATTATTAGTATTGCCCAAATTGACCAAACGTCGGCCTTGACCGGTGGGTTTCAATACCTAGATTATGTTCGATAGCGTTAAGAAAAACCAGTCAGAATTCGGATTCGTCGCCGTGTCCGACGACCGTGACATAGAGGTGACCCGTGTTGCCCGCCAGTCGCGTCAGGGCCTGTGGTCGGAGGGGCTTAAGCTATTTCGCGATATTTTCCTGATTATTGTCGTTTTCATACTTTTCGGTGTGTTTTTTGTGCAGCCGGTCGTTGTCGAGGGCACCTCGATGCTGCCTCAGCTTCACGACGGCGAACGCCTGTTGGTCAATAAGCTGGTCTATTACAAGATCCAGAGCGTCAGTTGGGGCCACCTCGATCGCGGCGATATAGTCGTTTTTTGGTTTCCGATGATGCGTTTTACATAGCTTTTATC
>JANYIL010000258.1 GCA_025362075.1 Chloracidobacterium sp.
GATGGAACAAGCGGCCCTCGACAAGGTTGCCGATTATGTACTGGACCTCAAGAAAAGGTTCAAGTGCGTCAGGTTTTACACCGACTATTACAAATTTTACCGGGACGGCGGCTTTACGAAAAAATTCCCGTGCCGTTCGGCAAGCCATCTTGTGAATATGCGTCCCGACGGTTCGGTCCAGTTTCCGTGTGCCTTTGTCTCGAAGCATCGGGGAGCGCCTGAGATGAGCCTCCAAGATATCTACGCGTCGGACGAGGTCCGCGCGATCCTGAAACAGGCCCCGGACATGTGGGATTTTTGCAAGGGCTGCAAGATCGGCTGCCCGTACGAGGTCTCGGCCTATCGCAACAATCCGTGGACAGCCGTGTGGAGCGCGATGGAATTTTTGCAACTGGTTTGATCGATGACGACGCCTAAAGACAAACCGGAGATCGCCCTGCACGCTGGCAGCATCGTCAAGCGCTACGCCGACGGGACCGAGGCCGTTCGGGGCATCAACCTGACTGTGGCCGGCGGCGAAGCGATCTCGATACTCGGCCCGAACGGTGCCGGTAAGACGACATTTTTGCGAATGCTGACGACCGAACTGAAACCGACAGCCGGCGAGGTCAATATTTTCGGCACCGACGCCATCGCCGACCCGCGAAAGGCAAAGACAAAGATCGGCGTCACGCCCCAGGAAGCGGGGGTTTTTGAAACTTTGAAAGGAAACGAGCATCTCGAGCTTTTCGGCCGGCTTAAAGGGTTGGCGAAAAACGAGGCCCGGTCACAGTCCGAGCGGATACTCGCCGATCTCGGTCTCTCCGAGAGTGCGAAAAAACGCGTCGGCGACCTGTCGGGCGGACAGCGGCGGCGGCTGTTGATCGGCCTCGCCCTGATCGGCAATCCGCCATTGCTCATCCTGGACGAACCGACGACGGGCCTCGACCCGGTCTCGCGGAGACAGGTCTGGGACCTGCTCAAACGGGTCGTGGCGGCGGGAACGACGCTCATTTTTTCGACGCATTATATGGAAGAGGCCGAGCAACTCAGCGACCGGATTGCGTTAATCAACGCGGGAAAGATCGTCGCCCTCGGAACGCTGCCGGAATTGCAAAGCCGTTTTCCGCTTCGCTATCGGCTCAAGTTTACGGGCGACGCGGTAATGAGGAGCACTAAAACACTCTTTTTCGAGAAATTCGAAGAGGTTCAGAGTTTTATTGAAAATACGGCACCGGTCGAATATCAGATCTCGACGTCGTCCCTCGAGGATGTCTATTTTTCAATAGTTGGCGAGGAACTTAGTTCAAACGGGAACGGCGATGGCCGTGTTAGTAAATGATGAGACGTTTGTCCGACATCTACTGTATTTTTCGCATTCATCTCGCCCGGCTGCGGGCCGAGAGCGGACCGTTTTTGCTGGCGGCGATCGTTTTTCCGCTCGGCATGTATTTCTTTGCCAACGGCGTGGTCAGGCAAGACCCGAACGAATTCATCCCTAATTACATCAAGGTCCATTTTGTCTCAGCCTCGCTTGTATTTTCGCTCTCGCTGACGGCGATCAGTTGGTTTGGCTATCTGCTGCTTGAGAATCGGTTTACCGGACGGCTAAAGCTATTTGCCGTGCTGCCGGTCGCGTCGTCGTCGTACATTCTCGGCGTCATGGTCTTTGCCCTCGGTCAGGGTGTGGTCGGCAGCTTTTCGCTTCTGCTGGCTGCACGGCTGCTGGGTGTTGATTTTACCGTTAATAGTTTCGAAAGCGTATTTTTGCTGATAATCGTCGTTTTGCTTGCGATTTTTTCGCTGGCGGGTTTAAGCGTTGTATTGGCCCATCGCGTGCGGAGCTTTGCAGCGGGATCCCTGATGACCGATGCCCTCGGTGGTGGACTGGTGCTGCTGGCGCCGATCTATTATCCCGCCGAAACGTTGCCGGTCGCTTTTCGTTGGGTGTCTAAGGCCCTGCCCACCACCTATATCTTTCAGGCGATCAACAAGATATTGACGGGCGATCTCGTGATCGGGACCGAACTCACGGTCCTGTGCGGAATGGCCGCAGTTACGCTTTTTATTGGATTTTGGCAATTGTCGTGGAGGGAGGCTTAGAGGTGGCGGAGCGAATAATGGTCATCACGCTTTCTTTCGGCTCGGGCCACGTCACGGCCGCCCGCGCGGTCGCCTCGGCACTGGGCCGCGAATCCGCCGGTAGCGAGGTCCGCCTCGTCGATGCTCTGGAGAATTGCCACCCACTGTTCCGAATGTTTTACGTCTGGCCATATTGGGCGATGATCCGTTTTGCCCCGGCGTTGTGGAAACGGTTTTTCGAACGCCGCGTTGCCCAGCGAAAGGCCGGAACAGCACCGGTTTGGGCATGGTGGTTCGGGTGTAAGCGGCTGTTTCGCGAGATCGAGTCGTTCGACCCCGACGTGATCGTCTGCTGCGAGGTCGGGGCGTGCGAGATCGGCGTGATCGCCCGGCGCAAAGGCTTAACGCAGGCATCAATCGTTAATACCATTACGGACTTCGAGGCCGAGCCGATCTGGATCCAGCCGGAGGTTTCGTCCTACGCCGTCGCAAGCGAATCGGTAGCGAGCCAACTGCGTGAGTGGGGAGCACCGGCGGATGCAATCAATTTCGTCGGCATCCCTCTGAATGAAAAATTTCGGGCGGATGTGAATATTGACGACGCCCGGGCCTCATTTGGTTTCGATGAGCGGCCGGTCGTTTTGTTGATGGGTGGTGGAATGGGGCCGACGAATATGGACCTCGTCGCCAAAGGATTACTGGCGACCGGAAACGGTATGCAGATCGTGGCCTTGCCCGGAAAGGATAAGCGGGTGCGCCGTCGCCTCAACTATCTTAGCGGCAATGGTGACGCACTTTTGCGAGTGCTGGATTGGACGGACGATATCGCCGCATTGATGAAGATCTCATCCGTGCTCGTCACCAAACCCGGCGGCGTGACGCTGGCCGAGGCGGCGGTTTGCGGCCGGCCGATGGTATTTTTTGACGCGATCCCGGGGCCCGAGGAGACGAACGCACGGCAGTTTGTCGAGGCCGGGGCAGCCCGATTGACCGGCTCGGCGGCGGAAACGGTTGCTGTGGTGGCAGGTCTTTTACAGGACGATTCGACGCGTAAAAGAATGGCCGAAAACGCGGCGGCCCTCGCCCGTCCGGACGCCGCCGAACAGATCGCGAGGATCGCGCTTGAGGCAAAGAGCGACGACGGGCCGGTATTGATCGTCGCTATTTCAAACGGCGCGGGCCATACCCGCGTCGCCAACGGCATCGCCGAGACGATCAGGCTGCGGGAACCGGGACGGCAGGTGAAGGTCGTCGATGTCGCCGATTATATGTCGCGGATCGCGCGTTTTACGCACGTCACGGCGTATCTGTGGATCGTAAAAAATGCTCCGGCGATCTGGGGGCGGATCGACCGCTATCAAAAAGGTCAGGAGAGCACGAGCCCCGACTGGTTTTACCGGCGCAATTGCCGAAAAATATTCGACCTTGCCCGGTCGATGCGTCCCTCGGCGATCGTCGCGACCGAGGTCGGCTGCTGTGAGATCGCCGCTTTGATCAAGCGTGACCTGGGCCTCGATGTGCCGCTCGTGGCCGTGAACAGCGACCCCGATACCGACAAGGCCTGGGTCAAACCCGAGGTGGACCTTTATTGTTTTGCGACGGGGACATGCGTGGACGAACTGGTAAGCCATGGCGCCCGCCGCGACCGCATCGTCGATTGGGGGCCTGTTCTGGCAAGTGGATTTGCAGGCGGACGTGACCGCGAGGCCGACCGTCTGGAGGTTTGCCGCAATTTCGCGCTCGACCCCAGCCGGCCCATCATCCTGATCGCCGGCGGAGGCGAGGGTATTGGCCGGATCGAGGAGATCGCCGGGCGTTTGGCCGAGGCACGGCTCGATACGGCTCCGCAGTTTGTGGTGCTGACCGGCACGAATGAGCGGCTGCGTGACAGATGTCTGCGGCTAATCAATCGGGAAAACGCCGACAGCCTGTGCGTTCCCGGCTGGATCGACGAACGTCAGATGCCCCGGCTCATGGGTGCGGCGGATCTGCTGGTGTCAAAGCTCGGCAATATGTTTAACGAGGCGGTCGCCTCCGAGCTGCCGCTGATCGCTCTCGAACCGCCGCCGGGGGCCGAACGGCTGCAATACAATTTGCTGGCGCAGTGGAATGTCGGACGGCCGGTCAAAACGATCGACGAGCTTGTAGAAACGGTTCTCAGGCTTCTCAATGAGCCCGGCGAGAGCGAGGAAATGCGTGAGAACGCCCGCATTTATGGCAGAAAAGATGCATCCGCGCGTCTGGCGGATTGGTTAAGTATCAATGGTCGCGGCGTGAGTTCGCGGGCGGTCGAGGAGACGGAGACTTACAGGGGCCGAGAGGTCTCGTCGGGATTGGTGGTTTAGGCGATGAATACCGTATTAATTTTCGCAATATTCGCGGTGACGACGGCTACCCTGGTTGCGGCGCTCGTTTATTACGCGGCGTATGGTATTCGGTCGCAGCTATTCGGGCAAACGGTCTGGCGGGGGCGAACGGATACCAATGCGGTGGCCCTGACATTCGACGACGGCCCCGGAAAGGACACGCCGGCACTGCTCGACGTTTTACGCAAACATAACGTCAAAGCCACGTTTTTCCTGATCGGCAGCCGGGTCGAGCAATTTCCACGTATCGCCCAGCGGATCGTCGCCGAAGGCCACGAGATCGGAAATCACTCGTTTTCGCACCGGATATTTTTGTACTGTTCGCGGCGGCGAACCGAATTTGAGATGAACAAGGCCCAGGAGATCATCACCAGCACGACAAAGATCGCACCGCGGATCGCGCGGCCGCCGTGCGGCGTACGGACGCTGTCGTATTTCAATGCCACGCGAAAACTGAGGCTCAAGACCGTCCAGTGGACGACCGCCGGTTTTGACTGGAAAAAATGCACGGCCGACGACATTGCCAGGGCCGTGGTCGGCGATGCGACCGCCGGTTCGATCATCCTGCTCCACGACGGCGACAGCGAAGGCAAAGCGAGCCGCAAGGCGACGGTCGATTCGATCCCGCTGATCCTGGCGGCGCTGCGGGAGAAAAATCTCGAGATCGTTTCGCTGAGAAAGCTTTTATCACCACCGGAGACAAAAGAAGAGAAAGGAGAATTGCTCCATCAAATTTCGCTTGGGAGCACCTAAATATGAAAACGACCAACCTAATGAGCATTTTTGAGGGAGCGGTTCCGCCGGTCTTGTTTCTGGATTTTGACGGAACGCTGTCGAAACGCGACGTTATCGACGCGATCCTCGAAAAATTTGCCGATGAAAAATGGCTTGAGATCGAAAAAGAATGGGTCGAGGGCCGGATCGGCTCGCGCGAGTGCCTGCGGCGGCAATTTGACCTGCTGCGGGTGACGCCCTTTGTGCTCGACGGTTATCTGAGCGAATTCGAACTCGACCGGGGTGTCGTGTCGCTGCTCGATTTTTGCGGCAAAGCGGGTATTCCCGTCCATATCGTCAGCGACGGGTTTGAATATTACATCCGCCGGATGCTCAAAAAAGGCATCGCCGATCCCGAAAAGACACAAAATATCGGTATCTGGGCAAACGAACTGACGCCCGTCGGCAAAGATCGTTGGACGACCGAATTCCCGCATACGCCTCAGGTTTGCGGTGACGGCTGCGCGACGTGCAAACCATCGGTCATCGCCAGCGAAAATCTGTTTGCCTCCCCGTCGATCTTTGTCGGTGACGGGTTGTCGGACCGCTTTGCCGCACAGGCGGCGGACATTGTATTCGCCAAGCATAAGCTGGCCGATTTTTGCCGGACAAATGAGATCGCCCACGAAAGGTACGAGGACCTCGGCCAGGTTGCCGAATGTCTGCGACGAGCTTACGAATCTGTCAGCATCCCCGCTAATTGGGGGTTGCCGCAATTGGAGCTGATCCCGGCGTAAGGGTCCCGGATATTTACATTTATGACAACAACAAATACACAAGTGAAGCTGCACCAAATCGAACGCCGCCATACCGAGGCTGAATTGCTGGAGATGGAAAACAAATACTGCTCGTTTGGCGACACCGTCCATTACCTCGAACCGCCAAAATTTTTTGAGCGTGCCGAAGGCAGCTATCTTTACGACAGCGACGGAACGGCGTTTCTCGATCTGCAAATGTGGTATTCGGCGGCGAGCTTTGGCTACGGCAATCAGCGGCTCAACAACGCTCTAAAAAATCAGATCGACACGCTGCCGCAGCTCGCTTCCCAATATCTTCACACGGAAAAGGTCGAGCTGGCGACGATGATCGGACGGCTGAACGAATCGAAGTTCGGCGAAACGGGCCGCGTTCATTTCAACGTCGGCGGTTCGCAGGCCGTCGAGGACAGCTTAAAGCTTGTGCGGAATGAGACGGGCAAGAGCCTCGTGTTCGCGTTCCAGGGAGGCTATCACGGACGCACGCTCGGGGCGTCGGCGATAACGTCCAGTTTCCGCTACCGCCGCCGTTACGGCCATTTTAGCGACCGGGCCCACTTTGTTCCGTTTCCCTATTGTTTCCGCTGCCCTTACGACAAAAAGCGTGACACATGCGAGCTTTATTGCGTCGATCAGTTCGCTAAAAATTTCGACACCGAGTACAACTCGTTCTGGGACGCCAAGGCACAGGAATCCGAGTTTGCCGCATTTTATGTCGAGGCCATTCAGGGCACCGGCGGTTACGTCATCCCGCCTGACGGTTATTACCCGGCCCTTAAGAAGATCCTCGACGAGCGAAATATTTTGATGGTCGATGACGAGATCCAGATGGGTTTCTATCGGGCGGGCAAGTTCTGGGCGATCGAAAATTTTGGTGTCACGCCCGACATAATCGTCTTTGGCAAGGCCCTGACGAACGGGCTAAATCCGCTGTCGGGTGTCTGGGCGAAGGAAGGTTTGATCACGCCGGAGAAGTTTCCGCCGGGATCGACCCATTCGACATTTTCGTCGAATACGCTCGGAACGGCGGTGGCTCTCGAGCTGCTCCAGATGATGGAGGAGATCGACTACGAAAAGATCACGCGTGAAAAAGGCGCCTATTTTCTCGCTCAGATCAAGGAATTGCAGCGTAAGTACCCCAAGGTCATCGGTGATACCGATGGCATGGGCATGGCCCTGCGGATCGAGATCTGTCAGGAGGATGGCTACGCTCCCGACCGCGAGCTGTGCGACAAGATCTTTGCGGAGGGCATGAAGGGCGACCTCGATATTCGCGGCAAAAAAATGGGATTGGTTTTGGATGTCGGCGGTTATTACAAAAACGTATTTACTCTTGCGCCGTCGTTCGAAATAACAAATGACGAGATCGACCTTTCGATGGAGATGTTCGAAATGCTGATCCGCCGCTGTGCACCGGAGAGGGTCTAGATGTTGTTAGCAAAAATAACCGAGCAGGTCGAAAAATTGGCGTTGCGGACCAATCCACAGTATGCAATTACCCTGTTGGGCAAGATGCCGCCGTCGGTAATGGCCAGCCTCCAGCGGCGGCGTTTTCGCGAGACGTTAAAAATTGCCAACCGGACGCCGTTTTACAGCAAGCAATTTCGGCGACGGAATATCGACATCCGAAAAATTTCGCATCCCGCCGAATTGGGTGATTTTTTTACGACGAGCGACGATCTGAAAGTGTACGGCGCCGAGGCGTTTCTCGCCGGCAGGCCCGATACCGTTTTTGAGACGACCGGCACGACATCGGCTGTGCCAAAGCACATATATTTCTCAAACAGCGAGCTAAACCAGATGGGCCGGATGAGCGCTCTAGGCCTGTATCAACTCGGGCTCCGGCGTGAGGATCGGGTGCTGAGCGCCTTTGACGTGTCGTTTTGGGTGTCGCCGGCGGTCGTGCGGACGGCGTTTCAATATCTCGGCTGTTTTCACGCCGAGGCGGGCAAGATATCGCCGCTCGAATTTTATGAGCGGGCCGTGATTTACAAGCCGACCGTAATTTTCGGTGAGCCCTCATGGCTTGTGCGGCTAACGGAGATCGCCGAAAAACGCGGCATCTGGCCGGTAAAATTTATCTTTGCGGGCGGCGAAAATATCGCCGAGGACACGCGTTCCGAGGTCGAACGCGTCTGGAATGCTCCGTTTCATCTGAATTACGGGCAGACCGAATCCTTTGGGGTGATCGGCGTCGAATGTGCCGAGCACGATGGCTATCACCGCAACGACATGAATTTCTTTTTCGAAACGCCTGAATCCAATGAGGACGGTGAAGGCGAATTAGTATATACAACGTTGACGCGGAACGTGATGCCGCTGATACGTTATCGCTCAACCGACGTGACGCGAATGGTCGACGAGCGTTGCAAATGCGGCCTCTTTGCCAAACGCATCGCCAAGATCCGCGGCCGTGTCGACGAAATGATCGTGTGCGGCATGGGCAATATCAGCCCGTGGGTCTTTGCCGAGCTGATGAACGGCGTGCCGAACGCAACCGACGAATGGCAGGTTCGCATCTGGCACGAGAACCGCCGGGACGTTGTAGATATCCGCGTCGAAGCTAGCGGACTAAACGTCCCCGGCGTGCATCAAAAGCTAATAGACGACATACGGCAGAATATGCGAATGAGATTTCCGGACTTTCAGAAGAATCTTGATATGAGGCTTTATGAGCTTCGCATTACCGGCGTCGAACGGGGCAGCTTGCGGACGGGCCGCAAACTTAGGCGGCTGATCGCTCTCGACGCGCCGCCGCGTGAGACCGAGTACGCCGATCGGGACGCTCTGGCGCAGGATATTGAGCTAGTCATTGGGTGAGATTTTGAGGCATAATACTGGGTTAATCGTAAATTTAGCGGCAATTGATCGGCCGCAGAATATGAAGAGGCTTGTTTTAACAATTTTTGCTGCTTTGCTTTGGCTGCCCGCCCTGACGTATCAGGCCGGCGCACAGCAGGCTGTTGTTGACAAGCCGTTCCTGCGGGTGATCGTTACTGATGCCCAAAAACAGGTCATCCCCGGTGCCGATTGCTCGCTTGTCAAAGAAAAACTCGTCGTTGCTAAACGGCAAACGGACGGAAACGGCGTGGCGGTTTTTGAGGGTATTGCTGTCGGTGATTACGAACTGCGTATCGAGAAGACCGGGTTTCAGGGTTTCGTCAAGAGCGGGGTCAAGGTCGAGGCAGCCGGATTGGAGATCTCTATTGCGATCGCCGTGGCGGATGTTGCTGCCCAGGTGACGGTCGATAATCATTCTGAGAGCGTAGTCAGCATCGATGCCGGATCGTCGCCGGCCGGGAAGATCAGCGGCCGGGCCGTCGAGCGTTTGCCGCTTGCCACACGCCGTGTAGATGAATCGATACCTCTTGTTCCGGGCGTAATACGCTCGACGAGAGGCGAGATCAGTATCAACGGCGCCTCGGAGCAGCAAAGTGCCTTTCGCGTCAACGGCGTCAGCGTGACCGACCCGGCGAGCGGAAATTTCCGGCTCAATCTACCGGTGGATGCGGTCGAATCGGTGCAGGTCTTTCGCCACCCATATTCGGCCGAGTACGGACAGTTCACCGGCGGCCTGACCGAGATCGAGACCAAGCGGGGCGGCGATAAATGGCATTTCGAGCTGAACGATTTCCTGCCCGATTTTCGTTTCGTGAACGGCAAGATCCATGGCGTGCGGGACGATTCACCGCATCTAAATTTTAATGGCCCGCTTATCAAAGACCGACTCTCGATCTCGCAGTCGCTGGGTTACAGCGTTTCCAAGGTGCCCGTCCGCGGGCTGGAATTTCCGAACAACGAGACTGTCTCGGAATCGCAGAGCTATTTTACGCAGCTCGACCTGACCGTGTCACCGACGCATGCGATCTCGGCTACGATCGGATATTTCCCCGAACGGCAGAGCTATATCGGCCTCGATTTTTTCCGCCAGCGGCCGGTTACGCCAAACTATAAGCAGAAAGACATGGTCGCGACGATTCACGACAATTTTGCGTTTCGCAACGGCAGCCTGCTGCAATCGACCGTGTCGTACAAACACTTTAACGCCAATGTCTGGGGTCAGGGGCCGAACGACCAGACACTGACGCCCATCGGCGAATTTGGCAATTATTTTGCGACTCAGGCACGTCACTCGACACGCACCGAGATACTCGAAACGTATGACTTTCCGGCTCTGAAATTCATGGCCGGTTCGCACAACATCAAAACCGGATTCAATTTCTCCGAAGTCAAAAACTGGATGAACTACGCAGCCCGACCGGTTAACATCAGGCGTTTTGACGGAACGCTGGCCGAGCGGACAACGTTTGAAACAGCCAATCAGAGCCGCGTCAAAAACAAGATCTATACGGGCTTTGTGCAGGACCGGTGGGCGCTCAGGCCAAATCTGAGCGTTGATCTCGGCCTGCGGATCGAGGACCAGCGAATTGCCGAGGAACGAAATTTTTCGCCGAGAGCCGGGTTCGCCTGGTCGCCCTTCAAAAACGATAAAACCATCGTTCGCGGCGGGATCGGGTATTTTTACGACAAGGTGCCGCTCAACATACGGGCCTTCAGACGCTATCCGGCGCGGACGATCACCACGTTCGGCCTCGATGGCCTGACGATTACCGGCCAGCACCGGTTCGAGAATTTGCTGGTCGATGACCCCACACTTTTCCCCCTCGACCTTTACAAGGAGCGCTCCCGTCGGGGCTTTGTGCCGTTAAACCTGACGTGGAATATGCAGGTCGACCGCGCGATAAACCCGAACCTCGATCTGCGGTTTAGCTACATGCACAGCCGCACGAGCCGCATTTATTCGGTCACGCCCGAAACCGATTATTTGGGACGAGCGGCCATCGTCCTCAGCCCGACGAGCCATGCCAGCTATGACTCCGTCGAGGTGACCGCTAAGATAAGTCTGCCAAACGATCAGCCGTTTTATGTTTCGTACTCGCGGTCAAAGGCAAAAGGCGACCTGAACGACTTTAACAGCTTTTTCGGCGATTTTGGCTCACCCGTGATCCGGCAAAACCAATATTCAAATCTGCCGACCGACGTGCCAAACCGTCTACTGGCGTGGGGGAGCATTTCGCTGCCAAAAAAGATCACGCTATCACCGATTTTCGAATGGCGATCAGGATTTCCGTATTCGGTCGTCAACAACGAGCAGAATTTTGTCGGGATCCGCAACGCCGACAATCACCGGTTCCCCCAATTCATGTCGCTCGACGCGGAAATCTCAAGGGACTTTAAAGTCACCAGGCAGTACGGCCTCCGGCTCTCGTTAAAGGCCTTTAACCTGACAAACCACTTCAATCCGCGAAACATCAGAAATAATCTGAGCGATCCCGACTACGGAAAATTCATCAACAATTACCGGCGATATTTTGCCGGTGGTTTCGATATTATTTTCTAGCGGAAAATTCTTGATTTTTCCGGAGGATGTCTGAAAAATCCAAATACCGTCCTCGGCGACCTCTGCGTAAATCTCAGCGGTCTCTGCGCTAAATTCATGTAAACGCAGAGGACACAGAGGTTTACGCAGAGTTCGCAGAGCCTTGAAATTATCTAATCTTAAACTCTTATCCTATGTCCTTTCCTCGATCATCAGGAATTTTGCTGCATCCGACCTGTCTACCCGGAGATTTTGGGATCGGTGATCTGGGCCCGGCGGCGTTCGCATTCATTGATTTTCTCGTCGCAACCAAGCAAACCTATTGGCAGATACTGCCGCTCGGGCCGACGGGGTATGGAGATTCGCCGTATCAATGCTTTTCCGCGTTTGCCGGGAATACGTTGCTAATTTCGCCTGAAAAACTCGTCGAGGACGGACTCGTTTCGGCGGATGTGATTGCCGGCAAGTCTGCATTTGCGCCGGACAAGGTCGATTTTGGCGGTGTATATGCGTGGAAGAATGCATTATTGCGGCGGGCATATGCGGGCTTTCACGGGAAAAATGGTGCAGATCTGCGGGGGAAGTTCGAAATGTTTTGCCGCGAAAACGCTTTTTGGCTCGACGATTATGCGTTATTTCGGGCGATCAAGGCTGCAAATGGACATATCCCCTGGTATAAGTGGCCCAAACCGCTGAGGCTGCGGGACGATGACGCTCTTCATCGAACCAGAGATGAACTGTCTGAAAGTATCGAGGCCGAAAAACTTTATCAGTTCCTATTCTTTCGCCAATGGTTCGCCGTCAAGGAATATGCGAACGGGCACGGAATACAGATCATCGGCGACATCCCGATCTTTGTCGCACTCGACTCGGCGGACGTCTGGTGCAACCGCGATAAGTTCAAACTAAATGCCGATGGCTCGGCGGCGACTGTCGCGGGGGTTCCGCCCGACTATTTTTCAAAGACGGGCCAGCTCTGGGGCAATCCGATCTATGACTGGGATGCGATGCGGCGCGATGGATTTGGCTGGTGGGTCGCCCGCGTCCGTTCGACGCTGGCTACCGTCGATGTCGCCCGTATCGACCATTTTCGCGGTTTCGCCGCGTCGTGGGAGGTGCCGGGCAAGGATAAGACGGCGGCGAACGGTCGCTGGGTCGATGTGCCCGGGCATGAGTTATTTACAAAGCTCCAGCAATATCTGGGCACGATGCCTTTCATCGCCGAAGATCTCGGAGCAATCACGCCGGACGTCCTGGCACTGCGCGACCGGTTCGGCTTTCCGGGTATGCGGATATTGCAATTCGGCTTTGGCGGCGACGCAAAAAGTATCGATCTGCCGCACAATTACGTCAAAAACTGTGTCGCCTACACCGGCACCCACGACAATGACACGGTCGTCGGCTGGTTTAATTCGCGAGCCCGGACCGGGTCGACGCGTGACGCCAAGGCGATAAGACACGAGCATGAGTTTTGCTTGAAGTACCTGCCGTCCAACGGCAGCGAAATTCAATGGGACTTTATTCGCGCGGCCTGGGCCTCGGTCGCCGATATCGCCATAGCTCCGTTGCAGGACATCTTCGGGCTGGGTACCGGTGCCCGCATGAACCTGCCGGCTTCCGCTTCAGGAAATTGGGGCTGGCGGTTTTGCGACGGGGCGATCACCGACGCGATTATCTCAAGGCTCGCCAAATTAACGGAAATTTACGGGAGGAGTGTGTAAGAAGGTATTGACGTAATCTCGTGGTGCCGTTGGGGATTTGTGGCAGTGTATAAGGTGAAGCACTCTTCTCGGCGTTCTCTGCGAAAACCTTTGCGGCCTCTGCGATAAAGTGCTTCAAACGCAGAGGCCGCTTGAGGAGGACGAGAGAGAAACGCTGAGGCTTTTATCCTCTTCAAGCCCGGCGGGGTTTAGATTTTCGGTGTAGGATCGTGCGAACGTTACCAAGGGCGTCGTCAAAGGCGGCGGGATTTGCCTGCGGGCTGCACGACACCGCGCGGTCGTCGATAAAAGCGGAAACGCGAGGTTTGCCTTGCCCAATGTAGACGTCCGTATACGGAAATTCATGTTTTTCGAGCCAGTCGATAACGTGAATCCGAAGCTGGCCGGGCGAGAGACTGGGCGGGTCGTATTCGCCGCCGGTGTCGGTCGAGCAGCGTGATGTAAAAATGACGATATCGGCGATCTCGTACAGCTCACGGACAAATTCCAGTGCACCGGGCAGCGGCGCGCCGATGTGCTCAAAGCCCTGCCATGTTTCGTATGTCGCCAGCACGCCGTCGAGGTCGAGGGCGACGCGGGGCTTGCGTTTACGCTCGGCTTTAAGTTTTTTTACCGGAACCTCCGCGAGCGGTTTCGCTTTTGATTTCTTTGGTTTTGGCAGCTTTGCGGGGCGGGTCGCGAGCATCGCCTCGATAGCCTCGCCGCCCTCAAGCCATTCGTTTTCGTCAACAAAATCGAAATTATAGATCCGCGTGTAATGATGCCGCGAATGGTGGCGCCCCGGCAGCCGCAGCGTGTACGGCAGGTCGTCGGGGCCGACTGCCCGCTTTGGGGGAAAGACTTCGGGCTTTCGCGGCAGCCCGAACGATTGCCAGTCGGCCCGGACCGCGTCAACAAAATCGAACGTCTGATCGAGCGGATATTCCTTATCGAGCAAGACCCAGATGTGGTAACCGCCGACTCCGTTCGAATCCATCACCATCGGGTCGAATCCCTGTTCGCGAAGCCGCCCCGCCCACTCAAGCGTCGCCGTTCGGTTGGCCTCGACGATCTCGTCGGCGTTGGTGACGCCCTCGTCATGAAGGTCGATGTCGATAGCAAACCATTTGCACGTCGCATGGTCCGAGATCGAAAACATCCCGACCAGATGACCCGGCGAGCGGCCCGAAAAATGCCGCTCAAGCTTGGTGATCGTTACCATGTCGGTGCCGAGCTTTCGCCGCTCCTTGATCGGCAGCATGACAACCCCGATCCGCCCGTCCGGCTTGACCGTATACTGGCTCCAGACATCGCGGCGATTCACAAGCCGCTCCATCGCCCACTCCGCCAGACGCGGAGCATACCGTATCCACTCCTCCGCGATCCAGAGAAGTCGACGGTTGCCGGCAAATTCGATAAAGGGCTGGGCCATAGCGATATTTAGCGCGGGCTAGGCAGCGAGAAGCCCGACGACTTTTCGGCGGCGATTCTTTGAGGCTTGCCACAGGTCATATTGTGACTGCATCCCGATCCAGAGTTCCGGGCTCGTTCCCAAAGCTTCGGACAGGCGGAGCGCCATCTCGGCGGATATGCCTGCATTTCCATTCAAGATTCGCGAAAGCGCGGCCCGTGTAACGCCCAGATGCAGAGCCGCCGCCGTGACCGATACACTGTCGATATAATCCCTCAAAACTGTGCCCGGATGGGGCGGATCAAACATTCGCATAAAATCACCTCAGTGATAATCCTGATAATCAACCAATATGGCGTCTTCTCCCTCGAACGCAAAAGTCAATCGCCAATTCCCGCTGACATCGATCGACCAGTGGCCGGCGAGTTCGCCCTTCAGTTGATGTAATCGCCAACCCGGAGCATTCATGTCCTCGGCTTTCTTCGAATTGTCGAGAGCGAAAAGCTGGCGGCGCAACTTTTCGGCGTGCTTGGGTTGGATGCCGGACTTCGAACCAGTCTTAAAGAATCGCTCAATGCCGTTGTGCCTAAAGGTCTTTATCACCACCCATATTGTATAGCATAGCTATACGATATATCAATGTTTTTGTGATCAGTGCCTGACCTTTTTTCGCCCTTGAGCTAACCGTCATGGTCGGTCGAAATCTCATGGTATGATGCTAGACAGGTGAGGAAGGAAAGATGAACGACAACGCATTACTTGAACGTATTTCGATAAACCCCAAAGTCATGATGGGCAAGCCCGTGATTAAAGGAACCCGGCTGACGGTTGAATTCATATTGAATCTGTTAGCTCACGGCGGCACAATCGCCGAGATTCTCGACGAATATGACACCCTTACGCCGGAAGACATACAGGCCTGTATGTTTTTTGCGGGAGCATCGCTCAGCCATAGTGAATTCATGCCGTTGGTTGTGGAGACGGCCTAATGCGGTTTTTGGTCGACGAGTGTGCCGGGCCTAAAGTGGCAAAGTGGCTTCTCGATGACGGCCATGCGGTCTTTTCTATCTTCGATAGCGCTCGGGGAACGTCTGACGACGAGATTCTTAACAAAGCTTTCAACGAAAACTGGATTCTGATCACGACAGACAAGGATTTTGGCGAAATGGTCTTTCGGGAACGTCGGCAACATCGTGGGGTAGTTTTCTTACGTCTCGTAGACGAAAGGGCCGTCAACAAAATCGTTGTATTACAGGAACTTCTGAAAAATCATGCTGAACGTCTACCTGAGCGATTCGTGACCGTTACCGAATCTAGGGTGCGATTTACGTGAGGCAACCGTTTATTTCCCGCCTTTCTCCCAGCCCCCGATAAAATTTTCCTCGGCCATTTTTTCGAACATTTTAAGGGCCCGTGCTTCGGTGGTGGCGATGCGGATGTCGCGTTCGAGCGGGGTTTGGCGGTTGGGGGAGAAGTCGGTGAAATAGACGACGTAGGCGGGAAAATCGGGGCGATCCTCTTTGTTGGTTTTCCAAAGCAGGAGTTTTCGGACCATGAGATTGCCGCGCATGGTTTTGGTGTAAACTGCTCGTTCAAGCAGCGTGCTGGGGTCGCCGGCGGGGTCCTCGGCTGATTTTTCCGCCGCAACGACAGGTACCATTTCGCTGACCTGGCGGATATTGACGTCCTCGACGGTCGCCTCTTTGTCGTCGCGAATGCGAATAAATTGCGGCGAGATGACGCTCACCAGCGGCATTCGCGAGAGGGCCGAGTATCGTTTGCCGTCGTACTTGAGCACCATGCGGTTGACGGAACCGCCGCGGCCGCTCTCGGCGATGAGGTCGAGGCATGAGAGTTCGACGACGGGGCCGGGAGCGATCATTTCGTAGGCGACGTAATCGTTGTTGACGGCGACGTAATCGGAGGGCACGATGCTCTTCTTTAGCTCCTTGACGATCTCGCGGCGGTCATCGTCGCTAAACCCGCCGCCGACGCGGGTCAGCTCCTGAAACGTCCCGTCGTTGCGCATGACCGCAACCAGCAGATCGTGGAGCATCCCTTTGCGGTCTTCGCTGCCCTCGGAAAAGCCGATGATCGCGGCGTCGAGGCTGTGCCGCAGCTTGATCTTGTACCAGTTCGCCTGATCATGCTGAAGCACCACGCCCTCGGAGCCCTCGCCGATCACCCAGTCGGCAAAGACCTCCATAATCTTTTCCGTTTTTTCGGTGATCACATGATCGACCGGATGAACGAGTTTTCCCTTGCCAAACCATTTTTCGAGCAGCGAGAATTTCTTTTTTAGAGTCTCGACCGGTTCGCCGTCGGTCTCGACGATGTCGAAGACAGCCAGCCCAAGCCGCTCGGTTTCGGCCTCGGTTTTGGGATTGCGTAGCACACTAACGACCTGTTGGATCGCCAGGGCCTTGGTCGGCGACACTTTCATGTAGATCTCGGCGCCGAGGACGCATGATTTGACCTTGGCGGCCTTGAGCAATTTTTCGGCTTCGGCAAAACACGGCAGGCCCATGCGGACGGTTCCGCCCGGATTTACCGAGATCAGCTTTTCGCCGTTAAAAAAGACGAGCGAAAATTCACCGTCGTACTTTCGCGTTGCGTAATAGCCGCGCTCGGCGTGGATGCGTGGGATGTCCTGTCCCGAAACGGCCCTCATGCGGCCGCTCAGGTTGCGTTTGTATTCGACGGCGCGGGCCTGCAGCGACGGGTCGGCGAGATGGATGCTGTCGCCGAACGCATAGTCGCCCTTTTTCTTGTTCAGCCGCGAGCTGTCAAAATCAAGATTCATCGCCGGTCTCCTTTGGGGTCGTGGACTATTAGGAGGTTCATTTCCGCTCTTTTTCCGCAAAAAGCGGCAGGTGGATAGTAAATACCGACCCCTTTCCAAGCTCGCTCTCCATCGAAATGCTCCCGCTGTGGAGTTCGGCGATTTCGCGGGCAAATGCCAGGCCAAGCCCGGTTCCCGGTACCTCGTTATTACCTTGCCCGACGCGGTAGAATTTTTCAAAGATATGCGGCAAATGCTCGGGGCTTATGCCGCGGCCCTCGTCCGTGACGACGATCTGCAGATCGTGAGCGACGACCTTTGTTTCGACCGTGATCGTCGTTTTTGGCGGGCTGTACTTGATCGCGTTGGCCAAAATATTAGTGAGGGCCTGCGACAACCGCTCGGGGTCGGCAAGTATCGTCGTCTGACCCGTGGGGAACCGGCCATCGAGTTTTATGCTGCTGCGTGACGCGAGCGGCTCGATCAGCAGCAGCCGCTGGCTGACGAGCGATTCGATATCGACGGGCACAAATTCGATCTTTTCCGAACCGGACTCGAGCCTTGTGATGTCGAGATATTGGTTTATCATTCGGGCGAGGCGTTTTGTCTCGTGATTGATCGTTTCGAGCATTTTGCGGCGAGGTTCGGCCTCGACGTCGTGCTCGGTCAGCAGTTCGCTCATGCCCTGGATCACGGTTAGCGGGGTGCGCAGCTCATGCGAAACCAGAGCGATGACGTCGTTCTTGGTCTGCTGCAATTGTTTTAGATATGTAACGTCCGAGAGGGTGGCGATCAGCCCGACCGATTCGTCCGATCCGCCGTCGCGGTCGACGACGGTTGAGATGCGCACGACAAAATTGCGTGATTCGCCCTTGCCGATGACCACCTCACGCTCGATGGTCTTGCGGTCGAGGATCAGGCTGGCGCGAGTTTCCTCAGACGCAAATTCGGCGGCGTTCGCATCGGCTGCGTCCCGGAGCCGTTCGAAAAGATCGCTCCCTACGAGCTTTCGTTTTGGCAGATCGAGGATCTTGAGCGTCTTTTCGTTAGCAAAGGTGATGCTGCCGTCGATGTCCGCGATCAACAGCCCGTCGTCGATCGAGCGCAGCGCCGAGTCGATGAACAACGCCCTCGCGATCAGATCGCGCGAGAGGTAACCGAGCGTCTCGGATTTCCATTCGAGGCCGTGCGGGATGAGTAGATTTTTCGAGCCGAATTCATTTCCCGGCTCAAACCGGTCGCCGCTAACCAAACTGCGGTCGATTGGCCCCGATTTAGCCTCGTCACGTCCGTCCGTAAACAGACGTCCGCCGGCCGCGACAAGCTCCGCGATCCGCTCATCCAGTGTCGCACTGGCCGAAAGCGACCGGCGAAGCAGCGCTAGCGGCGCCGCAACAACAAAAGAAGTCACTACCGGAATAACGGGCGGGATCAGGAAAGCATAAGCGTACAAAAGGTACGATCCTCCGACGATCGCTGCAAAGACTGCCGACAATATCACGATCTGCTTTAACGCCTCAGACCTGCCCTGTGCGAGGCCGAGTAGAAAGAGGACCGCGATAGCCGTCAGCACGGCGGCAAGCCACGCCTGCCAGTCTGCTACCGGCCGGTAAAAATGATTCTGCACGATCGTGTTTACCGAGTTTGCGAGGATCTCGACACCAGGCATCAGGTCGCCGTGCTGGTCGCCCTCGGCATTCTCGGTGTGGACAAATGGCGTCGCCAGCCGGTCGCCCAACGTCGCGGCCGTCGCACCGATAAGCACGTATTTATCACGCAATTTGTCGGGCGAAACCTTGCCGGCGAGCAGATCGGAAAAGCTGTACGTATGGTCTGCAAATGAGCCCGTCGGCCCGATGTAATCGATCCGTAACCGCAAGGGACGGGCACTCGAGATCTTACTCTCGGGGCCCGGAGTATTGATGAACAGGTTGCGCTCGTTCGATTCAAACGGCAGTCGACGCGTACCCATGCGGACAAAATTCTGCGCCTCGGAAATGTCGTCCTCAGCCAGGCCGTCGCCGGCCCGGACAGTTTCGAGGGCCAATGCCCACGCCGCATCGCCGTCATCATCGGTGATCTTTAACAGCAGTTCGCGGGCCGTTCCGTCGTGTTCGGTTTCGACATTCACATGGCCGACGCCGTTAGCCGACGATCTCAGCATCGGCATTGCACGCAGCCATTCCGAGCGGCCAAGCTCGGGCGTCTCACGGTTTTCGACAAGCTGCTCACCGATGACGACGTTGCCGCTCCGCTTGACCGCATCGGCCAGCGCTTTATCCGCATCGGCTTCGCTCGGCTCGCTGTACAAAACGTCAAGTGCGATCGCGCGCGGCTTTGCACTCGAGATAATATCGATCGCCTGTGCCGCCTGTTTCCTGTTCCACGGGAAACGGCCGAGTTTTGCGATGCTCGTCTCGTCGATCGCGACGATGACGATGTTGTCGGGCTCAGGCAGAACGCCGCGCGACCGCATCAAAAGGTCCTGGGCGTAAAGGTTTAATTCGGGAGCGCGCCATGCGGCGATCATCCCGATCGTCGATGCCGCCGCGACTATCAGCACAAACCACGCGGCCCTGGAACCGCGCTGTTTCCTGTAATTTGTCCGGTCTATCCCCACGATACCCTTGACTGCATTAGGACACGAAATAAACTTTTTTTGTCCCCAAAGATACAATTCTACCGCAATTCGCATTCCGCTAAGTATAGCGTGCGATTTGCTGTTAATACCGGGGCCGCTCCGTCCAAATGTGCGTCAGGACGCCGCTTGCTGGGCATCGCCGCAGTGGCAAAATGCCGCCCTGCTTTCCCCCGTCCATCGCCAAAAAAGAAAAGCGGCCCGTGGGGGCCGCTTGGATTATGAGGTAAGTATATTTATTTACTGCGGTTTATAGTGGAGCCGCCCAAGAGATTCGAACTCTCGACCTTTCGATTACGAGTCGAAATGCACGCCGACTCACCACACGTCAGCAGTACACCCCCGTGTGTCAAGTATATAATCACTGAAATATTTAAGGGTTGAAATTGGTCGCCGAATTGGGGCATAGCTGTCACGGGCGGCGTCGATTCCCAACTTAAAATCCATGAAATGTAGTCACGTAGATTTCCCTTACCCTTTGCAGATGACAACGTAAGCGAGTCACCAATATTAAGGTGTTTTATTAAAGAAGTGCTTCGATTAGTGTTGTGAAACACCATTCGCAGGCTAGTGGCAATGCGTATTGCCTCATCTTCATGCCCCGCATCCTAAGCGGAACATGAACGCAGTATAAAGCCAATCTGTTCGACTAGCTTTGTGCTGAATCGTTCGTAATCTGGACTAAACTTGGGCATCTAACGAAAGTGTAGCCGCATAAAATACTCTTCGCAAAGAGTGTAACCACAGGCGCGTGATCGTTTGACGCTAATCAATTACCCAACATTCGTTCTTGTCAATTTCTGCCCTAAACGGAAATTCCGACATTGTATCTTCTACCTGTACAAATCTTGGTAGACCTTTATTCACTAGACGGACTTCCCTTTTCTAGACCTGATCATGCCAAAAATGGGCGGCAGCGAATTGAGGGAAGAGATTGTTAACATAAGGCCCGCTATAAAACTATTGTTCATGTCCGGCTACACCGGGGATTGTATGGTAAAGACATAGCGATGCCGTCAGGTTCGCCATTTATCGAGAAACCCTTCACGCCTGACGAACTGGTTAGCAAGGTTCGTGAAATACTAATGGCCGGCGATTCATCATCCGCACGGCTGATGAAGATCTGTCGCGCATCCACGCTTCCAGGGCTGCCCACGGCCGGTAACGCGTTCTCCCATAAACTTGCGTCAACTTGGCAACCATTATAGTCCAGGCTTTTTGGCTCATTTGCATTCGGTAATGCCGGTTTTATGGAAATGTGCCTCGACTCCCACTTTTACATACCTGCATATGCGGTCACAAGCGATTTCAGTCACCAACAGCGGTACCTTCACCGAAAGGTTAGAGGTTCTTTCGCCCGTCAAACGAGCGCTTCTGGAAAAAAGGCTCGGCAGGGCCCTACCCGGAGGTAATCCATTTCAGATCACGAGACGCGCCCCCGGTTCGACGGCCCCTCTGTCTTTTAGCCAGGAAGGGCTGCTCTTTATGGAGCAGCTTGAGCCGGAAACATCAAGATACAACGTATATGAGGCGATCCGGCTAAATGGCCGGTTGGATCGAACTATTCTCCAGCAGACGCTCGATGACATCGTAGCGCGGCACGAGGCGTTGCGGACGGTGTTCGAGAACGCGGGGGACGGTTGGCAGCAGGTAATCCAGCCCGCTAGTGCTGCAAGCGTAAAGCATCTCGATCTAAGGACATCTTGTGAAGGCGTCGATGCGATAGACCTCCTCCAGAAAGAGGCTGACACGCCCGTAGATATTTACCGGGGGCCGATATTTTCAGCGCTGCTCGTAACTGCGGATGACGATGAGAGTTATCTTCTTATCAAGATGCACCACATCTTGAGCGACGGATGGTCGCTGGGCATCTATTGGAAAGAGTTCGCTGAAATATACTCTGCTCGCTCGCAAAATAGGCCCGCAGCTCTCGGCGCTCTACCGATACAATTCGGCGATTACGCAGCCTGGTCCCGTCAATACCTGCAACGAGAGATCGATCGCCAAACAGAGTACTGGAAAAAGCAGATTGATGGATCACCCGCATTGCTCGAATTGCCCACCGACCGTCCACGCCCGGCCCTACAGACGGCAAAAGGCGCTCAGGAGTCCGTGACCTTCCCCAGAGAATTGCTCGACCGGGTAAACGAGCTTTGCAAACGCGAGGGATGCACGCTTTACATGGCACTACTTGCGGGTTTCGACGCTTGTCTCGCGAGATACACGGACACAGAAGATCTGGTCGTTGGAACGCCGATTGCGGGACGGAGCAGGACCGAGATCGAGAATCTCGTCGGTTATTTTGTCAACACATTGCCGCTCCGAACCGACATGTCCGGCGACCCGACGTTTCGAGACCTGTTAGGACGAGTACGAGGTGCGGTGCTCGACGCGTTTTCACATCAGGACGTGCCGTTCGAACACGTGGTCGCTGCCGTAAAACCTGAGCGCAGCCTCAGCTACAACCCTATTTATCAGGTAGCGTTTGCCCTACAAGAAAGGAGACGGTCGGCGGTCAGCCTTCCGGGACTCGATGTTACGCCGGTCGAGTTGCAGCTCTCAACCTCTAAGTTCGATCTTTTTCTCTCCGCGCAAGAAGCGTCTGACGGACTCAACATCACGGTCGAATACAGTACCGACCTTTTCGACCGCGAGACCATTCAAAGATTTATCGCGCATTACCAGAACCTGCTGGCGTCGGCTACTAACGCTCCGGAACTCCGCCTCTCTCAGATGGAACTGCTGAGTCAGGAGGAGCGGCGTCAATTGCTGACAGAGTGGAACCAGACGAGGACAGGCTACCCGAAAGAAGCTATCCACCACATATTTGCCGCTCAGTGCGAAGCATATCCTGTGCAGATCGCCGTCGCAGCGTCCGATGAAATGTGGACCTACCGGGAGATGAACGAATGGTCAAATCGCATAGCCAATCACCTGGTCAATCTCGGGGTCGGGGCCGGCCAGCGGATAGGTATCTGTATGGACCGGTCGCCGCTGATGATAGCCGCCATTCTGGGCGTCCTGAAATGTGGGGCGGCCTACGTTCCGATGGACACCGCAAATCCGGCATTCCGGCTCCAACAGATGGTCGCCGACGCAGAGCTGACGATCATTCTAACCTGCACTGAACACATCGCCTTAGTTTCCCAAACGCCCGTAACTGCCATTGATGTCGACGCTGAAAAAGATGCTGTCGATTCGTGCAGCAGCGTCTTCATTTCCAAAGACCGTGCATCTGATGATGATACGGCTTGTATTCTCTACACTTCAGGTTCCACAGGTCGTCCAAAAGGCGTGATGATACCGCACCGCGCAATAAGCCGTCTGGTGCGCAACACCAACTATATTGAGATAAATCGAGACGATCGTTTTGCTCACGTCGCAAACGTCGCCTTTGACCTGGCGATATTCGACATCTGGGGAGCTCTCCTCAACGGAGCGCGAACTGTCATTATCCCAAAAGACATAGTTCTTTTGCCCGAACGTTTTTCAGCCGAGGTAAAGGCGTCCGGTGTGACGACCATTTGTCTGGCAACGTCGCTCTTTCACCTGATAGCCAGAGAGAAGCCGGATGCTTTCTCGTCCGTGCAAACGCTCATAGTCGCAGGCGAAGCGTTTGACCCGGCAGCCGCACGCCAGATACTTGCATCGAACCCTCCGCAACGGCTGCTGAACGGCTACGGGCCAACGGAATCAACCACATTTGCGACATGGAAACTCATCGACGAAGCGGCGGCGAACGAGCCGAGTCTGTCTATTGGACAGCCGGTGTCAAACACCACGATTTTTATTCTCGACGACGATTTGAACCTGGTTCCGATCGGGGTCGCGGGCGAAGTATTTATCGGCGGTGACGGGCTCGCGACCGGTTATCTCAACCGACCGGAGCTGAATGAGGAGAGATTTGTTAGCATCCCCTTCCAAAAGTTCCCGGACGATGCGGAAGCCGCCGAGAGCATACGGCTCTATCGCACCGGCGACCTGGCCCGTTATCGAGCTAATGGCGAAATAGATTACATCGGACGTAAAGACAATCAGGTTAAGCTCAGGGGCTTTCGCATCGAGTTGGGTGAGATCGAGGCCATCATAGAAGCACATCGGGGCGTAGCCGAGGCAGTGGTGCTGGCAATAAAAGATTCGAATGATCACCGCCTGGCAGCTTATTACGTGGCGTCGAGCGGTGCCAAAATTTCGCCGGACGAATTGCGGAGCTATCTGCGTGAAAACCTGCCCCATTACATGGTACCGGTTTCGCTGAACGAACTGGCGGCAATGCCGCTTAACGGAAATGGCAAGATAGACCGGCAGCGGCTGGCCTCTCAGGTGATCGTATCGCAGCCTGTTCACGACCAGACGGAGAAGCCAAAGAATGAACTTCAGATAAAACTGACATGGATATGGCAAAAAGTACTTGGCTTGTCGTCCATCGGCATACAGGACAATTTCTTTGATCTCGGCGGCCACTCGCTTGCGGCTGTACGCGTATTTTCAGAGATCGAGAGTGCTCTCGGCTGTCGGCTGCCGTTGGCCACTCTTTTTAAAGCACCGACGATCGAACAACTTTCAGAGTTGATCGAGGGCAGTGATTGGCGGTCAAGCTGGGCGTCAATCGTCCCGATGCGCACCGGTGGCAGCAAGCCGCCTTTCTTCTGCATCCATGCCGTCGGTGGAAACATTCTCGAGTATAACGATCTGGCAAGAAATTTAGGTCCGGACCAGCCATTTTACGGGCTACAGTCGATCGGGCTCGATGGCCGCTCGGCGCCACTTACAGATTTAGGTGCAATGGCTGATGCCTACGTCAAAGAAATTCGCAAGATTCAGCCCGTAGGCCCCTACTATCTGGGAGGCCGCTCCTTCGGTGGAACGGTTGCGTATGAAATGGCGCGACGTCTCTACGCGGAAGGTCAGGAGGTTGCGCTGCTCGCGATTTTCGACAGCTATCCCAAAGGGTGGCTCAAGCGCTTTAGCCAGGATGAGGCCCACGCGTACAGGCGTCAGTTTTTGAAGATGCGGGCGCAGCGGCATTTACAGCTTTGGATTGGTTTGAGTCTGGCAGACAAGTTTCGTTACGGTTGGACAAAATTGGGGTACAAGAGCCGTAAATTGCGAAACATCGTTTGGCAGGTATCGCATGCGATCCGCCCCGCCACGGAGTCCGTAAGCAGCACCGTCCGCAACATCGAGGAGATCAACTATCTGGCGATCAAGAGCTATGTGCCTGAGATCTACGATGGAAAAGTCACGTTCTTTAGCGCAGGCGAGGAAGTTTGCCCGGAAGAAAATTTGACGGGCTGGCGTGTGCTCGCAACGGGCGGTGTAGATGTCGTGGGCGTACCCGGTGATCATCAGACCATGATCAAGGAGCCGCATGTTGGCGATCTTGCCCGACTTTTGGAAGACGCAATCGGCCGGACGAGCGGGATCAAATCGCCCGAGACGGGAGGCGAAAAATGATATTTCCCGGTCTGGCGGCGATCCTGGCACAGAGTGACTGGATCCTGAATGCCAACAATTATCTCTATCACGCGCTCAACAATCTGGCGGGCCAGTCATTTGTGTTTGACCGGCTACTCGGCCTCGGCTTGAGCAGCAATCTTGTCAAAGCGGCAATCATCGGTGCGTGCTTCATGCTGGCATGGCTGTCCGGTGCCGACGAGTCAATTACAGCAGCACGGCGAAAGATACTGCTCATAACGCTTGTGTCGTCCGTATTGGTTCTGGCGGCGACGAAAACCGTTACAAAATACGTTTTTCTTCCACGGCCCTACGTTCTCTCTGAACGTAGCTTTCATCTTAATGACCGCCAGTTAGTCGAGACTCCGCAGGTGGACTTTCGGGTGCCTTTTGACGAGGAAACCGAAAAAAACTATCACGAGTTACAGCAGGGCGAGATCATATCCAACGATCTCACTTCGTTTCCGAGCGACCATGCGGGTTTCTTCGTCTGTATAGCTCTCGGCATTTTTCTGGCGTATCGAACCGTCGGAACCCTGGCGCTGCTATGGACTATTTTCGTACCCCTTGCAGCCAAGGTGATCCTTGGTCAGCATTCTCCTCTGGACATTGTCGTAGGAGCCGGAATTGGTGCCGTGATCCTGCTGTTGACGCAGTTAGTCGCAGGCCGCTGGGCCGGCCGCGTATTCGACCCGGCCGTCAAATGGACGATGAACAACTCTGCACTATCAGCGGCACTGTTATTCATCGTCCTGTTCGAGGTTACCAACACGCTTGATGACGTTCGTCAGGTCGGAAAAGTCGGAAAGGAACTTGCCAAACACATGTTGGGCAAGCAATAAGTTTTTATGCCAAGAAAGAACCTCAAGAGAATACTACTCGCGACGATTGTCCTGGCGGTGGGATTCGTCGGCGGTGGGTGCGGTCTTGATCAAAAGGGAATGGTACTTTTTACCGACCCATCGTACCGCGCCAGCGTCGTCGGTACGGATCGCGACGGTTTTACGGTGCCCGACGGTATTCTGTGGTACCAGGGCCGCTTTCTGATTGCGGACGAGGGTGGCTCTGCTTTCCGTATCTGGAGCGGGCCAGGTCATGTAGTGACGCTTTGCGACAGCAAGATCGGTGTCATGTCGCCTGAGGATATGGCCATAGACCCCGTTGGGAACATCTATTTTACGGATGATGACGCGGGTGGCGTTTGGAAGATCAACAACTTCGGCGAAACGAAACAACTGGTCGGTAAGGATAAAGGCCTCATTTCAACAGAAGGTATCGTGCTGGCGCCAGACGGTAATCTGCTGGTTGGAGACGGCGAATCTCACAAGGTCTTTACCGTCACGCCCGATGGCGCCGTTTCGGAGTTTTTGGGTGCTGACTCTGGCATCAGCAAAGCAGAAAGCATGGCGTTCGACGAAAAGGGCGACCTTTTTATCGCCGACAATGAGGATAAAGTCCTATATCTGCTTACGCCCGACAAAAAGCTCCATCGCCTGATCGCGAATCGGGACGGATTTTCACCTGAGACGATCTGGTACTCAAAGGGTGTTCTCTACATCACGGACAGTCAGGACGGGAAACTCTTTAAGTACACTGCCGAGGATGGGCTGAACGTAATCGCGGTTTTTGGTGGCAAGCTCCACGCTGTGAACGGCGTCACGACCGACGATAACGGGGCGATTTACGTCTCAATACAGACCGATCTGGTAAAAAAGATCGGGTACCTTATAAAGATCGAGCAGGACCGGCCTTAAAGCATTCTCGCCATTAATCTTCCCCGCTTTACACGTATCCGCCGGACGCCGAGAAAATTCTTGAAACTCGGCGTTATTCGGCCTTTCTTTAAGTCTGGTTACACGTCTGTCTAATGGTCAGATGTTGCGCGCATTTTAAGATACGCCCTTTGATGAAGAAAAACGTCGCCATCATTTTTCTGGCTAACGCCTTTACCCTGGTATCCGGTCTGGTCACGGGTCTTTTGACCGCATGGGCACTCGGACCCGAGGGACGAGGTGATCTGGCCGTGGTGGTCCTCTATCCAAACATCGTGGCTCTCGCAGCCGGGCTCGGAATGGCGCAGGCGACGCGGTATTTTGTTGCCAACCGGCCACGGCAGACGTCAATGCTTTTTTCAAATGCCCTCTGTTTTGCGGGCATCGTGGGTTTTGCCGCATTTTTGATCGCCGAGTTGGTTATCCCCAACCTGATAGGCACGCGGAGCGAAGCAGTAATATGGCTGGTCAAGGCGTATCTCATCAACATTCCGTTCGCTCTGCTGTATGACGTGATGATTGCCACCCTGGAGGGCGCGCGTCGATTCAGATGGGCCGCGGTTTCGAAAATACTCTTTTTCGGTATCCAATCCGGCGCTTATCTCGTCCTATGGTTCACGGGCCATCTGACCGTCTATAGTGCCGCAGCGACGATGGTCGTTGCACAACTTGCAAACACAACGACCGCGCTTATATGCGTTTTACTGGCCCTAAGACCTCGCTGGAGGCCCAGTCCTCGGGTCTTTAAAAGGACGCTCCGTTTTGGTTTGAAGTATTACGTAGGTGTCGTCACCTCTTTCACAACCCTGCGATTGGACCAGATGATGCTCGCCGGCATGGCGACAAGCGTGGAGCTGGGGCTTTATGTAATTGCCGTCCGGTTGTCAGAAGTAATGACCCTGCTGGCATCTTCAGTGAGTGACGTGCTCATGCCGGAGGTTGCGTCATCGAGCGGTTCCGATCGCTCGCTCAAAATCCTGACGCGGAGTCTGCGACAGACGATGTATGTCTACTTGATCCTCCTGCTGCCGCTTGTCGCTGCATCGCCGCTAGTCCTGAGCTATGGGTTTGGAAGCGATTTTATCGCTGCCGCACCTGCATTGCGTATTTTGCTGGTCGGATCAATGGTCTGGAGCGCGGCGGCGATCATCAATAGCGGGCTGAACGGACTTGGTTATGCGGGGCTGACCACGATTTCCCGATTGAGCTCCGCGGTTATTACAGTGCTGACGCTGCTCGTTTGGCTGCCGAAATACGGCATCGTCGGAGCTGCCCTATCGTCGCTTGCGGGCTACAGCGCAATGTTCGTATTTGCATTATTTTGGCTTATTCGGAAAGAGAAACTTCGGTTTTCCGACATTTTCCGCCCACATCACGAAGATTTTGCTATGAAAAAATTGGTCTCATTTTTACGTCCATCGACCGATGTTGAACCGTTGTTTGTCGAGCAGTTGTTCGAGAATCAGGCCGCCGAAAACCCGGATCACATTGCCGTCGTTTCAAAGACCGGCCAGATCACCTACGGCGAACTGAACCGCAAGGCCAACCAGCTAGCCTGGTTTCTAAAGTCGCGGGGCGCCGGACCGGAAACCCTGGTTCCGATCACTGTAGACCGCTCGGCCGACATGGCGATCGGGATTCTCGGCATTCTCAAATCGGGCGCCGCGTTTGTTCCGATCGATCCGGGGTACCCGCAGGAGCGGATCGACTTCATGCTCGCGGATACAGAAGCTCCATTGATTGTGACACAAAAAGATCTTCTCGCGTCGTGTAGGACAGAGAGGATTTGCCTGGATGAAGACTGGCCCCAGATTAGCGAATTTCCCGAAGAAAACCCGCCATTGTCGGGGTCGGCAGAAGATCTGGCGTACGTGATCTACACATCCGGTTCCACCGGTAAGCCGAAGGGCGTGATGCTCACGAGGGGGAACCTGCGACATTATGTCCACGCTCTGCAAAGCGAATTTCGGTTAACGCGAGACGATACGTATCTGCATCTGGCGTCGATCGGGTTTTCGTCATCGAGACGGCATCTGCTGCTGCCGCTCGCCTTTGGAGCCAGCGTTGTCATCGCCGACGAATACGAGCGGCTGGACCCGTTGCCTCTCTTTGAGCTGATAAAAGGGCGGCATGTCACTGTCTTTGACGCGGTTCCTTCTTTCCAGCGGCATTGTCTAAACGCACTGCTCGAACTTGATACGCCCGTGAGGGACGCTTTAATCGACAACCTCCTTCGCCTGATCGTTTCAGCGAGCGAGCCGCTGTACTCCGACATTCCCCGCGCGTGGATGATCGAATTCAGGCATCCCGCCGAGCACATTCACATGATCGGGCAAACAGAAACCAGCGGGATAGTTTCTCTTGGCCGCCTGACCGAAGCCGATGTCACCGGCGATGTGCGAACGGCCCCGGTGGGCCTGCCCATTGCTAATACCGACATCGTGCTACTGGGAGACGATTCTAAACCTGTCGCTGACGGGGAACGCGGAGAAATCTACGTGAGCGGGGCCGGCGTCGGCCGTGGCTATCTCCGCCATCCGGAACTGACCGCCGAGAAATTCGTCGAACTTTCGATCGATGACGGACCCGTCGTCAGATATTGTAGAACCGGAGATCATGCCAAAAGGATGCCGGACGGCAGATTCGAGTGCCTCGGGCGCAGTGATTTTCAGATAAAGATCCGCGGGAACCGGGTCGAGCTAAGCGAGATCGAAGTTCTATTTCTCGGCCATCGTCAGGTACGTGAATGTGCTGTGATCGGTCGTAAAGATGAGCCGGGCGAGGTGCGGCTGGTCGCATACGTCGTTCCCGTGGGGAATGAAACGCTTCTCCCGGATGACCTGCGCGGTCTCGCGGAAACTTCACTACCCGATTACATGCAGCCTGCGGTCTTCGTTTTATTGGACAAGATGCCGCTCACGCCAAACGGTAAAGTAGATCGAAAGGCACTCCCGGCTCCGGATCAAGCCGTGCGGACGACCCCATTGGCCAGCCATGAGGCCGGGACGCCGCTGCCAGCAGCTATCGAGGCGATCTGGTGCGAGATACTCGGCGTTTCCGAGGTCCGCGCCGGAGACAGCTTCTTCGCTTTGGGCGGTCACTCGCTGATGGCTGCCCGCATGATTGCCCGGGTCAGGGCTTTTTCTGGCGGTCAACTTCCGATCCGGGCGATCTTCGATATGCCAACCTTCGAGAGTTTTTGTCGCGTCGTGGAGCAAACGGCGGTTTCGGGCGTTGCGGAACCACGACGCGTTTTCCCCGAGCGTCCCTCGCGAATTCCTCTTTCATTCGCCCAGCAGCGGGTGTGGTTTCTCGGTGAACTTGACCTCGGCTTAACGGCCTACAACGAGTGCGAGATACTAAAACTCAACGGTGAACTCGATCCCAACGCACTCCAGACGGCGTTAAGTCAGATGGTAAGCCGTCACGAGATGCTTCGAACATGTTTTCGGACTGAGAACGGCGAACCGTATCAAGTGGTTATTGAAGACACGAATGTCGTTCTCGAAAGAGTCGATCTAACCGACCGTACCAAAGGACAAGATGCGGCCCTGCAGATCGCTCGCGAGCGGGCAGAAAAACCTTTTGATCTGACTCAATGCCCGTTGTTCCGGGCCACGCTCGCAAAAACGGCCGAGTACGAACATTTCCTCATTCTGGTCCTTCATCACACTGTAAGCGACCAGTGGACAGTCGGTGTATTGCTCAAAGAGCTCAACGCCTTTTACTCCGCCGAGGTCACTAGAAAACCCGCTGCATTGCCGCCGCTGCCTATTCAATACGCGGACTATGCAGCCTGGCAGCAAAACTGGCTTTCAACGGATGACTATCAAGAGCAGTTAAGCTATTGGCAGGAAGAGTTAGACGGAGCTCCAAGTCTTCTCGAACTCACGGACAAGCCGAGACCGCCGGTCCAGAGATATGAAGGGTCTCAGGCAACAACATTTCTGAACGGCGATTCTCGTGACCAGATACGCATCTTTTGTGAGCGTGAAGGCGTTACCGTTTTCATGCTTTTGCTCGCTACGTGGGAACTCCTGCTGTACCGTTACAGTGGCCAGGACCAGATCGTCGTCGGCACGCCAATCGCGGGTCGAACATGTCCGGAGACTGAGGATCTGATCGGGTTTTTTGTGAATACGCTCGCGATGAGGGGCGATCTGTCGGGTAACCCGACCTTTCGTGAGCTGTTACACCGCACGAGGGAGCGGGCTTTGGGCGCATATGCAAATCAGGATCTGCCGCTCGAAAAGCTTGTCGAGGAAGTCAACCCGGAACGGAATCTGAGCTACACGCCTCTGTTCCAGGTTATGTTCACGCTCCAAAATACCCCGGGTTTCTCGGATACGATAGGTAACCTCGCCGTCGAACGCATACGGCTAAAGAAAGAATCGGCAAAGTTCGACCTAAGCCTCGACGCCTTCGAATGCCCTAACGGCTTCGATCTCCAGCTTGAGTTCAACACCGACCTGTTTTCGCAGGAAACTGCCGACAGAATGCTGTTGCATCTAAAAACTCTGATCCGGTCGGTGCTCGCAGACCCGTCGCAGCAAATCAGCGAAGCCAAATTGCTTTCCGATGGCGAACTGACGCAGATCCTTGAGGATTGGAATTCCGCGACTTTGGATGTACCGGCTGTCTGTGTTCACGAGCTAATTGAGGCTCAGGCGGCTCAGTGGCCGCAGTCAACCGCTGTCGTCTGGAACGATCAGTGCATCACATACGGCGAGCTTGACCGGAGAGCCAATCAACTAGCCCGCTATCTCCTAAAACAAGGAGTTGCGCCCGATCAGATCGTCGGCGTACACCTCCATAAGTCGATCGAGATGATCGTCGCGGTGCTCGCGGTCATGAAGGCCGGTGGAGCCTACCTGCCCATGGACCTAAATTATCCGGCTGAGCGATTGCAGTACATGGTCTCAGAGGCCGGCGTGAAAGTGCTGGTAACGCAAGAGGCCCTCGGCGCGTCTGCCGCAGAACTGGATTGCAAAACCGTCGTCTTCGTCGACAGCGATGAGCAAGAGATCGGAGCCGAAAGTGTAGACAGGCCACACTCGGATGTTACGCCGCAAAACCTGATCTATGTCACCTTCACGTCAGGTTCCACCGGCCGGGCAAAAGGAGTGATGATCGAACATCGGATGGTCGTCAATGCCGTCGCCGCGTGGGAAAAGGAATATGATCTGCCATCGCTCGCGAGCCATCTGCAAATGGCGAGCTTCTCATTTGATGTCTTCACCGGCGACCTGACGCGGGCACTGTGCAGCGGCGCGAAACTCGTGTTATGCCCCGCAGAATCCCTGCTTGAACCGTCGCACCTCGAATCGCTGATCCGTGAACACAAGATCGAATATGCCGAGTTCGTCCCCGCGGTTGTCCGGCCCCTCATAGAACATCTCGAAGGAACGGGCCGAACCCTCGACGATCTCAAGCTCGTCGTCGTCGGCTCGGATACGTGGCAGTCGGACGAATACCGGCGGCTGCAACGCATTTGCGGCGTGGATACGAGGGTCGTCAATTCGTACGGCATCACCGAGGCCACAATCGACAGTACGTTCTATGACATGCCGGAGACGGAACAGGCGGGTGCCGAGATCGTGCCTATCGGGCGCCCGTTCCCTAACACTCAGCTATACCTTCTGGATGCCTTCGGAAACCCGGTCCCCGTCGGCATGCCGGGAGAGTTATACCAGGGCGGGAATGCTTTGGCACGCGGCTACCTGAATCGGCCCGATTTGACGGCGGAAAAATTTGTCGAGATCGAGCTACCGTTTCCCGGCGGCGCTTCCACGCGGAGGCTCTATCGTTCCGGCGACCTCGCCCGCTTTCGGAGCGACGGGACGATCGCGATCATCGGACGGGCCGACAATCAAATAAAACTACGCGGATACAGGATCGAGTTAGGCGAGATCGAGTCTGCCCTGTCCAGGCACGCGGATGTGAATGAATGTGTTGTAACGCTCCGGGAGGACGTGCCGGGCGACAAGCGACTGGTCGCTTATCTCACAAGTCGGTCGGGTGAGCTTAAGACCGCCGAGTTGCGGGCATTCCTTAAAGCAGCCCTGCCGGAATACATGGTCCCGGCCGCTTACGTCCTGATGAGCGAATGGAAACTGACTCCAAACGGAAAGATCGACCGCAAACAGCTTCCCCAACCCGAGGTCACGGCGACCTCACCCGATTCTGCATATACGGCACCTCGCAACGAAGTAGAGGCGATGCTTGCGGACATTTGGGGTCAGCTTTTGCGGGTCGAACGTGTCGGTATCGACGACAACTTCTTTGAGCTTGGCGGCCATTCTTTGCTCGCTACTCAGGCGGTATCGCGAACCCGTGATGCAGTCGGCTACGATCTTCCCTTACGGGCTATGTTCGAGACACCGACAATCGCCGAGATAGCTGATCGGCTGGGGAGCGAATTGGCCGAGTCGAATCGTGCGAAAGAATTCCCGTCGATCACCGAAGACCAGGACGAGATCGAACGTCTCTTAGCCGAATTGGAGGGCGTTACCGACGAGGAAGCCAACCGGCTTTTGATGGATCATGACGATCAATACTCGTCCGCCGGTATCGGCAGCAAATGATGGTGGCATCAGCTTTTAGAGATTCAGTCACCGAACTCCGTCCACAAGAGTGGCGGACCGCCGACCGATTCCCTGCCCTGCCGTCAGGAGAACTGCACGTCTGGTTGATGCATATCGACCGGTCACGGGAGCATCTGCTCGGATCCACCCTGTCGCCTGACGAGCTTGCGCGGGCCGCGCAATTCAGGTATCCGGAACATCGTGCGGAATTCGTCGTCTGTCGGGGGGCACTCCGGAGCCTTCTCGGTCATTATGTTGGCCTCGATCCGGCTCGGGTGCAGATCTTCTACACTGACGATGGGAAGCCATTCCTCTGTCATCGCTCATCCAGTGTTAAATTCAACGTTTCCCATGCCGGGGAGTACGCTCTTTTCGCTTTCAGCCTCGGCCTGGACGTGGGCGTGGATATCGAACGGAGAGAGGCAGGAGGGATCGACGCTGGATTGCTTAGGCACTGCCTCCACGACAACGAGCTGGAGACATACCATGCCCTTGCCGCGGATGAACAAGGCCCTTTCTTTTTCAAATGCTGGACCCGAAAAGAAGCGTACCTAAAGTTTCGCGGCGACGGTTTCGCGGTATCTCCGACGGCGATAGATCTGCAATCGATTCGGGGAAATGAATTGGGTCCGGGAGAAAGCCGGGCGTGGTTTAGTGATCTGCCAGAAATCGACGCCTACTCTGCAGTTATTGCGACTAAGGACCAACCCGAAAGCATCGCCTGTTACAAACTTGGCTCGAGCCCTTTTAAGTAAGGCTTATGGCTTACGGTATTTTTTGCCGTGACAGGTAGTTCCAGGCTCCTCGCGCTGACCCAGCCGAGAAGGAGCCATCCGATAGGAGCTATCGAATATATCATGAACGACGTGCCGAAAAAGTTGTTCAGGATCAGCGTCGCCACTAATGTCATCGCGATCCTTGAGTTGGTAAACTCTCTTGAGCCACGTTCAGCCTCTCGGCAGATTCGCATGCTGCTGCGCAAGGATCTCCAAAATATCCAGATAAACAATAGCGCGGCGGGAACCCCGGCTGAGGTAGCAAGCGTGAAAAAATGATTGTCTATCGGCCGCCGGTCATTCTCATCGCTGCGGGTGCCGGCAAGAGTGCTGTCACCCAGACCGGAGCCTAGCGGATTAGATGGGATAGTCTCTAACAGGACCTGGGACCACGTCTCAAGCCTGACCCCGAGACTGGTTTCGTTTGCCGGGTCAAGTGTTCCTTTCGTCGTATGCGATAAAAGCGTGCTTACGCTTTCGCCGCTCTTGAGATCACTCTCATCGGGAGCAAATTGTGAGGAGGCGAACAGAAAAAACCCGCATGCAACTGCAAGAGCGGCCGTCCGGGCCATGGCGCTGCCCCATGACCGGGCACCGGCCATGAAAAATACGGTGAGCCCCAGAAACAGACCGAATATTGAAGTGCGTTGACCCGTAAGAGCTATCATTACCGCCAAAACGGTCGCACATACGCCCCAGACCGGGCGAAACTTACCCTCCGACCGCGAAACCGCAAGTCCCACGGCGATCAGGCAGCCAAGCTCGACATAGCGGCCCCATTCCTCGGCATTGCTGAAAGTGGCGATGGCCCGCGTGACCTTGTACACGGCGATCGATTGATAGTGGTCGGTGTTGTCGATCCAATACTGTTCAAATGCCGGATATCCGGCGACCATCTGGTAAACGCCGTAGGCTGACGCGATAATACCGAGCACGACCACCGCTCTTAAAACGCGCGGAAAAAGATCACGCGAGGCATGCTGGCCAAAGTAGAACCACGCCATCGGCACAAGAATGAACAGTGCTCCACTGAGGCCGACAAAAAGGCCGCCTTGCAGCGGATTGAATACCTGAATTAAGCAGATCAGGGCGAGCAGTGACGTGGCTTTCGCCACGGGCGTAGCTACAAACATAGCTAACTTGTGCCTGTACAGGACGATCAGAAAAGCAAACAGGGCCGCCACCGGCGTTAGGAGGTGTATCGGTTCATTGCTGCTGTACGGTACGACGAGGTACTGCATTCGCCGCACGAGGCCGCGGAATGGCTCAAAGATGACCATTGCGAGCAACCCGGCCTCGAGCGATGCTAGGAGCGGCATCAGGATCGCTAATAGAATTGACGTCAATCCGAACGCACGAAGGATTTGTCCACCCGACGACGCAGCCCATGCGGCTCCCGCGGCCATTACCTGCAGCAGAGCGACAAAAAGGTAAGACACCTTTAACCGTGGCAATCGTTTTGTAAGCGTTCTGTTGTGCAATTGATTGTTCAAGGCCTTTCGAAGATCGGTCAAACGGCGCCGCGTGCGGCTATGACAGCCGGAAGGGTCTTCAACAGAATCAACCAGTCAAGCTGCAGCGACCAGGTATCGATGTATTCCAAATCGAGTGCGACCCATTGCTCAAAGGAAAGATTGCTTCGGCCCGATATCTGCCAAAGGCACGTTAGACCCGGTTTTACGCTGAATCTGCGTTTTTGCCAACATTCCTCGAGTCTTACCGCGTCGCGTATGGACAAGGGCCGGGGACCGACGAGGCTCATGTCGCCGAGCAGTACATTGAGGAGCTGCGGTAGCTCGTCGATGCTGAATTTTCTGAGTATTCTGCCAACCCGCGTCACCCTGGGGTCGTCCTTGATCTTAAAGATGGGCCCCTCTTTTTCGTTCAAATGCTCCATCTCCTCCATCCGGGCTTCGGCGTCGGTGGTCATTGTCCGGAACTTGATCATCTGGAAGCGACGCTTGTTATATCCCATGCGCTCCTGAACGAAGAAAACAGGCCCTATCGAGTCAAGCTTTATCAAAACGGCGATGATCGCGAACAGCGGAGTTCCCAGCCCGGTCAGAACCGCTGAGCCGACAAAGTCGATGATCCTTTTTACCTCGGTTCGCCAGCAGAAAGGTGGTGTGCTCGTCAGCGACAACAGCGGCATGCCGTGAAAATCGTTTGTGCGTGTTTTGGCAAGATTCCGCGGGAAAAAATCCGAAAGGAGGTGAATCGCTATCCCCTGCTCCTCAAGCCGGTCGATGGCGACTTTTATCTGGTCGTATTGCGATTTAATGGGAAGGGCAATGGCAACATCGTCAATCACACGGTCATTGAGGATTGTCGTCAGCGCGTCAAAGCCTCCAAGCCACGGATAGCCCTCGATATCACGCCGAAAATTAGTACCGCTATCAATAAAACCGATGATCTTGTACCCAAGCTCAGGCATCCCGCCAAACACCTCGATCAGATGTTCCGCACGCATGCCGCCGCCAATGACGAGCATGGTCTTTGTGTTCATGCCGCGCCGACGCAGCAGGTGCGAAGTACGGTAAACGATTATCCTGAGACCACTAACAAAAGCGAGGCCGACGATGAAAAAAAGAACGACCGTGAAAAGGGTGATGGTCAGCCAGCCCCCGAGCTGGGCGGCGACCAGCAACGTCAGAGAGCATAGGCCAACGCCTTTGACCGCGGCTCCAATAACGTCTTCGATCTTCCTCAAACGATATGAGTGATAGAGGCCGTACGCCTTGAAGCAGAAATGCCACGTGATAGCCAGCACTCCGCAGAGTATCGCGTTCGACAATTTGACCCGCGTGACCATGAAATCGGTGGTGTAATCGGTCACGCTCGACTGGTCCCCGGGCGCATAGATTATTACGATCGCCGTCGCCAATGCCAGCAGCATCAGGACGAGATCCACGCAATTAAGAAATAGGAGTGACAATTGTCCCTGCCGAAAGTTCATGTTTTTAAAGTTAAAGTCGTCGAAAATTCATTATTTTGTGAATGTTTCCTTCTCACCTGATAAGACTGCCGACCGGACCTATCAGCGGCACCAGAGCAGCAATCCGCACGAACCTCTCAATTTTGCTGAGCGTGTTTCTCGGAACGAAAACTATGTCACCGGAGCGAAGCGTCATGTCATTTTCCAGATCGGTCGTTTTCTTTATGCTTTTAAGGTTTAAGGTCCGAACCTCTGCGAATTCGTCGTTCAGCCGGCGAAAAATGACGATCTGATTACTTTTTGCCGTCTCCTTAAATCCGCCGGATATCATGATGGCCTGTAGGGCGGTGACATTCTCACGCAACTCGAACCGGCCTGCGTTTGCCACCTCGCCGGAAACAACGATGTATGGTTTTTGGAATTCGCGAAGAAAAAGGTTTACCTCGGGCTCTTTCAGGCGTACGCTCGCCTTTTCTACGATCTTCCGCAGCGCATCCTGTAGCGTTAGTCCACCCAGCTTTAAGTCCCCGACGATCTGAAGTCCGACGTATCCATCGGGCTGTATCGTCACGGTCTGGTTAAATTCGGGCGTGTATCTGTATATAACTTCGACAACGTCACCCGGAACCAGCCGATAGCGATCCTCGGTATGCGGCTTGAGAACAGGCTTGTCCTCCGTGGGCCGCATTACGCGGGTAGTGTCCTGCGCCGAAGCCGCGCAGACGATAATCAGAAATACGACGATCGCAGTAATAAATCGCATGTTTTTCACCTATATTCGTCGGTATATCCAATTCGGTATTGGATAGCGGCGCTTATTGAGCACGCAGCCGAGGACGTTCGCATCGGTCATTTCAATCGTGTTCAACGCATTGCGAACCTGCTCCTTCCTAGTATTTTCCGCCGAAACGACGAGCACTACTCCGTCGACGGCCGACGCAAAGTAGACCGCATCGCCCGATTCTTTTATCGAGGGGCAGTCCACGAGAATGTAGTCGTACATGAACCTTAGTGTTTGGAGATTGCTGATGCCCTGGTCCAACTCGCTGCCCGCCGTGACCCGAGCAAGGGTCTGGCTCTCTGACGCCTCGTCTATCAACTCATCAGCGTCTCGCCTCAGAACATGGAGGTTCGGAATGTCTGTTTTGCAGCAAAAGCGCGGCAGATCCTGATAGTTAAAGATGTCGATCTTTTGCAGCGTATCAACATCGGTAATGATCGTCCTCTTTTTTGTCCGGCCGGCAAGCTCGGTGGCAAAGGACTCAGTGACGTAACTCACACCTTCGCCCGGAACCGCCGATGTAAAAGCGATCACCTGAGAATCGACCGTTTTATGACCCGGTTTTATACTGCGTAAAAATAACTGAATGTAAGAGTTCATAAAACTACAATCCCATCAAGACAAAACTTTCCAACGGATCTTGTGCTGCGGTTTGACTCCATGAATGAAGCGGTGATCCGTGATCTTTTTAGCGCGGACACTCTGCCGCGGTCTGTCCTCTTCAACGACCTCCAACATCACTTCCGGGCGGACACTCTCTTGCGATATGACCTCTTCGAAAAAGGCGGTGTCCCTCGCAACTTCCGGGCTGACACTCTGCGGCGGTTTGACGTCCTCGACGAAGCGCGTGTTCGTCACCGCTTTCGCACTGTCAGCAGCGATATCGTCGATCGGTTCGGATACCGAATAGGCCCTCCGCCTTGCCAGCGTTTTGTTTAGCGGCATGGTTGCAAGAACCGGATAACCTGAAAATGCCTGGAGCTCGCGAGGCGTGAGAAATGTCTCGCGGAGAAGCTCCAGAATAAATGCCGATCCGAACGCCAGCATCAGTCCCGATATCAGGCCAATGACGAGCACCAGTATCTGGTTGTTGTGATTCGGGTTCTGAGCAACAATAGGAGCCTCGGCGATTGAAATATTCGTGATCTTCTTTTGGTCCAGTGCATCCTCGATCTGGGACTCTTCCTGCTTGCGCGAATAGAGTTGGTAGGTCGCCTCGGTTTGTTTCACATGTCTTGAAAGCTCATTGTGGAGAGCGGTTGAGCCGGCAAGTTCGGCGATCCTTGCCTGATATTGCCCGACCTGCTCCTGGAGGTTCTTTCGTAAGGCCAAATTGCCGGCCTGATCTACCCTGACATTTGCAAGCTCAGTTTCGAGCGGCTGTCGTAAAGGATTTATGTCCGATGCCTGCTCGATGGCGGTCGATCCCGTCGCTTTTTGCAGCGCGCCGGTCGTTTCATTGATCTGATCGTCAACTTCGCGGACCGCGCGGTCTTCCGGCCGAAACTTCGCCAGCATTTGGATCCGGCGGTTCTTTAACTCAACCAGCATCGTATTCAGCCGTTCAACAGAGTATTGGTTTGGCAGCACCTTGCTTTGCGTAACCACCCGGCGATCCATGCCGGCAAGTTGGCCTTCGAGGGCGGTAATTCGCTTGTCGTCCTGGGCTATCTTTCCGTTCAGATCTTTGAGCTTTCCGCTAACATCGGTAAGCCTTGCGAGGATCAATTCTTTTTGGCGGTCAATATCGACGGCATCCTTTTGCTGTTCGAAATTAGAGATCTTGTTCTCGGCCGTTTTCAGGTCTCCCTGATATTGGTTCGCCTGATTTTTGAAGAAATCGGAGGTGCCCGGCGGCCGGTGCATTTTCAGGTGCTTATCCAGATAGAGTTCTCCGAGCTTGTTCAGAACCAGCGCGGCGGTTTGCGGCGATGTCGAGCTGTAACTCACCTCGATAAAGTTGGCCTTTTTCAAGGGAGCGAGTATCAGGTCCTTTTCCAGCTTGTAAACAGCCGACTCAATGTCCGAGTCGGTCACGCCCTTCGACGGGTCTTTAGCTCGTGCCAGACTTGTACTCTTTACGACATCCATAAGCAAGTCCCGGCTCTTGATCAACTCCGTCTCTGACGAGATAACCGACTCAGAAACTTCACCACCATCGGCGACCACCTGCTCATCTTTACCTGTCGTGACGGGAGTCTCGACGCGTACGTTCTTGATATAGAACTTCATCCGTGATTCGTACTTTTCAGGCGTTAGCCACGCGAATACACCGGTAGCTGTCACACTTGTAAGAAGCGTTAGAATGATCAACCACTTGCGGTTGAATAGCCCCGCGACTATGTCGCGCAGTCCCAGGCTTGAGGATGCAGGTTGCCCTGTTTGGGCGTCGTTGACGGTACTCATCGAATTTATTCCTAACCCCTAAAAGAGTTAATAAGTGGGCTTTTCCAAGATTTCCGCGCGCGGGCATCACATCTCAGCGGCGGCCGCGCCGCTCGGTGCGCGCAGCGGAGAGGTGGATCTCTGAGCAATCTCTCCAGCCGCCGATACTGAGAGAACTGACTCAACGAACCCGCGCATCGACGCGGCAAACACCTCTCTGGCAAAACTCGCGGCGTGTTTTTGTATAACCTCACATTCCCATGACCGCCTTTCGAAGTCCTCGATGGCCGACATTAGCGACTCCGGTTCCTGTTCGTCAAAAAACACACCGGTCTTATTTTCGATCACCGTTTCAGTTGCTCCGCCGGCACGGTACGCAATGACCGGCCGACCGGCCGCATTGATCTCGAGTGGCGTCATGCCAAAATCCTCTTCCCCAGGAAAAATGAGGGCTTTACAGCGGCTCGCGTATTCGGAAACCACCTCGTCATCGGCGCGGCCAAGGAATTCCGTCCCTGGCCCCGCAATTCTTTCCAATTGTTGACGCGCCGGGCCATCGCCGATCACAACTAAGCGGCGGCCGAGTCTTTTGCACGCCTCAACCGCTAAATCAAGACGCTTATATGGAGCAAGCCGCGACAAGATCAGATAGAAATCCCCGTCAGTCGCCGCTCGTCGAAACCTTGTTGTGTCGATTGGCGGCGGAATCACCACGGAATCGCGGCCGTAAAACTGCCTTATCCGATCTGCCACGACCTGAGAATTCGCAACGTAATAGTCGGGCCTTCGCGACGCCGCGAGGTCCCATCGCTTTAGTAAAGCCAGGAGAGGAGGCAATATATGTCTGGTAATACCGCCAAAATTTTCCCTTTCGGCATAGGCCTCATACCTCCAAACCCAGCGCATCGGTGTATGACAGTAGCAGATGTGGATGGCGTCCTTTCGCGTGCGAACCCCCTTTGCATAACCTGAGCTGCTACTAATGATGAGATCGTATTCGGTCAGATCCAACGCCTCGACAGCTAGTGGAAACAGGAGAAAGAAAAGGCGGTGGTTTTTTTCAGTTATCGGCAGATGACGCAGCCATGACGTTACTATTCCGGGCCGCTCGTGAATATCGACCGTCGTTACAAGGGTTGACGAAGGAAAAATGGCGTGAAGCTCCTCTGCCACCTTCTCAGCCCCGCCTTGCTGAATGAAATAATCGTGAACTATTGCTATCTTCATCTGTTTTCGTAAGCACCTGCATCCAGCCGGGGCCGAACCCCAAGCGGTGTACGGATTGCATCCGCCGCGAAAAGGACGCCGTGAAATTCGTTGGTAAACCGTTCGGCGTTAAGGTGTTTCTCTACCTTTTCTCTTCCACGGTCCGCGAAAAGCTGGCGGCGACGCCCGTCCGCATAAATCGTTGTCATTGCGTAGATCAAGTGTTTTTCGTCGCCAAAATCAACCAAGAGGCCGCTATATTGGTGCTCGATCATTTCCCGCATGCCGCCGACGTCCGTCGCAATCACGGGCGTGCCACACGCCATCGCCTCGATCGCAACCATGACGAACGCCTCGCTGCTGGAATTGATTACCAGGGCGTCTAATTCCTTCATGATTGCGATGGCGTCGCTTCGCTGCCCGAGAAACAGCACTCTGTCTTCAATTCCAAGTGCCCGCGCCGTTTCGACGAGTTTCTCCTGATACAGGTGATCGTCATTGAAAATCGGGGCGCCCACGATCAAAAGCTTTGCCGCGGGCATCCGCTCCACACTACTGGCAAACGCCCTTATTAGCTCAAGCTGCCCTTTGCGCGGAGTGATCTGGCCGACGATGCCGAAAAGAAAGTCGTCGTCCCCAAATCCAAACTGATCTTTTAGTTTCCGGGGGCTGCTCACCGCATCTATCTTGTTTAGATCGACCGCGTTGTGAACGACGGTAATATTCGCTGTTTTCCAAAATCGGCCGGCGAAACTGGCAGCAGTAGCCTTTGACACGGCAACGACGCGGCACCTTTTCGAACGGCGGACCAAAACGCGGATCGCCGTGCTTAACGGATGTGTTTTTAGCTCATCATGTACATGCCAGATGACGGGCCGTTTCGTGCCGTGGGTGGCAAACAAAGCCGCGATACCGGCTCTGATACTGTTTGCGTGGATAACGTCAGGATCCGATTCCGCAATCTTCGAACGGAGATCCAGAACCGTACCGATTAGCGAAGCGGTATACCTAATGAGCTTGTCCGGCCGAATTGTAAAGCGGGCGTTGAGCTCACCGATCTCGAGGCAAGGGACGCCAATATCTGCGGCCTCGCGGGCGAGATCTCCGCCAGGGGCCACCAGTGTTGGCTGGATCAAATCTTTGTCGAGACTCGTCAAAGCGAGCAGGAGTACCCGCTCAGCCCCGCTTACACGGCCTGTATGATTGTAAAAAAGTACTTTCATTTTATGGGTCTACGATCGCCCAGAGAAACGCCGTTTGAGCTACCGTTTCCGCACGTTTTTCATTTACGTCCATTGGCACAACGACATAACGTATCCGCGTGCCGTTTGTATTAAAGGCGTTTTCGTACGCCAGGTAATGCTTACCGCTTTCGAGATCGGCCAGTCGTGAGTGCAGTGACGAGTCAAGATAAACCATCACTATCGTCCCGCTTCCCATCGCCGGTCGAGGCTCTGTAGTTGCAAGAGTCCGGATTTGCTGCTGGATTACCAGATCCGTTACCGGGCCTCTCGTGCTGCTGAATGCAATTTCGACAAACGTGCCCGCTCTCGCATCGTTCTTGTTCGTTATCGCGTCCATTATGTCAGTGCTCAAGCCCACCGGACTTGCAAACAAATTAGCCAGGGAGATCTCGAGCACGCGTAGCTTGTCGCTGCTCCAACCGTCACCGAAGAATATCGAAAACTGCTGCGGCAGATGTGAAACGCCCTTCACCTTAGAGAAAGGAGGCTGTGTTTCCGCGGATATGATATAGGCGTTTCCCCGGTCCTCATTTACAACGCGCCGATCCTCGCCAGATCGCTGGGCGTAGATGACCGGCGAAACAACGAGCAGGGCGATAATTAAAAAAACTTTATTCATTGCGTTTCTTCCCGTCATGGGGTGGTTACGTTCAGGGCAAAATCGTCTAACACGAACGATGTTTTTAGACTCGAGTCTTCGACGCCGACGAAATAAATTTGTATGGTCTGGCCTTTGTACGCCAACAGATTAAGCGCGACCTGCGAGTAGCCTGGGGCCGAGTCAAGATTTGAATAGGTAGCCATCGTAGCGAGCACCGTCCCCGAAGAGTTCCGAATCTGAAGCTTTAACGTGTCGTAGCCTGCCGTCGTTGTCGTCTCGGTCGTGTCGATGTGCCGCCAAAACGTCAGCGTGGCTGCCGTAGCTGCCGATGGAATCGAGACTTGCTGATAAAGAGTGTCCGTATGAACCGAACCGTACCCGTTCAGCCACGCTGTCCAACTACCCGAATGCGCGGCCTCAAACGCGGAGAGGTTGTTTATCACGCCGCTGGTAACCACCCAGGGAGCAGGGCTCGCCGAGCCGTTCTCGAAACCAGTGTTGCCCAGCATCTGCGTCGTCGTCGGGCCTCCCCCTGATGCGGTCACGGTGACGGAAATACTTGCCGTCCGGTTTAGCCCTCCGCCCGATGCGGTGATCGTCACCGGATAAGTGCCCGCCGGAGTCGCCGTTGTCGCGGACAGCGTAAGAACAGAAATACCTGACCCGGGGCTGGCGATAACCGCCGGATTGAAAACAGCAGTCGTCCCGGCCGGAACACCCGTCACTGCTAACCAAACCGCCGAGTTGAATCCGCCCGATACCGTCGAAGTTATGGTTGAGCTTGCCGAGGCGCCGTGCTGCACGCTCAGCGACAAAGGTGATGCGGAAATTGCCAGATTCGGGTTTGTCGCTTCCGGAGTCGTGACATTCAGCGAAAAATCGTCTACGAGAAAAGATGTTTTTGCCGAGCTATTCTCTACGCCGATCAGATAAACCTGAATGGTCTGGCCTCGATAGGCAAACACATCGACCATCAACTGCGAGTAGCCTGCTGCCGCATTCAGGTTTGAGTATGTGGCAAGCGTGGTCAGCACCGTCCCAGTCGAATTTCGCAGTTGGACCTTTAGCGTATCGTTCGCCTTTGTTTTTGTTGTCTCGGCGGTATCAACATGCAGCCAGAACGACAGCTTTGCGGCAGCAGCATCCGCCGGGATACTCGCCTGCTGAAGCAGGGTATCCGTATGCGTCGCCCCAAAACCGTTGAGCCAGGCTTTCCATGAACCGGATCGCGGTGCCTGGAAAGTCGAGTTATCGATCACCCCGGATGTAGCGGTCCAGGGGGCAGGATTGGCGCCGTTTTCAAAGCCCGGGTTTCCCAATAGTTGCTGCGTTCCCCCGCCGGCCGATGTTATAGTCAACGTGACGTTCGTCGAGCGGGTTTGCGCTCCATCGGTGGCACTGATTAGCACGTTGTACGTGCCAGTCGGGGTACTTGGTCCAGTAGAAAGAGTTAGCGTCGTTGAGCCTAGTCCCGGCGGCGGAATCGTTTGTGGATCGAATGTAGGCGTAACCCCGGATGGCAGACCCGTAGCCGAGAAATTCAAGCTTGAATTGAAGCCATTGGATATCGATGTATTTATAGTGACCGCCGGACTGTCGCCCTGTATAGCCGTAATGGACGAGGCCGATGGTGTGAGCGAGAATGTCGGACCAAAGGCGATGTCGATGATCGGGTGCAGTTCGATGCCATTGGGGGCGATGCCTTCCTGACCTTCGTTGTAGTCAAAAAAACCGACGCCGGTGATAACGACCGGCACGGACGCCGTTTTGAAACTCGACGTAGCGGTAAACATAGCGTCAAATTGCGCCCGCGCATGAGCAATTCCCAAACGAAAGCCGCTGTTTAAGCTAACGCAGCCGGGATCGGGAATTTCACCGATCATCGTCCGGCCCGCCGCGTCCTGAAATACAATATGGTAATCAGCGTCGTACGATTTGACGTATTTGATCAGGGTCGCATTTAGTGTCCAGGTAGTTATTTCGGCCGGCTGGATCCGGTTGTTGTCAGGCAGGGTAGTCGGCTTCGGCAGCGATCTGAGACTGTCGATCGATGTAGAGTTGACGGAATTTAGGTTTACAAGGGCCGCATCTGCATCGATCCCCGTTTTTACATTCCACCTTTCCCCGCTGCATTGGGCGATCACGGCCGCCGGCAGACAGAGTCCAGCCAGGAAGCACGCCAATATCAATCCACGGACTAATCTCATAAGGTTCGTCTTCTGCTCACACTAAGGTTTCACAGTCAAACTTGATCCTAAAGTAGGTACACGTGTCTAAATGTAGAATCGACCCCGGCTTCCAAAAATCTCGCTTTTGGTCAGCTCGGCTGGCGGTGAAAGTGGAGACGGGCAAAGATTAGACCTTTATCGGAGCAAGGTATATTGTCAGGATATTTTCGATGACCGCTATGAAAGCTCTAATTCTTGCCGGAGGCCAGGGAACGCGGCTTCGCCCGTTGACCACATACACGCCTAAGCCAATAGTGCCGCTCGTAAATCGGCCGTTCGCCCTCTATCAGATTGAGTTGCTTCGACGCTCAGGTATCACCGACATAACTTTTTCGCTCAACTATCAGCCTGAGAAAATCGAGCAGACTCTCGGCGATGGCAGCAAATACGGGGTCAGGATACGTTACATATGTGAGCCGAGTCCGATGGGTACGGGCGGGGCCTTTAGGTTCGCGATGGAGGGCTCGGACGAGCCTACCGTTGTATTAAACGGGGACATTTTGACGGATCTGCGGCTCTCTGACCTTATCGACTTTCATCAGGCGAATAACGCGCGTGTTTCCATAGGTCTCGCCCGCGTTTCCGACCCAAGCCGCTATGGCGTCGCGGAACTGGACGTGTCGGGTCGCGTGTTGAGATTTATCGAGAAGCCCCAGGGGAAAGTTACTCCAAACACGATCAATGCCGGCATTTACATTATCGAGCCTTCGGTGCTCGAAACAATACCGGAGCGTGAAAACCGGTCGTTCGAGTACGACGTTTTCCCCAAACTGTTGGAGCAGAAAGAGCGTTTCTACGGGTATGTGATGGAAAACGCCTACTGGCGCGACATTGGAACGCTCGAAAGCTATCTGGCCGCACACCTGGATTACCTCGCTGGCCGACTAGCCCGTTTCGAATTAGAGGATCAAGGCCCTGCGACAGCGGCGCATTCCGGCGTCGACGCGGCATCGGTAATTGGCGAGGACTGCATCATTCAACCCGGTGTCGAGATAGTTAATTCGGTCATAGGGCCCGGTGTACATATTGAAGAAAAGGCCTCAGTTAAACACTCGGTCATCTGGTCGCACTCAAGAGTCGCGATCTCGGCCGACATACAGCATTCCCTCATCGGACAGAGCTGCCACATAGGCCGTAATGCAAGGGTACGCCGGGGATCGGCACTTGGCGACAGAGCACATCTGCCGGACTATACAGTGGTCTGATCTCAGGTATTTTGCACATAGCATATTGGCCGTGTGAGAGATTTCTCATACCGTCATACTTCAGGCAAAAACTTTGATATTCCTACCTGATCAAATGAAACAGCCGCGCACAGTATGATTTTTCGCATGATTACGATCTTATAACATCGCGCTCCTCGTAATCTATGCCGAGACCGTTTTCCAATGCTCTCCGGTTTTTACGTAAACATCTATAGCGGCTCACCCCGTTTACCGTATCCTTTCCCGTCCATAAACCGGTCGCCTTAACGAGAGCGACGTTATCATATATCCGTACGTTTACTTCCTTGCACTAGCGATCACGGCGAGACTCCCGATGCCATCTGTACGTGCGTGGTAACCGTCGGCGGTAAGGGCCGCGCTGCCCATTTCCTTCCCGACCTTGATACGAAAGATCGTAACCCGTTCATTGCCGAGAAAGCCGACGAGACCGCCGACCGCAACTACCCAGAGGTATGTAACCTCGCGAGGATGAAAGAAGCGGTATATTGACTCGTAACCCGCAAAGGCCGCGCTCGCGAGAATTGTCAGAACGACGATGAGTCCTGCAAGGTCTTCGACGCGTCCAAATCCATAGGTGAATCGCTTGCTCGCCTTTCGATTGCTCAACAGAAAAGCAATGCCAAGCGGGAGCCCAACAGGAATTTCAATATAAATCTTTAGGAATATAAGAATTTAAACTCTTCTCTTAGTTCTTATATTTCTTTATTCTTACAATTTCTTTTAAGATTCCGTCACCTTAGCCGAGCGTCGTCCGAGGTGACACTCGGCGATATTGTATGACACAAAAGTCACCACATGATATTGGGGTGTCTAGACGGTGTGTTTCTTCATACCGTGTGTGGTCTAGTGACACTCGGACGAAACCCCCGTAAACACTGGCCAGGCCGCTGAAATCGACGCGAATATGGCCCCCTTAGCGGTGATTTTTCAAAATTTTTCACCACTAATTTGATTGAAAACTGCTGCCGTTTCCGCTATGGGAAAATAGGTGCCGGCCGAAGGCCGTGCGACTTTGTTTTTCACGTTCCGTTCCCATAAATTTCCACCCAGATCTACGACCCTCGAGCTACCCGCTACGGGAAAGAGGGACCTCCGACTTGATCATCCACGCCTCCCACTCCGAAGGGCCATTGGCGATAATTTTTCCGGACATTAACCCCTGATCCCCGGATTTCGCTGTCAGTTTAGGGGTATAGGGGTATGTTTTTTAGAACCAACCTTTACGGCGTTTTTGATGCCTGCTCCGAATGCGTCTGATAATAACCATTAGGTTAAAGAGTCGGTGGCTACTTTATGTTCCGGCAGTCTCTTACACGTGAGAGATAGTCAAGCGGACACGGAGCTACACGATGCAACACAATTATGCAACGCCTTTCCTGGCATCGTAACAAACGATCGTCGAGAACAAACGTAGCCGCAACTATAACTAACACAGTAGGTTACGTGGAATCGCAGCCGATTTTTTTCGATTAATCGAATGGCTCTTAAAAAATTAACACAACACAACAGAGACAAAGCGAAAAATTACATAAGTATTATGCTATGGCATCCGCTAGCGGAAATTGGAACTGATTCTGTCGATAGTTGTTCGAGAACGAGAGGTATCAGAAAATCTCGGTTTGCTGTTGTGTTGTGTTTACGCTTCTGCATCGCCGAACCTTGATCTTTAGGTGCCATCAAATGCTAACTGCCATCCCGGATCCCGTAGAATAATAGAAAGGTCTAATTATTCAACCTCAAGGCAGAATAATTAGACCTCTTTTCTACTTTAATCGAAGTGCAAAAGTGTACTAACTATAAAGGCTTACACTATTGCACTTTCTGATAAACGCCATGACATACTTTGACTACTGTACCTAGCTCGACCGCCCGTTTGAGCTCGTTTTTAACAGTCCGACCCAGGATCTGATCGCTCAATTTGCCTATAAGTTCTCCAGTCTTATAGGTGTGCTCTCCTTCAAACGATGAAAGAAGTTTCTGATAAGCTGATTCTACCTCGAGCTTTTGGGCAATGGGCCTCAGCCAACGGCTTTCCGCTCCGATCTGAAAGGTTGTATCGACGAACTGTTCACCTTTTACCTTGCCGCATTCTAGTTTTACCGAGTTTGTTTTCTCGTTGAACTCGAGATTCATAATCAGGTCACTGTGATCCGCAAAACAACTTGCCCCACGTCCTTTCTGGCTTTTTTCTCTGGGGGATTTGTAGTCCAGGCCTTTCTTTCCCATGTGATGGGTAGCAAGCAACGCAGAATCCGTATCTCTCGCCAAACGACGAAGAGGATTCATGATCTTATTCTTGATTTCCGCGTTGTCGTTCTCGTTCTCTATTCGCATGGCGGAGGAAATCGTATCAACGATGATGAGATCGGGCCCAAATTCCCGAAGCCTATGCGTGATCAGCTCTCGGTGAGCGGGGTCAGAGAGGGAAAAACAGGATCCGGTCCGGTCCTGTTCTTCGCAAAAGATCAGTGCATTCTTATCAAGTAATTCATGCTCATACTCAGTTAACCCGGAAGCCATGGTCAACAAATCCGATTGTAACCGGATCTTATTGTCTTCGAAATCGAGCAAGGCGACCTTGTGAGGATGAGATTTGCAAAGGATTGGGGCAAATCCTTTGCCAGTACAGAGGCTGATCAAAAGATTTCGGCACAATGTGGATTTGTTGCCGTTCGTTATAGCATTTAACATACCCACGTAGCCTCTCGCCAAGCCGAAAATGATCGGTTCAAACGGCGGCAACTTCAGCGATCGAAAATTTGCAAACGTTACGCCAACCGAATAATTCTTCGGGTCGCCATCTGCGGAAAGGTGATTGGGATTTATATTGTGGGAAGTGACCTGTGTGGTCCGGTTCATATTTGTGTTCATATTTTGTGGAAGTTCTCCTTGAGATTTTGTGTCGTGCCGGTTCGGCAAGGCACGACAGATTAAAGACGGTTAACGGGGATTGGACCAGATCGAAATGGAGGTTTCCAACCTTCATCGCGATCCGCCATGTTTCGGGTTATTTAGGAATTCGCGACGGCGTATCGTTCGCGAGACGCTAAATAGTCAGTGAGATTTTTTAGCGTATAAACGACTCGGACACCTCCGACACGCGAGAAAGATACCTCGCCCCGTAATCGGATACGTTGGGGCGTTATCCGGCTTACTCTGAGCCAATCTGCGGCTTCGGGTTCGGTAAGGACCTGTGGGAATTTAGTTGAGATGCTTCTCAGTGTATCCGTAGAAGAAGCGGCGGGCGGACATAAGAAATTATCAATCATTCAAGTCTCCAATTGAGTGGGTGTATCTCTCGAAAGAGAATGAAACGAGACAAGACCGCAAATTGCAAGATAAACTATCTTCGCAAAATGCCTATTGTAGAAATTATTTTTATTTTATTTGTGAGATGTTAGGTTTGGGTGGTAGTTAGTTTTTTGGTAACTCACATTATTCATATAGTAGCGCAAACTTTGAATTTTTTTCAGCTCTGCGTGCCGATTTGGGCCGCATTCCGGTAGAGCTTTCGGCTCTTTCAGAGATAGACGAAAAATAATCACCTAATCGGGCGGACTCGGTTGAGGGCATATTAGCCCCGGCCGAGGTCTTGAGCCTATCTAATCGCGGTTCAAGACGCGGGCAGCGCGCGGGGTGGCCGTTACCCATGAAGCAGTCATGATTCCTTCGTCGGCTCATGTACGGTCTGGTTTCGGCGTGGCGTTTCCGGAAATGGCGGGGTGGAGAAAGCCAATCCGGTCTGTCGTCGAAGAAATCCCGGCGTTGTAGATGAAAGATATTCGCGGCCTTACGCTCGCCCTGGGGCGGTACGGCCCAACGCGAGATCGTTGCGTCCCCTTGGCAAATCAGAATTCGAACGCTTTTAAATATTTCCGCCCGCAGATTCGCTTGTTCGCCTATTCAAAACTTTTGAAGAGTCAAAATGTGTGTAGAAATGTGTGCAGCAACTACAAAAGAGAAAAGCGGCCTGTGGAGGCCGCTTAGGTTTATTAGGTAAGTATATTTATTTACTGCGGTTTATAGTGGAGCCGCCCAAGAGATTCGAACTCTCGACCTTTCGATTACGAATCGAATGCTCTACCAACTGAGCTAGGGCGGCCTGCTGTGAAGTGCCGGCTTAACGCCGGTTCGGCCCTTTTGCAGAGCACCCTTTGCAGACCGTCTACAAAAAGCCGAATCTCAAAATATACGACGAGCCGGTTACTGTGTCAAGGCAGTGTGGGAAGATGATCTTGGGTGTCGTCTTGGTTTGTAGCTGCAAATGAGGAGCAGAATTCTTCTTCGCGTCCTCTGCGTAAAACTCTGCGGCCTCTGCGTTAACCTGGCTTTGAACGCAGAGGCCGCTTGAGGAAGACGCAGTGCACGCCGAGATTTTTGCAGAGAACACGGAGAAGAAATACCCCTGCCAGCGGCTGCATACACCTTGGTTTTGAATTTCGCGTCCGTCTACGCTAACATTTGCTGTCAGGAACAAAACGTACGTTGTATAATACTATGGATAGAGACTTTATTGCCCGGCTCGACAAGACATTCGACGGAGCGACTATGGCTGAGGTCGCGCGGCGACTGAAGATACCGCATGCGACCGTTAGAAATTATTATAAAGAGGCCCGTTTGCCGGCGCCTGAGGTGCTGATAAAGATTGCCAATGAAACGAGCGTGGCCCTCAACTGGCTGCTCACCGGCTCCGGCGACATGTACGGCGGCGCCCGGCCGCCTATCGGTCTAGGCAAATTTCTTGAGGAGCGGATCGTCGAGATCGTCGATCAGCGGATCGCCGCGCTCAGCAAGGAAGCGGTGACCGAGCAGCGCTCCGTCGATATCCGCGAAACATTTGATGTCGAGGCTGCGGTATCGAAATTCGACGACCCGCAGCTCGTGATGAGCGAGTGGTTTCGCCACGAAGGCCGCGACTACCCGCAGGACTATGGCATCGTCTTTTTCCGCGGCTGGGAGACGTTTTCTCAGGAAGACAAGATTGCGGCCTTGCATGACGCGAAAAGGGTGCTTGACCGGTCGTTGTAGGCTAAAGCGAACGATCATTGCAGAAAGGGCGTAACACGAACGATGAATGTTATGCCCTTGCTCACGCGCGGGACTTCTGCATCCGGAACACGGGCCAACCATTTTTTCGCACAAGATTAGGCTACTACCAAAAATTCCACTTGCGTTTTCAGGCATCTGTGTTACAATGTTGCATTGACAGTACATCCGCTCTCGTCTCTTATGCGGTTCGCTATAGAAAAAATCTCGCAGCTTAGGACCGGTTGGAACGAGCGCCCGCTTGGTGAGGACGATGTTTACCGGCTATGTAAACGGTACAAGGTGACTGTGCAGGAAATGCCGCTGCGCGTTGGCGGGTTTTATTACCGCGTGATGGGGCGGGATTTTATCGCGGTTGACAGCCGGCTGGCCGGGCCGCAAAAGCTAGCTGTGCTGTTTCACGAACTCGGCCATTTTCTGCTCCACATGCCCGAATCGGGTGCGACCGCCAATTTTCACGGCGTCGGGCTGCCCACGCGAAAGGAGCACGAGGCAGACGTGTTTGCGTCATGTGCTCTGATCCCGCGCACCCTCATCGAGTGTCGGACGGCCCAGGAGCTGATCGAAGATGGTTTCCCCGCCGAGATGGTGGCCGAGAGGTTTGCGATCTTTGAGCGTTACGCGATTTGACCCTAACGGGACGTTTCTTAACCTTATCTTTACAACACTCTTCGCCATATTCATCCAGAACTGCGTCATAATCCTAAACAAATACAAGCGGTGTCCGGTATCGATGCGTTCCGGGCGATTTCGTTATTTTTGAAGGAGTAAAATGATGCGGCCTGGAAAGCTTTTTTCTTTGATTTAACTTAATGGCCGTCAAATTAGCGTAAAATTGCCGTCACGGAAGATCATTCCAAACCGACAAAATCGGTCAGCGTCAGGTTGTCGTCTACTTGCACCGTTTTCGTGCCAAAGCGGAAGAGTCTTGATGATACGCGGAAAACGTAGGTCGATCCGGCGGCGACATTGTCAAATGTATAAAACCCGAACGAGCTGGTCGTCGTGGTCCGGACGACGTTGTTTGGAGCGGTCATCGAAACCGTGGCGTTTCGCAGGCCGCGGCCGTCGGATGTGAGGACCTGGCCGCTGACGGTTACGAGCCTTGGGGTAGGCGTAGGCGTAGGCGTCGGAGTTTCCGTTGGGCTTGGAGTCGGCGTCGGCGTTGGCGTCGGGGTCGCGGCATTTGACTCGACCGTCGCTGAGGTGCCGTAAGGCTGATCGCCGTTGCTCGTGCCGTCGTTATTTGCCTGATTTCCGTAGGCGTAAAATGTAACCTGGCCCATATCCGTGGCCGGAGCTGTCCAGTTAAATACCCATTGAGCCCCGCCCATCTGGCCGGCAAACGTGCCGATCTGGTTGTGTTCAATATAATTTCGGTCAAAATCGTTGTTGTGAAACGTCTGCGTAAACGGCGACAGGTTTGCGAACGACCCCGCCGCCACACCCGAAGCACCGAGCGCCGTCAACTGAAACCCCCAACGCCGCCGCGACGAATCGGGTGTCGTGTGGCGGGCGATGATTTGATAGGTCTGGCCCGGGTCATAGCTGGCCGGAGCGATGATTACAAAACTCCCGAAACCGGGAACCGGGGCGTGGCAAAAGGCACAGTTTTCCTCACCGGGGGCCCCGGTCACGCCGGGCGGCGGGCCGTTGATGTTCGATTCGACCGTGCGGACCGTTCGCAGGCTTGTCAGGACGCCGACCATGCCCATTGCCGCAAAGCAAAGTACCAGTACCAACTTCACCTGTTTGAGTCTGATCTTACTCATATTACCCGTCGGGCTGACATATTAGACGCAACTCGCAAGTCCCGTGCCTTAATTTTTTGACCACCCCCAACTCGTCGTTTTACGGCTAAGTCATTAAGGCGGGTAACTATCGACGGCGAAAAAACGGCCCGACGTGATCCGAGGATCAACGAAAATTATGTAGTGATTTCCAATTATTTGGATTATCAAAGTCGATCTCGGCCGGTACCTCGTTGCGTGTCTCGTGCGGATCGTCGTAGCTGCTTCTATTTACTATGATATACTTTTTGCGCGATCCGGTACCAATTTATTTTTTAGGAGGCCACCCCATGAGATCTCGCGTTCTCGCCCTGTCCTTAATAGCTTTAGTGCAATTCTGCGCGCTCGCCGTTGCCCAAACCCAGCCGACCGACGCTGACGCCGAAAAAGAAAAAAAGAAAAAAGAGGAAAACGAACGCATTGTAAAAATGCTCGACCATATCATCGACGACGGCTCGTCCTTACGCCTGGCAAACAACCGCGCCATCGTTTTCGCGGGCGCCGGTGACCTCTACTGGCAATTTGACGAAAAACAGGCCCGCAAACTCTTTCGCGACGCGGCGGGTGAGTTGCTCACCTACAACCAGGAAATCGAAAAAGAACGAAAGGAAAATCCCGATCCGTATGCGGATCTCTATACGGGCCAGAGCGATGTTCGCGGCGAGGTGCTGCCGCTTGTCGCCAAGCATGACGCCGAAATGGCTCTCGACATGCTCTTGCAGACGCGCCCCGCCAAGGTGACCGACGCAATGGCCCGTGTGGGCGCCGCCAAAGGAAAAGCGACGAACGACATGATGAGCTGGAACCCCGATCGGCAAAAGGCCGATCAGGAGATCGCCCTCGAGCAGCGTTTTGCATTGCTGGCGGCGGACGAAAACCCGGAAAAAGCGATCAAGCTAATCAAGGACAGCATGGCCAAAGGCATTTCGTACAACGTTATGCCGCTGCTCCAAAAACTCAATAAAAAAGACGAAAAGAAAGCGGGCGAATTGGCCGGAGATATTATTAAGAAGATCATCGACCTCGACCTCGCCAAAAATCAGGCCGACATGGGCACCGCCCTTCGCTTTTTGCAGTACGCATTTAAGCCCGAGCTGCCGGACAATTCCACCGGCGTCAAGGACCCGAGAGAAAAGCTTTTCAAATTTTCCGACGATCAGGGCCGCGACCTCGGACGCCGGATAGCCGACGTGCTTTCCGAGCCGTCAAAATCGATGACAATCGCGATGGCCCTAAACCAGGCGATGCCAATGCTCGAAAAATTTGTCCCGGAAAAGATCCTTCTGCTCAAGCTACGCGAGGGCGAAAATCAAACCAACATGCCGCCCGAGGTCAAAAAAATGCAGGAGCGGCAAAAGGTCTGGGACAAAAACGCCACCGCCGACGAACTGCTTGCCTACGTTGCAAAAACGGATAACGAGTATGAAAAGGCGAACGCCTATTATTACCTCTCCCGAAAGATAAATGAGATCGAGGATGACACCCGCGCGAAAAAGCTGATCGAGCAAATCCCAGACGAAAAGGCCCGGACGAACGCTCTCGAACAGTACGAGGCGGCCCGCATAACCCGCACGGCGATTACCGGCAAGCTCGACGATGCCCGCAAGATGATTGGCGGCCTGACAAAAAAGAAGACGCAGATCCAGCGTCTGGTCGCTCTTGCACTTGAGTTTAAAAAGAAAGGAACTGAAAAGGACATCGCAAACGCGAAAGGCTTGATGAAAGACGCTAAAGCCCTCACCAACGACCTCGCCGAAAGCGATGAGGACATCGCCGACGTAATGGAGGTCGTAAAGGGCTATGCAAAGGTCGACCCCGATGTTGCATTTCGGATTATTGAGCCGGTCATCGATCAGATAAACGATTACGTTCAGGCAAGCTCCGTCACCGCGAGATACAACGTCAGGTCTGGCTCGTTCAAAAAGGGCGAGCTGATCCTGCAGGTAGCCGGCAATCAATGGGATATGCCCCTCTATCGATACATCCCTCAAATGCAGCTCCTCGGCAAGGCCGATCTCGACCGGATGAACACCCTCGCCGACCATTTTGCCCGAACCGACACGCGGCTGATCGTCAAGCTCTACGTTCTGCAAGGCTTTCTCAAGGACGACAAAAAGCCCGACGAACCGGAGCAGCAGTATTATGGGTATTGGTGAATGGGAAGGCGACTGGAGTGGCAAGCATCCTGCTTGCCATCGGTCGATAGACCGACTATGCGCTGGGTTTCTCCATCCCTCGTGAAAATGTGAACTTTTTACGCCTTCGGAAGCCCTCGGCGTGGCAAGCAGGATGCTCGCCGCTCCAGTCGTTCCAAAACCTGTGATATAATTCACATCGCCTAAAATCGATTATTTTTCTAAGGAGTACCCCGCGATGCGGCTGCGAAGGCTTGTCTTTTTAACGTCAACATTGTTACTTTTGTGCGCCTTTGCGGCGGCGCAGACGCTAGGGGGCGAGTCGGCGGACGATAAGGCCAGGAAAAAGAAGGCGATGGACGAGCTGGTCGTGCAGATGCTCGACGGGGCTGTCAATGACGCTGGCGGGCTGCGGCTGCCGGGGAACCGCGCCGTGATCGACGCGATGGCGGCCGATCTTTACTGGAAATTTGACGAAAAACGCGCCCGCGAACTTTTCCACAACGCCGCCAGCGAGATCGTTAACTACAATACCGAAACCGAAAAGGAACGTGCAGAGAGCACCACGCCCGATTACAATGTTTTCGATCAAGACGACCCTCGCAACGAAATTTTACAGTTGATTGCGAAGCACGACGCCGGCCTCGCTCTTGAGGTTCTTCTCCAGACACGTTCGGCCAGACTGGCTGATTCGATGGCAAGAGCTGCTGCTGCCGGCGGCGTTGTCGAGGTTTCCAATTCAACCAGCTCCATTGACAATGCCCGGAGCATGCAGGAAACGCAGCTTGAAGAAAATTTCTCCCAGCGAGCCGCCGCGAACGACCCGGATAAAATCATTAAGATTATCAAGGACAGCATGGCAAAGGGCGTGACAACCGGCCTGATACAGATGCTGCAAAACCTGAATCAGAAAGACGCAAAAAAAGCCGCCGACCTAGGGTCAGATGTGATCGCGAAACTATCGGACGCGGATATGGTCAAGAATCAGAACGACATGCGGACCGCTCTCAGCTATCTGCAATACGCCGCTCGGCCGGTCGCTCCGCCGGGGTCACCAGGCGCGGCCTATAAGACGTTTGCCTTTGCCGATGCTCAGGTGAAAAATCTTGCGGGTAAGATGGTCGACGCTTTGCTAGTGCCGTCAAAGTCGATGATGGCAATGACGATGATCACGCAGGCTATACCGACGCTCGAAAAATTTGTCCCCGAGCGCGTGCCCGCGCTCAAGGCCCGCGACGCCGAGAACAAGAAAAGTCTGCCGACCGAGATGAAAGCTGGCGTCAACCAGGCCACCTTGGGGAATGCCACCACGACCCCCGAGGACATTTTGGCCCAGCTGCCCAAGATCGCCAACGAAAACGACAAGCGCAACGCCCTTTCGATACTGGCCAGCAAGATCGGCCAGATCCCCGATGAGGCCCGGGCCAAAAAACTGATCGACCAGATACCGGACGATAAAATACGGACCCAGGCGCAGGAGCAGTTTGACGCAAACCGGGCGGGACGTGCGATCTCCGCCGGCAAGGTGGACGAAGCCCGCCGGCTGATCGGCCAGATGACCAACCGCCGCCAGGAGATACCGCTACTTGTCGGCCTCGCCACCCAGATGCAGCGCAAGGGCACCGAAAAGGACATTGCGACAGCCAAAGAGATGATGTCGGACGCCAAGCGTTTGGTAAAAGATTTCCCCGACGACGAAGACGACATGGCCGACCTCATGACGGTAGTTAGGGGATATGGAGCGGTCGATCCGGACACCGCCTTTCGCCTCTTTGAACCGCTGGTCGAGGAATTTAACAGCACGATCCAGGCCGCCGCCGTCCTCAGCAAATACAACAAACGCGATCGCACATTCAAACGCGGCGAACTCGTCCTGCGGGCCGGTAATGGCGGATTTAACCCCGCTAACGTCATGCTTTTCAGATACACGCAGCAGTTACAGGCACTCGGCAAGGCCGATCTCGAACACATGAGCCAGATCGCCGACCGCTTCACCCGCAGCGATGTGCGCACCATCGTCCGGCTATTTGTCCTGCAGGGCTACATGACCCCGGATCCGAAACCGGCTCCGCCGCCACCCCCGGCAGGCATCCCCGGATTGGGCAGCGGAACCGTCAGACCGTAAGAATTGAGGTCAAACGCGTAGTCCCTGAAAGGGACTACTGCAATAGCGTCGGGAGTATCCCGACGACCAGTTGCCCAAACCAATTTTTGTCCCTGAAAGGGACAAATGGGTGCATCGGTAGAAATTCGTCCCCTTCAGGGACGGGCGGGCAGCTGAACCGAAGCTCGTCGGGATGCTCCCGACGCTATTATATTTGTCCCTTTCAGGGACTTCCGAGCGAAAAAATATTATGGCAATGAACGACCCCTATGACTGGCGTGTCTCCGACCGCAGGCTGTTTGCGGCGATCGCGATACTTTTTCCGACGATCATATTGATCGGTTTTGCGCGGACGTATTATCTCAAGTTCGCATTCGACAACCCGCCGTTGCCGGGCCTGCTCGTACATGTTCATGGACTGTTGATGACGACGTGGATCGCCTTTTTCATCACGCAGGTCTGGCTGATCCGCTCGAAACGGCCAAAGGTTCACATGAATCTCGGTGTGCTTGGCATTGCGCTAGCCATAGCAATTATCGCCGCCGGATTTTTTACGGCTGTTTCGGCCGCTAAATACGGTTCGGCCTCGACGCCGCCAAACATTCCGCCGCTTGCGTTTCTGGTCGTGCCGCTCTTTGACTTGCTTGTATTTGCGGGACTTTTTGGGGCCGCGATCTACTATCGAAAACGCCTCGCCGATCACAAACGCTTGATGCTGCTGACGGCGCTAAATTTCCTCCCGCCGGGGCTGGGCCGCTTTCCTTTTGCCTCGCTGCAGACGCTGGGGCCTCTCTTCTTTTTCGGCGTCCCGACCGTGCTCGCCATCAGCATCCTGATCTACGACACGTGGCGTAACCGCAAGCTCAACGTCGTCTTCCTCATTGGGGCCCTGTTCATGATCGCGTCGTTTCCGTTGCGAATTATGATCTCTGGAACCGACGTGTGGATGCGATTTGCGACATGGCTGACGACCTGGCCGGTCTAACAATAGGAGTATGAAATATCTAAAGTTAATTTCAGCGGTTTTGTTTGCTTTAACTATTTTTGTATCTGCCGCGATCGCCCAGACATTCGACAAAGACGAGCCGATCAAGATTAATACGGTGCTGGTGAATATTCCCGTCATCGCCAGCGACCGACAGGGGCGATACGTCGCGGGTTTGAAAAAAGAAAATTTTACGCTCACGCAGGACGGCGAGCGGCAGGAGATCGAGTTTTTTGCCGACGAAAAGGCTCCGATGAACGTCGTTATCCTGATCGATGTCAGCGGCAGCACGGTACCGTTTTTGGGCGACATCAAGAGCGCGGCCCGCGATTTTGTCAAGATCTTTCGCCCCGAAGACCAGGGGATGATCGTCACGTTTGACGGGGCAATGAAGACGCTGCAGGAATTTACCTCCGATCAGAAAAAGCTTAGCAAAGCGATCAACAATGCCAGTCTTTACGGAGTTCCGGGGTCGAATATGCAGGATGCGATGTACGAGATCGCGACCCGCGGCTTTGCCGGAGTTCAGGGCAGAAAGGCGATCATAGTGCTGACAGATGGGTTTGTACGGGGCAGGATCGTCTCCGACAAGGCTCTGCTCGACACGCTTTCGGCGTCGGACATCCTCGTCTACCCGATCCTGTTTGGCAAACGCGAGATAAGGATTGACGTCGACAGGCTGCCTAAAATGGTCAGAACCCACGATGGATTGGAAATTACCCGCGAGGAAGCCGTCAAACGAATTATTGAGGATGCCAACGCCCAATTGCGTTATATGTACGCACTCGGAATCGTGACCGGCGGCAAACTGATCGAAAGCAAATCGCACGATTTCAAAGCGTCCTTTCAAAACATCGCCGACGAACTAAAAAACCAATACCTCATCGGCTTTTACCCCCAGCTCACGGGCAGTGGAAAGATCCCGAGTATCGCGCTCAAAGTAGATCAAACCGATGTCGTGCTCCGCAGCAAGAGGAGCATTAAGTTAAAGTCCTCCAGCAATTGAGTCGCGAACCTATTCCAAGCCGATAAAATCGATATTCGAGAGGCTGTTGTCGACCTGCAAGGTGCGAGATGCATATCGATAGCGCCGCGACGAGACCGCGAGCGTGTACGACGATCCGGTCTGGACATTATCGAACGAATAGAATCCAAATGAGCCTGTGGTGGTTGTTCGCACGACGCCCTGGGTGTCGGTGAGTGTGACAGCGGCGTTTCGCAAGCCGTTCCCGTCGGGCGTCATTACTCTGCCGGATACCGAGACAAGCGTCTGTGCCGGATCGTTGAGATATCGGGCCATCGAGATAAACGCGACGTTTTCGCTTCGCGTAACACCGACGGCGAGAACCTTTCCATCCGGCTGGGTGACCATGCCGAGGATCGAGGTTATCCTTGACGGCTCGCCGATTGGCGTGGTGGTAACGCCCCTTGCGCCAAAAGACGGGTCAATCGATCCATTTTCGTTAAGCCTTGTAATAGAGAACTTGGAATCGGTCACTCCCCCAAGCAAAATGGCTCCGCCGGACAGAACATTAAGTGCCGCCGCCGCGCCGCGAAAATCGGCTGGCCTCGATTCAATGACCAGTTTTCCATTTTTGCCAAAAGTCGGATCGATCGTTCCGTTGCTATTCAGCCGCGACACGCCCGTGGAGGACGGGCCGAAACCCCAGCCGATCGTGGCACCGCTTACCACAAACTGTCCGTTCGGCAGCATCGACAAGCCGAACGAAATAGTATCGCCGTAGAATATGCTCGAATCGACGTTAACTGTCGCATAGCCGCCGATTCCGAAACCACCGTCTATCGTCCCGTCGGCGTTTTGCCGGGCGACAAAATAACTGTCCGACCAATCGCCATTGAGACCATAGACGATCTTGCCGTCGGGCTGGATCAGGATATCGCCAAAGCCATCGGTTATCAGATCACTATTGGTTATCAGGTAAGCGAAATCGACGCCCCACCCGTAAGCGACTCCGCCTGAGCCAAATGAGCTGTCCGGTATCCCATTCGAATTCATTCTCGCTATCAGCGTTGGCGATTTTGTCGCAGCCAGCACGACGATCTTCCCGTCCGGCCCGCTCTGAATACGTCGCCCTTCGGCGCGACCGTCCGTGCTCGAAAAAGATGTGCTCCCGTTGGTACCAAAAGTAGAATCAGCTTGGCCATTTGCTGTGTAACCCCGCACCATTATGATCGACCCGCCAGCGGCATATTGCGTCACGACAACTATGATCCGGCCATCCGGCAGCAAGGTAAAATCGCGCATAAACCCGCTGGATATGCTTCCGAACGAACCACCGCGCTCGAATTGGACGTTGCCAGCTCGTACGCCCACACGCTTCTGTGCCGTATCAAGGCGACGTACGACTGGGATTTCCCCGGTGCCGGAAAGGAATGCGCCCGGGCGATCGAGCTCGATCCCGGCAGCCACGAGGCTCACAAGGAAATGGCCTTTTACCTCAATTCGATGGGCCGCGAAGGTGAGGCCCTGCGCGAAATGGACGCGGCGGTCGCCCTCGCTCCAACCTCATTCAACAAACGCTCGCGCGGCGTGATCCTGTATTATTCCCGCCGCTATGATGAGGCGATCGAGCAGTTCAAAAACGTCAAGGAGACCGATCGAGGGTTTAGCGAGGTACGAAACTGGCTAATGAGTTGTTATGAGCTGAAAAAAGACTACCAACATGCTTTCGACGCCCGAATTCGTCAGTTGGAAGAGAGCGGAGCGCCGCCGGAGGAGATCGAGGCGACGAAATCGGCATTTAACAAGGACGGCTGGCCCGGCGTATTAAGGCGCATCGTCGAACCCAACCCGCCGGACGGTCCCAGGGGCGCTATGGTTTATTCGCAGCTCGGAGAAACGGACAAGGCATTTGAAGTACTTGATAAGGTCTTCGAGCGGCACGGGATCATGCTCATTCAGACGACTCGCGAACCCCTGTATGACCCGATACGAAACGATCCGCGATTCGACGCCCTGCTCAAACGCATCGGGCTGAAATGATCTATTCCAACCCGACAAAATCGATATTCGCGAGATCGCCGGATGGCTGCACCGTTTGCGATTGGTAGCGAAACCGGCGAGATGAGACGCGGATGGTGTAGGCCGCGCCGGGAGTGACATTATCAAACGCGTAAAACCCGAACGAGCTGGTTGTTGCGGTTCGCACGACGCCCAGGCTGTCGGTCAGCGTGACGCCCGCGTTTCTGAGGCCCGTCGCGCCGTCCGAAGTGAAGATTCGTCCCGATATCGAAACCGGCTGGCTCACCTGAAAATAGGTGCGAAACGTGTTCGCCGTGCCGTAACCGGCGATATTGTGCGAACTCATATTCCAGCGGTATTGGGCGTTTGTTTGCAGAATGCCTGCGGGCAGCGGAAAGCTCGTGCCTTGGATCGGCTGGCCGAGGGCGGTTTCGGAATTGAAGACCAGATCGTAAGTCGAGCCGTTAAATTTGCTGATATATAGCCCGTAGCCGTCCGATCCGGCGACCGGCTGCCAGTCGAAAACGGGCGTCAGCGTCGTCACGGTTGAACCCGGAGCGGCATTGTCAACTCCCGGACCATTCAACGTCGGCGGCGGCAGGACGGAGTTGGAACCGCTCTGCAAAACACCGACCCGAAGCTGAGTTCCCGCACCGTTGTTGTTGTAATAATGGTTGACGATCCAGACATAATCCTTGCCCTGATTGATCGACCAACGCTGCGTTCCCCACTGGCACATCCCGCGTCCGTGGCCGTTAAACGTCTGTCCCGCATCGACCATGTCGCTCATGCAGGGCCACGTGCCGTTGTTGCCGGTCATGCCGTCGGGACACAGGTTGGCATTATTCTCGGCGGCGTATTCGGCAAAAAATGGATTGTTCCCGGCGGCGTCCGTGACGATCGAACCCGTCGTCTGGGCCGTCGCGAGGTCAACGCTCGCGGCCGAATCGTTAGGGTCGATCACCTGACACGAGGTCGTACTGCAAATGTCGTACGTGGCCGTTTTTGGATGAAACACGTGATAAACGCCATAGCTGCGAAACGCGATCGCCCCCGCCTTTAGCGAGTTGGTGTTCCACGACGAGATCCATTCGTCATCAAGCCCGAGCCTGACATAGGTGTCGAGAGCGTAAACCTGAACCGTCGAGCACGTCGTGCTGGTCGGACAGGTAAATCCGACGCGGATGCTGGTCGGGACGGTCACCGCCCCCAGCCCAAACGGAGCGTTGACCGTCGCGGCGGCCAAGTCAGAACCGCCTGCGTAAGTGGGCGGCCAGGTCGCTGATACTGCGTCACGCTGATCGATAGCAACGTCGTTGCCACTAAATTGAACTTCGGGTGCAAGACTGGCCGCCCGCTCACGCAGGCGGTTCTGACTCGCGGCCAACATCTTGTGTGTCCCATCGACAGTCCTTGCCGTCTCTCGATCGACATCGATAATAAAATGGGTCGCCCCCTCGGCAACAAATGTGTTCGTCCGTCGATAGACGACCTTGCCGCCCGATTCGACCACGAGATCGTCACTGCCCGGCAGATCTCCGGCCGGATCAATCGGCGGCGTCGGTACATTCATCTGAAAATATCCGCGAGCGTCGGAAACTGTCTCGGTCCTGGCGTTCGCAAGATAAACCCGCGCACCCGCAAGCGGCTTACCGTTCTTATCGTCAATAATATGCCCATGAACAAACGTCGTCCCGGCCCGCAAACGCGACGCGATCGCTTCACGCCGCATCTCGCCGGGAATAACAACGGGATCGAGCCAAACGGTCACATCGAGCATAGGCTGCCCACCCTCGAAATACGTGTCCAGAGCGTTGTAACCGGGAGCAGAGACATGAAGATCGTTCCGCCCGCCCACCAGCCGAAAACCGCCGCGTCCCGCATCGTCAGTCGCAAATGTGTCAGTCGAATCATTACCGGCAACGGCAACAGTTCCCGAAATTCGATTTCCAGTAACGCTGTCGCGGAGCGTGATTTGCAGGTTTGTGGTTGATGCAGCAGAACTCCCGATCCAGGAGCCGCCATAAGGGAAGACCTTACTTGCGGACACGACGAGCAAAAAAATAAATAATGATCGGCAGACTGCGGCGGAAAGACCTTTCAGTATCATTCTCATTACTCCCGGAAACTCTTTGCAACATTATGTTCCGCCGTAACGTCAAAATCAAATTTTCCGCGCAATCGGAGCACTGCGGTAGTTTCTAATCCTGTGGTGCTGGGCAGAAATGGGAAGGGGGGCTCGGCGTTTCTCGGCGTCCTCCTCAAGCGGCCTCTGCGTTCAAGCCCTGGTAAACGCAGAGGCCGCAGAGATTTTCGAGAGAGGACGCGGAGGAGATTACTTTCTCCAGCTATTCCAGCCCGATAAAATCGACATTCGCGAGGTCGCCGGTCGGCACGACCGTCTGGGATTGATAGCGAAAACGCCGTGACGAAATTCGCATCGTATATGCAAAGCCGGGAGCGACGTTGTCAAACGAGTAAAACCCGAACGAGCTGGT
>JANYIL010000052.1 GCA_025362075.1 Chloracidobacterium sp.
TTGCTGCGCCTGTAACTGGAGAATGCTATTCTTGATTTCCAATTTTTTTGCTTCGACTGTGAGCCGCTGCGATTCCAAGCCGCTCTGAGTTGAAACATCCAATACCTGTTCGATCGTTCCGATCTGCTCTCCGCGAGCTACGGCCGATCCCAAACTCAATCCGCCGCGCAAAAGGATCTTGCCCGGCACCTGCGACGAAACGACAGCTCTCGCATCCGGACGGGTCCGAACCGTGCCGGTCGTTTTAAGGCCGCTTGTGATTTGGCGAGTCGAAACTGGTTCGGTCTTGATACCAAACAAAACTTGGGATTCTTTTGGGATACTCAGCGCATTAGCAGTTGCCAGTCCATTCGTTGTTGTGTCCTTAGTCGAATTCAGCGGCAGCTCCGCGGCAGCTCTTATATCTCGCGAAGGAAAAAAATAGCTTAAAGCGACAAAGCCTACCGCAAAGATAATGAGGGCCGACACTACGATCGGAGCAAACCTTTTATAATTCACTTGCCCACGTCTTCGCGATACGTAAAAAGCGGCCCCAACCGTTCCCAGAGTCAATAAGGTCAAAAACAACAGTCCGAGCCAAAAGGACATTCGAATCGGAGCTCTGGCTACGGTTACAGGGAAATCAGCTGAAAAATTCCGTCCATCACCGGTGGCTATAGTGAAAACAATTTTGTAATCACCCGTGCTGCCGAAATTGTAAGACACGCGATAGTTACCGTCAGCTTCGGCTTTTACCGCCAAATTGTCGGCAACCTTTGTCCCGTTTGTCTGGATAATGCTCGCGGTCACCGTCGCTTTTTCGATCGGAACAGGCGCACCGCCTCCAAAACCACCCTCTACCTTTTCGGCGATTCGGATGAGAAACTGTTCCATTTCACCCGAACGCGGATCGCCCGGCGAACGCTTTAAAACGAGATTAAAATTCCCGCTCTCGTTTTGAATATTGCGTTCCGCCGTAACGATCGAGACAACCGGCTGCCCGGCGACCGGGGTCGATGACGCTTTTGGCTCGTCATCCACCCCGCCATGTGCCAAAACGGCAAGCGGTAAGAAGTAAACAGTAAGCAGTATGACGAGCAGAAAAAAGCTAACCGCCGACCTTCGACCACATTCATCGAACGTTGAACCTTGAACTTTGAACTTTGAACTCTTCATCATCAGTGTTTGTCTTCAGCACCGTACAACATTTGCATTGTTAAAATATCTATTTGCACAGCTTTTGTAATCGCCTTCGCCGTTGCGTCATCAACGCCGCCAGCAGCCTTTATTTGGAATTTGTCGTCATGACCTTTGCCGACAAACTGTTTAAGAAAATCGGCCGAAATCCCGTCAGCGCGAATTTCCTTGATGTATGGCTTCCCATCTTTATTTTCATACACAACTACTAGATCCTTACCGCCCGCATTAACAACAGTTGCCGCACCGATCTGCTTACGCGCTCCACCGGTCGTCAAAAAGGCCAGATACGAGTGATGATCGGTGTCGGGCACTTTCGCTCCCGATTCCTTCTCAATTTCCGCGATCTCGGTTTTCGGAATGTCTTTATGCTGCTTTGTAAAGCTTTGGGCCTCCGGGAAAGCGGCCTTCACCGATGCAGGGGCGTCCTCTTCGGCCTTAGGTGCCACATTTGCCGGGGCGGTGGTATTCGCGACGGCCTTATTTGCCGCCGTCGTATTACTTGGGGCCTGTGTGTTCGACGTGGTTGAAGTACATGCCGCCGCTAAACCGATGACAAGGCTTAACGCTAAAATCATAAATATTGTTATTTTTTTCATTCTTTTTTCCTCTCTAGTTTTCTGACTTTTTTGCTATCACTGGAACGTTTTTCTTTTGTAATTCAAATGCTTGAATCGATTTCAGAAATTTTTCACGATCAATTTGATTTGGCACATCCAACTGCGTCGGCAATACCGAAGCTCCTGGTGAAAGCCCGGTCGCGGGAATTGTAGTGCCGATTGCGGTTTCGAGCTCCGCAAGCGCCGTGTAGTAATCACGCAGGGACTGGTTGTATCCGGTAACGTTCTCCGTAAGGCGCCGCTGTTCATTCACGACCTCGAAAATGGAGAATTCTCCGATCCCATAGGCGGCTTTGACCGATCGCAAATTATCCTGCGCACGCGGAAGTATCTGCGTCGAATATAGAACCAAAGTCTCGGCCGCCGCGCGATATTTGCGATATGCCACAGCGACGTCACGCTTTACGGTTGATTCCAGGAATTCCCGCTGTCGCGTTGCCTGGACCTTTTCACCTGTCGCCGAGGCGATTTCACCCTGGTTACGGTTAAAGACGGGAATGTCCACCAAGACGCCAAAAGTTAGTGCGTTGTCAGTCTGCGGAAATGGACTTACACGAAGCGACGGCGGAAAATCGATTATCTGTCTGTTCTGTGAGTATTTGACCGAACCGGCAATATTTGGGACGGCGTTCGCTTTTGCCAGATCAATTCGTGCCGAACCAAGCTGCTCGCCAAGTTTTGCCGCCTGCAGGTCGGCCCTTTCGCGAAATGCAAAATCGGTCAATTCACTTAGGCTCATATCGAGACGCGGCGGACGATCAGGCTGGGGCGCAAGACGCAGACTTTCAGAAACATCCGCACCGATCGCGGTTTTGAGCTGTATAATTTGGGTCTCCAGCTCGCTTTTCGCTTGTATCGCCTGAACCCTCAAACGGTCGGCCTCGACTTTTACCAAATTGACATCAAGCGGAGCAACATCGCCCTCTTTCAAACGAGCCTCGGTCGCACGGACGATCTCTTCGTCCGCAGCGATCAGTTCTTCGAGTACATCTAGCTGGCGTGCCGCGGCAATGGCGTTGGTATATGACGTTCGAATTTCTACAGCCAGCCGCCGCTCGATCGCCAATACCTCAGACCGGGTTTGATTTAATTCAGCTTGCGCAACGGCGATCCGGCGGTTGCGCTTACCGCCTAATTCAAATGTTTGCGACACCCCAACGGAAAGATCGCGTTCGGCCTCACCGCCCAGAAATCGCGGTGAGCCATATTCGGAATTGAGCGTTGGGTTTGGGCGAAGCCCGGCCTGAATTAGTCGTCCCTCGGCGATTGCAAGCCGTTGCCGGGCCGCCATTAAATCGTTTCTCCGGCCCGATGCAAGTTCAATAAGCCGTTCGACTGTTGAGCCATCTTTTGAGACGAACACCGCCGAGGCCCGTGCCGGCGCGGTCTGCTGGGCAAAAGCCGGAGCAACTATCGCTAAAACAATAACGATGATGCCCGTTGCCGAAATACCATGCTTTGAGCGTCGCGATGAAAACGCATTCGCCATCACGCCTAAATCTACTATGTCTCCCCTTGTCTCAAACTTCATCTTGTTAGGCCGAAACTGTTTCGCTATCTATCTGATCGCTCGCGGAAAACCGCAGAACGAAATAAACTAACAATCCGAAAAGTGCAATTACAACGAGAAAGATCGTCCCGATCAGCATATTTCGTAACCAAGAAAATCCGTCAAGGCCCGCTAAACCTGTCGATTCCGGCTTGACCTCAATGCCTGAAAATGTGGCGGTGTCCGTTTCTCCCTTAGTAGTGACCTTGGCCCTCACAACATAGGTCCCCTGCTGCAATGCCGGAATTTTAACGCTAAAGATTCCAGCGTCGTCCGTCTTTTCAACCGTTGCCTGGGTTACGGAACCGTCCGCCGATTCGATCTCGATGACAGCTGCCACTTTATCGACCGGTTCGTTGGTTTCGAATTTTGTAAAAAAGAGCTTTCCGGATGTCGCGGTATCCGGCACCATCTCAGGGTGTTTCAGCATCACCTCAATCTCGCCAAGCCGCGTGATATGGGAAACCGTGCCTTTTGCATTTGCCACGGTAGCTGGTTTTTGATCACCGTGATCCTCACCCCCGTGGGCAAGAATTGCGGTCGGCAATAACACCAGAGACGAAATACATAGAATCGTCCACAAGAGAGATAATCGTAAAATTTGAACGCGCATATTCCTCAACTGAAATGCAATAACCGTTCCAGTCATAAAATCAATGGATTTACTGGTTTTTATTGGAGTGTCTGAGAAGCTGAGATCCCTTTGTGTTTGTAAACCGACAATTGCTGTCTGATTTCAAACATACTTCAGATCATTTATTTGTTTAGGATGATGCAGGTTTGAGTTCGAATTGAAGTCTCAAAGTGTGGACGTATATAGCCAAAGGTGAATACCGAGCTTGAAAGTAAACATCTGGTACGGCACTTGCTCTGTGACTAGATTGATACCCTTGATAAGGGATTACGATTATCGCTTTTTACGATAACCTTTCCCCCCGGTGGTATACCGGAAAAAAAAGCCAGCCGGTCAGATAAATTTAGTTTTAGGAGTAAATCAATGAACAAGTAGACACGCAGTATGAAGTTTATATTAAGTGTCGGATTTCTCGGAATGGTATTGCTTGGAGGCGCAAGTGTTACCACCTATGCCCAAAATCACAACCGGCGATTTGAGCACCAAGACAGGGATCGACAGCGTCACGAAAACCGCGAATGGAGAATCGATCGGCGATACCAACGCCCATCAAACAACATCTACTATGGTAACAACCCCTGTACCAATAATGGTTATTACAACAATTACCCGAATTACGGTAACAACTGCAATTACAATAACGGTTATAACAATAATGGATACTATAATAACCGCTTTTCCCGCCCTCATGTAGATAGCCGCAACCCGTTTCGCCGCGGCCTTCACCACCTACTTGGCGGTCACTAACCGCAGCCTCTATTGATCGGGAGGTTTGACGACCAATGTTAAAACTCCGTGATCAACGTCAGCAACACTCCGCGATTTAATTCGTGGTCGAAATACCGGGAGGAAAGCCTCTCGGTAATTTGTTTTAGGGTGTGACGGAGCCATTCCAAAAAGACAAAATATTTTTGCGATCGAAGATGGGAGAAGCTGGTCTCACCGCTTATTTCTTGAAAGCCGGTGGCACTCTAAACGACTAGATGCGATCAAGTTCCAACCGAAGAGCATTACTTATTTTTTTAATCCAATCGTCCCTGACTAGCGCATTCGCAGCGAAATCGGGCCATCGTATTACCGCTTTGCGGACCTCGTTAATTATCGATTCTGTCCGTCCCCGTTTTAGGGACCCAGCCTCGGCACACGCTTTGAAATCTTCGATTGTAAAGCCGTCTCTCCTGCCATTCATGGTCATCTGAT
>JANYIL010000087.1 GCA_025362075.1 Chloracidobacterium sp.
TCAGATAAATGACGACGACCGCCGACGGAATGTAAAAGAGCAGGATTGCCGCCAGCCACAACACCACATGCGAAGGCCCCTGCTTTGCCGCGACTCCGACCCATGGCAGCCCGACGATAAAGAGTATTTGCGTCAGCACGAGATCCGTCAGACCGAGTTCTTTTTTGAACGTCGCGCTCTGAGCCTCGACCCGCTTTTCTTCTGCCGCGAATTCAGTTGACGGTGTTTCCTTTATTTTCTTCATTGCGTTAATAAACCACTGTAAGAATAGGGCAAATTACTGCTTGGCCATTTTGAGGAATTTCCGCTGTAGGGCCAACATCCGCGGGTCTAAGTGTAGGTGAGCGAAAACTGGGTCGGCGTCAACAAATACAAAGTCGAATTCTTTCTTTTCATAAGAGGTCAGAAGAGCCTCAAATGTCCAATCGACATCACCCAATCTCGCGTAGGTCTGTGCCAGCCGGTAATAGTTCGGGTTGGAACGCACAAAAAATTTTAGTTGCTCAGTACGGAATCCTTTAATTCCACCCTCAGTGTAGGCCCGGCTCAGACTGTTCGCCACCGTGGGCAGCATCTCGCCGCCCGTCAATATCTTGTTTTCGAAGAATTTATTTACGGCTTCGTCGTTCATTCCTAAGACACAATAAATTTCATAAAGGTTGGCTTGCGCGGGGAGGAACTTCGGGTCGATTTCCAGTGTTTTCCGGCATTCTGTTAGTGCCTCTTCATTTCGCCGCGCAAAATAGAGTATCTGGCACTGATCCGCGTGTATTGCGACAGACGATGGTTCCAGTTCCATCGCCTGTCTGATCTCAACAAGCGCGGCGTCGCCGTGCCCGGTGGCGGCGAGGTTTGCGGCAAACCACTGATGTCCGGTTGCGTAGTCCGCGCTAAGGGCGACAGCCTTTTTAAATTCGCTCTCGGCCTCGTAAAAGTCCCACTGCCAAAACATTTTGACGAAACCGAGCGAGGCATGAGGTTCGCCAATCGTCGGGTCCAGCTTGATAGCGGCAGTGGCTTCACCTTCTGTTTTTTTCCAGTTGGTGTAATCGAAGGCATATGCATCGGCAAGTGCGGCGTGTGCCAATGCAAAATCGGGATCTATCTGAACCGCTCGCTCGAGTAGCAGCGTTGCCTCATGCAGGCCCTCGCCGTTGCGGCCGCGCCAAAGTTCGCGGCCTTTGGCATAGGCATCGGCAGCCGCCGGATTTGCCGATATCCGAGATTTTTTTTGTTCTTTTGCGGCACTGCCGGCGGAGAAAACCCACGCGCCAAGCAAACCAATGCCTGCCAGCAGTGCGAAAACCATTGCGATCCTTGCGAACGACCGGGACCCGTCCAGGTTTTTTTCAGGGGATGCCAAACGCTCGCGTGCGGCTGACGCGGTGCTTTCTTTTACGTCACTAGTAAAACGATAACCATGTTTCGGGATTGTTTTGATAAATTTCTGCTGCCGCCGGTCGTCACCTAGCAATCTGCGTAGGGTGGATATATGTCGGTTAAGATTGCCTTCCTCGACGAAGGTGTCTTCCCAAACCATCTGCATCAGTTCGTTTTTATCGACAGTGCGACCAGAGTTTTCAACCAATGCGAGCAGGATGTCGAAAACCTTTGAGGTCAGATTTACGGTTTTTCCGTTTCGCGTCAAACGACGCTCCTCTACATCCACGCGGAAAGTATCGAACTCAAAAAAATGTCTCGGCTCTCCGTTCATCAAAAGATTTCGGAAAAATTCGGGATTTTACAGGATTTTCCCTACCGGCCTGAATTATCCTGTCTGGAATAAGGTTTAACACCGCCATTTTAGAACCTCTTACGTAGGAAAAGCAAGATGAAAACAAAGATGTCGGCGTTAGGCATACCCCTCGTTTTCGTTGCGGGTCACACAGCTTCCGTTAGGCACTGAATATTTTTAGCTAAAGGAGAAGAAAATATGGCCGATTGTTCTAAAGAATGCGTTATACGAGAGGTTCAATACACTGTAGACGGACATGTGACGAGTCCATTCGTTGTTGAAAAAAATACGGGTCAAAAAAAACCGGCGCCCGCGGTATTGCTCAGTCCACCGCCATCTGACGACATAGAAAAGCACGCAGGCTTCGCAGCGGACGCGTTTCTCCGACGCACAATGGGCAGTCCACCTTGTAATGAGGGATGTCACTGTGTTTACGTTCAAGGGCAAAAGGAACCGGATTGGACAAAATGGCAAGGCCCAGGGAACGTAGATCCGAATGATGAATTCCCGGTTCCTACGGACGATCCTCAGGGCGGACCCATTTCGTGGGGAATGTCTACAACTATCTATTATAGATCAAGAGGCTGGAAGGGTCTTTGCAGTCCATTTCTCCACGATCCTAAGGTGCAGCCGCCTGTCAAGCCGCCGGAACCTCCGAAGATCACAATAACACAGGTCTCTCCAGGTCAGCGGGAAAGCGACCAGAAGGAGGAGAAGCCAGACCCGACCAGATAGAAGCAAACAGTAACATTTTAAGAAGTTTTGAATGCATAACAGATCTGTTCGTAGAATGAGGTATGACATATGAGTAAGGTTTTTCCTATCGGTGGGCCAGAATTCTCATCTAGGATATTCGACGGATTTCGCGTCAGTGCGACTACACTAGCAGGAGTAGGAGTGTTGCTGGTTATAGCAGTTGGTAGCTTCTGCCAAACCACATTTGCGCAGAGCAAATGCGAGTGCTGGAAAAACTCGAAGACGGGGAAAGCTGTCAATAGTTATCCTTTTGGTTCGGAGCCGGACCCGACCGACCCCAACAGAGCATTCCGTTCCAGCACTGGCGATAATTTTTTTCGGGACAAGGACTGCACGTGGAAAAACTCGAAGACGGGGAAGGCTGTCAATAGTTATCCTTTTGGTTCGGAGCCGGACCCGACCGACCCCAATCGAGCATTCCGTTCCAGCACTGGTGATAACTTTTTTCGAGTCGTCCCCTGCCCGCCGCCGGCTGACACCGGCACGACCCCCCAGCCAAAGCCCACGCCGACGCCCAAGGAAAAGAAAGATGCCTGCGACATCGAATTCGGTTACGACTATATGCGTGCGCCGGGTGAGAGGGTCAAGAGCCTCCACGGCTTTGGCGGTTCGCTGTTTTGTAACGTGAAGCCATGGATAGGCATCGGCGGCGACTTCAGTGCCTTGTTTGGCTCGACGATAGACACGGTCGGCACAACTAGGTTCGACGTGTCGCTACACCGTCAGACGTATCTCTTCGGACCGCAATTCAACTTCAACGCGAATGACAAGGTGAAAGTCTTTGTCCATCCGCTCTTTGGCGGAGTCCACGATACAAGCGGGACAACCATCGGCACGACGAGCGTTAGTTCATCTGCCAGCGCCTTTGCGATGGAATTTGGCGGCGGCGTGGATGTGAGGCTTAACGATCACATCGCCGTCCGGCCTATCGCATTCGATTACATCCCGACGCATTTCGGCGGAGCATGGCAAAGCAACTACCGATTCTCGACGGGGATTGTTTTCAGACTTGGCGGCCACTAGACTTTGCAGTCTGAAGTTATTGATTCGGCGGTTATGCCGCTTGATGTGCAAAAAGGCTGTGGTTTTAGTCCGCGTAGCGGACGACAGCATAAAGCCCCGCGCGTGAGCGTGGGGTAATATCCCAAAAAATGTCCGAGTCCGCGAAAGCGGGCGATAGACCTCTGCCGCAATCTACGATAGCTAAAAATAATGAATCGCATCATGACCCCGTGCTCACGCACGGGGCTTTATGCTTCCACCGTCTTCGACGGCTATAAGACCACCAATCTCAAAATACGATATAGTTATTAATAGCGTGAATACTTTACCAATCGGCATTTTTGACTCCGGCGTCGGCGGGTTGACGGTTTATCGCGCGCTGCATAACCGTCTGCCGAATGAGCATTTCATTTATCTCGGCGATACAGCCCGCGTGCCGTACGGGACAAAATCGATGGCGACGGTTGAGCGGTATGCGATCGAGAATTCGCAGTTTCTCGCGTCGCGGGGCATCAAGATGCTGGTTGTCGCCTGCAATACGGCGTCGGCGCTCGCATTGCCAAAAATTCGGGGAAAGATCGGCCTTGACGTCGTCGGCGTGATCGGCCCCGGCGGTAGACGGGCGGTTGAGATCACGCGCGATAAGCCAAATGCCAAGATCGGCGTTATTGCGACCGAAGCGACGGTTGCGAGCAATGCCTATTTTGAAGCGATCCGCCGGGCTTCGGATACGGCTGAGGTTTTGCAGGCGGGCTGTCCGCTGTTTGTGCCGCTGGCCGAGGAGGGCTGGACGCAGGAAGCCGAGACGTATTCGATCGCAGCGAAGTATCTAGTGAAAATGAAGGAATTCCGGCCTGACGCCCTCGTTCTGGGCTGTACACATTACCCGATCCTGCGGGATGTGATTCAGCAAACGGTTGGCGAAAATGTTAAGCTTGTTGATTCCGGCGAGGCCACGGCGGACGAGGTCGCACAGTTATTGAAAGACAAAGGCCTTGAGAATCCGAACGCCGTGAGCGGCCAGCGCCGCTTGTGTGATGACCTCGATCACTTTTATGTGACGGACGCGGCTGACAGATTTAGCCGGGTCGCCGAACGGTTTCTCGGCATAAAGCCGTCAAAGCTCGAAGCGATCGAAGTTTACGGTGGTGACGAACTGAAGAAGAATTAGCCGCAGATTTACGCAGATGACGCGGATAGGAACATGAAAATTTGATCTGCGTTACCCGCGTTTATCTGCGGCAAAGTTTCTTATCTTAAATGACATATATACGTCTCGACAACAGAACCCAAGACCAGATCCGCAATACCAAGATCACGCCGAATATTTCGCCGTACGCTGAGGGCTCGGCGCTTATTGAGGTTGGCGGGACCAAGGTGATCTGTACGGCGTCGGTCGAGGATCGCGTGCCGATGTTTATGCGAAATAAAGGTCTTGGCTGGGTCACGGCCGAATACGCCATGCTGCCGCGTGCGACGAATACCCGTACGCAGCGAGAGACGAAGAATGGGCCATCCGGACGCACACAGGAGATCCAACGCCTGATCGGCCGCAGCCTGCGGGCCGTCGTCGATACAAAACTGCTCGGCGAACGCCAGATCTATCTCGATTGCGATGTGATCCAGGCGGACGGTGGCACACGCTGCGCTTCGATCACCGGCGCCTATGTCGCTCTTGCTCTTGCCTGTCGAAAGCTCCTCAAACAGGGAACGATCAAAACTTCGCCGATCCTGAGCGAAGTCGCCGCCGTCAGCGTCGGCGTCATCGAAGGCACGACGATTCTGGACTTGGCTTACATAGAAGACTCAAACGCCGATGTCGATATGAATATCGTCTGCACGGGAGCCGGAAAATTTATCGAAATACAGGGAACCGCCGAACGAGAGCCATTCACCCGCGAGCAGATGGATGAGATGTTGATCCTCGCCGATATCGGCGTTAATAAGCTGTTTGAGATCCAGCGGAATGCATTAAATGGATAGATTTCTAGCTGAAGAATTCTTTGGCAGGGATTACTTCTAGTTTTGGCATCACTTTTTGTAACAAATGGTAGTCCCGGATATTGTCGGTAATGACGAAGCATCCGTGCATAAAAGCACTTCGAGCTATCAATGCGTCATTTTGCAGTGCTGTCGTTGGCAGATTTTTATTGATAAGTTTCAAATGGCGAAGTCGCCTTATTGCTTTGGACGTATTAATCCAATCAGTCCGAGTTGGAATTAGCAATCTGTCAGCTTTGTGCAACCCTAGAAGCCAATTTTCGTATTTTTGAAGGGTGGATTCGTCAATAAGCGACGCCATCAATTCGTAGAAAACTACTATGGAAAAATGGAAAGAATCGAAGTTCTCGTCAATTCGTTTTATATAAGTCGAAAATACGGACGTATCAAGTAAAGGTCGTTCCATATTTTTTTTGCTCTTCTTCGAGAGCTTTCAGTGCTTCGTGCGTCGCTTTCTTCAATGCTTTTTGTTGCGGCGTCAAATTTGTCGGTTTCGGAAAGTCCTTAGCGCGCGGTAGATGGGAGAAATCACGAAGTCCGTAACCGTTCCCATTCTGCGCTTGAGTATTTTCTTTCTTTGTCGGCATAAAAATTAAGCTCAGTATGATTATATCAAAATTCCTGTGTTGATAAAATTTTGATTCATTGTCGAACTTGCCCATAATTCAATCAAAAAAATGAATTTAATGTTTCAAGAAGGTCAAATAATCGGTTATTACACCCTTATCAAGTTTCTTGGGCGGGGTGCATACGGTGAAGTCTGGCTTGCGGAGAATCGCAGCAATTTTCCAATAGAAAAGGTTGCAATCAAACTGCCACTTGACCGCCAAATCGATTTGCAAGCCGTCAAGGAAGAAATATTTAATTGGCTCTTATCGGGCAAACATAAAAATATTATACCAATTATTGAATGTGAAGTTTATAACAATCAGATAGCGATTGTGAGCGAATTTGCGCCTGATGGTTCGCTGGAGGATTTGCTTGAACTGCAAGGTTCTTTGCCAATTGCCTAAGCGATTGAAATGATTATCGGAATTTTAGACGGGTTGGAGCATCTTCATACGAGAAAAATTATTCATAGAGACTTGAAACCGGGTAATGTGTTGCTTCAAGGCCGAATTCCGCGCTTGAGTGATTTTGACATCTCACGCGTAATGGCGATTGATAGCAATAGTAATACGAAATCAGGAACTTATTGGTATATGTCTCCCGAGGCCCACCAAGGAAAACGCAATGTTCAAACCGATATTTGGTCCATTGGCGTAATCCTTTTTCAACTTCTTAAAGGGGACTTACCCTTTCCGCAGAAAACGCTCCCCGAATTGTTGGCTGCCGTGACGCGCGGTGAGGCTGAATCTCTACCTGATTGTATTCCCGTTGAGCTAAAAGATATTCTCTCAAAAGCTATAGCAGTAGATCTTGCGGCGCGCTATCAAACCGCAAAAGAAATGAGCCAAGCGTTGAAAGATATTTCCCCCGATTATTCAGAAGCAAAAACTATCTCTGATGAAACGATTACCGAAGTCATAACTGTTAATGAAATTACGGAAACTGCTACACCAAATCCTCAATCAGACTCCCAAGAAAGGCGCCTGATTCCTTATCGAAAAGAAGACAGATGGGGATTTTGTGATGAAAACAAAATATTGTATTAGGGTTAAAATATGACAAAGCTGATTCATTCAGCGAAGGATTGGCTCACGTTGAATTGAATGGCAAGCATGGATTCATTGATAAGTGTGACGGAGCATATTATCTCATCGAAGGCTTAATTTGTATAGAGCTTGGTGACAAACGCGGCTACGTTGATAGAACGGGACAAGAAATAATTTCAATAAAGTATGATGATGCTAGGCCGTTCTTGAACGGGTTGGCTCGCGTAAAAATAAATGGAAAGGAAGGCTATATTGGAAGCGATGGGACGGAATATTTCAAAGATTAATTTATGAGCGAAAAACAATTTAATGGGCGTTCGGCGATCGTAACGGGAGGAACACGCGGCATTGGCAAGGCGATATCGCTTGAGCTTGCAAGACGCGGTGCTAATGTCGCGTTCAATTATTCGAAAAGTGCCGATGAGGCCGAACGGTTAAAAGCTGAGATCGAGGCTTTGGGCGTAAAGGCCTATGCCGCTCAGTGCGATGTGGCACGCACCGTGGCCTCGGCGGAATTTGTCGCGAAGGTCAAGGAAGAGTTTGGCGGGATCGACTATCTGGTAAATAACGCCGGGATCACGCGGGACCAGCTAATTCTGCGGATGAAAGAGGAAGACTGGGATGCTGTCATAGACACAAACCTGAAAGGTGCATGGAATTTTTCAAAGGCTGCGATCCGGCCGATGATGCGTAACGAGAATGGCGGGTCGATATTGAATATTTCATCTATCTCCGGCGTGGTCGGAATGCTTGGCCAATCCAACTATTCGGCGTCAAAGGCGGGCATGATCGGCCTGACAAAATCACTCGCCAAGGAGATCGCCAGCCGCAAGGTCACGGTCAATGCCCTTGCCCTCGGCCTGATCGAGACCGACATGGCCAGCGGGATGAACGACGAATATCGCGAAAAGATCATCGCTCAGATCCCGCTCGGACGGCTCGGCAGTGTGGCGGAAGTCGCTGATATCGCGTGCTTTATGCTTTCCCCGTCGGCTGCGTACATCACCGGTCAGGTGATACAGGCCGATGGCGGCCTGGCAATGTAGGTCTCTAATGTCATTTACCTATCAGACGGAAGAACCGGCAGAGGATAAGCAGTCGACGGGGAATGGCGCTGTAGCCCAGCCGCGCCCGCCGGTTCCGGTTTACACGATCATTCTTATCGCTTCATTCGGTGTAGTCGCCGCAGTCCAGATGTTGACGGGGCTGGACAGGTCGATACTGCTGGCCGGTTTCGTTAAGCAGGACTTTCTGCATAACCACCAATATTGGCGAATACTTACCGGGGCGGCGATGCACGGCGGCGTACTGCACGTTGCTATGAACGGCTATGCCTTTTACAGCTTTGGCAAGATATTTGAGATGCTGTCGAACCGGGCACATTTAGCGATCGTATTTTTGCTGGCCGCGCTGGGTGGAGGTTTTTTGAGCCTTGTCGTCTCGCCTAACGGGATCTCGGTCGGTGCGTCAGGCGGCATTGTCGGACTGATCGGGTATCTGGCGGTATATGCTTTTCGGCGGCGCCAATTTGTCTCGCCCGCGTTTCGCAAGAGTTTGCTGATAAATATCGGTTTCATTCTCATATATGGTCTCGTGCTCTATCAGGTTATCGATAATTTTGGACACATTGGAGGGCTGATTACGGGTGCCGCTTATGGATTTATTCAAATACCGGAGGACGCGTATGCCGATCCGCGAGAAGCCGGCGGGGTTGCCGAAACGCTTGGCATCGCGTCGGTCGGAATCTATATAGCCGCCTGTTGTTTCTGTATCCTGCTAATGTTTGGAATTATTTAGAGGTTTAGTTTTATTCTATGCCCCGCGTCCGCGTTCACCAGCACGTCAATCCGCACTCTCCCTATTATCGTCAGGCACCCTCGCCAATAGATTGGGCGGCGGCGTTTGCCGACCCGGCGTTGCCGCTGCATTTGGACATTGGCTGTGCACGCGGCCGTTTTATTTTGAGAATGGCTGAGGCTGTGCCCGAATGGAACTATCTCGGCGTCGAAATACGCGAACCGCTCGTGGACGAAGCGAACCGTCTGACCCGGGAAGCGGCACTTACGAACCTGCAATACGCTTTTTGCAACGCGATGCTATGGCTCGGGCATCTGCTCAGCGAAGTTCCCGAAGGCCGTCTACAGATGGTGACGATCCAGTTTCCCGACCCGTGGTTTAAGAAGCGGCACGCCAAACGCCGGATGGTCAACGCCGAACTGGTGGAAACTGTGGTCGACAAGCTTGCCAGGTCAGGGCGAATATTTGTTCAGACGGACATCGAGTTTCTGGCGGACGAGATGTTAGAGCTTTTCCGGGCGGATGAAATATTGGGTGAGATTGGGGCCGGCGCTAATCCGTTTCCGATGCGGACCGAGAGGGAAAAGGCGGTTGAGGACAAGGGGCTGCCGATCTATCGATCGATGTTTGTTAAGAAGTGAGAAATAGGATGTATGAAAAGTCCTAAAAGTCGCTGAAAGCGACAAATGAAATAGCCGAGTGGGAAGCGTAGCGAAAACGCCCGGAAACCAATCGACTGGGGTCGAATGCACCCCATTGTTAATGCGACCCTTACAGGGTCGAACCGGTATTTTAACATAAAACGTGGGGTGCCGTTCGCTTCCGCTCACTTCACCCCACGCTACTTAACTTAACCACGTTCGTCAGCCTCCTCTCGGACGCTTGCAGGCGAGGGCGCCTGCGTTCCCGGCGTTTTACAGCTCGATCCACTCGGTCGGCCGTTTATGGTGCGAGATCGTGATCTTGGTCTCGGCGCGGAAAAGGGGTGGCCGCATCGTGATCGCGGTTTCGGCCATCAATCGGGCCAGATGCGGTTCGTTAGCCCGCTGCGAGAGGTGGGCGAGGACGATGTGGCGGGCGGTGCCGTCAAATTCGCCTTGCAGCCAATCCGACAGGTCTTCGTTCGAGAGGTGGCCCGTGCGGGACATGATCCGCTGTTTGAGGTCCCACGTGTAAACGGAGCATGCCCGGAGCATGTCGCGGCTGTGGTTCGATTCGACAACAATGGCGTCACAGCCCCTGAGCTTTTCCTTGATCAGATCGCTGATGTGGCCAAAATCCATTAAAGTAGCGACCTTAACACCCTCTTTCTTTGCAACAAAACCGAAATTATCGACCGCGTCATGCGGGACGCTGAACGGCTCAAAATCGATATCGCCGATGCAAAATTCGCGCGTCGATTCGATCTCGACCGTCCTGTGTTTTAGCGCTGACCGGCGTTTTGACGATTCGCTGTCGCCGTTCTGGCCGCTCGCCCGGGTGTCGTAATACGCGTCCTCCGTGGGCCGCGAAATGTAAACGGGGCAATCCGCCGTGCTCATCAGTACGCGTAGGCCGCCGATGTGGTCACCGTGTTCGTGCGTAACCAGTATGCCGTCCAGCTGGCCGCAGGCGACGCCCATCTCAAACAGCCGACGCATGACCTCACGCGCACTCATACCGGCGTCGACCAGAACGTTGGTCTTCTCGCTTGAGATAAGCACGGCGTTGCCGGTCGAGCCACTGCCGAGAACTGTAAATTTCATCTGTCTTCCTGGTATTTGTCGCGAAGCCCCTTGGCCATGACCCGTGTGATCAATGCATTCGGTACGAAATTTACGATCCGCGAGACGATGTCATTTGTAAAGCCCGACACAACCCGCGTGCGGCCGCTCTTGACGGAGCGCATGGCAGTGTCGATCACCTCTTCGACCGTCTGCTGGCCCTTTACCTGAATGACGCGGTCCATCTTGGCGGCGGCTTGAAAATTGGTTTTTGTCGATCCCGGACAGAGGGCGAGCACCTTGATCCCGTAGGGCGAATTCTCCGCCGCGAGCGCCTCGGAAAACGAAGTCACGAAAGCCTTTGTCGCCGCGTAGGTCGCCATAAACGGTATCGGCTGAAACCCGGCGGCGGATGAGACATTGATGATCTGACCGCTTTTCCTTTCCCGCATTCCAGCCAGATACCGGCTCGTCAGAGCGATCAGCACCCTGATGTTGAGGTCGATCATACCCTTTTCATGATCAAGGTCGAGTTTTGCAAAATCGCCGTACGACCCGAACCCAGCATTGTTTATCAGCCAGTCGACCTCAAAACCGTGCTTTTCGGTTTCCGCAAAAAGGCGGGCATCGGAATCAGGTTCGGTCAGGTCGATGGCGACGTAATGGGCCATGGTGCCGTGTTTGAGCATCAGCTCGTCACACAGTTCATGCAGGGTCTTTTCGGACCGGGCGACCAGCACCAGATCGTGCCCCTCAGCCGCAAGCCGCCGGGCAAAACCTTCGCCTATGCCGATCGATGCGCCCGTGATTAGGGTTACTTTCATACCTCGTCGTCAACGTTTTTGAACGAAAAATAAATAGACATTACGCTGGCTACGATTATAGTTGATGTGCCGATAAAACGGATAATTCCGGCGACCGTCCTGGTCGATCCGAGCAGGCCGAAATGGTCGAGCAGATAGTTCCAGTCGTGAAAACCGCCTTCGCTGCCGGTCATTCCGCTTGTCAGAACCAGTTGCATGACGTCCGCATCGGAGGCGTAGACCCATACATTTAAGATGCTCTGGCCGACCCATAGCAGCACGATCGCTGCCGAATAATAGCTCCGCTGCCAGACAAAATATCCGACAAAAACCCCCGGAAAGATCACCTGAAAAATGGATCCGCCGGCAATCATCATCGTCTGCCCGAATACTCGAAATATCAGATGTCCCGTTTCGTGGATCGGCAGATCGACATGATCGAGAAAGCTGCCCTCCATCGGATCGTAAGCGATCCATAGAAAATAGATGCTGAACAAAACCGCAAATATGAGTTTTGGAATGTTTAGCTTCATTGTGTCCGCAGGAATTCATCGCGCGTGACGGCGTAAAAAACACAGTCGATGCCATAGTGCGGCTCGGTCGTTTGGTACGTCATCCCGCATTTTTCCATTATCTTCCACGAACCGACGTTTTCAGGATAAGCGACCGCGACGATCCGCTCGAGCCCACACTTCTCAAACCCATAAGTTAACCACGCCATTGCACACTCGTAACCGTACCCCTGTCTCCAAAATTTCTCAGACAGATTATATCCGACCTCGATCTCGCCCGTTTCCTCGAGCGGCTGCAGCCCACTCGTCCCGATCCATTCGCCCGTCTCTTTCAGGATCATCGCACAGACGCCAAAGCCGAATTTATCGCAGCATTCAATGTAAAATTTGAGCCTCGTAGCGAGCGATTCCGGGTTCTGAAATTTCGAACCGCCAAGATACCGGCTGACCGGCTCAGGCGTGCGCATCTCGATCAGCCACGGCAGATCGCCGGGGCTGAGTTTGCGGTAAGTTAAGTGTTCGGATTCGATCATCTTTCTGATAATATGATACAAAGATAGTGGCGAAAATGGCAGCAATAGAAAAAGTTATGCTCAAGAATGGTGATGCGGGATTGAAGAATGGTAGCAACCCGGCAAAAAAAGTACCGCGCCCTTTTATGATCGAGGGCGAATCGCCAGAAGATCGGGAAAAACGAATGGCGAAGCGGAAGGTCGCTACACTAAAGGTTTTACAGATGGCCTACGACGATTATCAAAAGGCAACCTCTAAATGAGCCTTTATACCGTTGATACATCAGCAATCATTTCCAGAAAGTTGTTAGACCTGCCTAACAACTTTCTTTTTTCATCCGTCGTCTTAATGGAGCTTATGGCCAGCGCGTCTGACGAGTCAAGGCGGCGTACTTACGAAAATATTTATCGCAGTTATCAAAAAGATGATGCTCTGATCGTGCCCGAAACCGAAGATTGGTTGATGACTAGCAAAGTTCTGTTCTGGCTTACGAAGGGGCGAAGAAAAAGTACGAAGGGCAAAACACCAAGACTACGACCGGGAGCAACCCAGCGTATGGCGATGGACGTAATGCTTGCGGTGAGTGCTCGTCGTTGGCGGACTACAGTAATTACAGAAAATTGGGACGATTTTAAGGCGATACAAAATTACTGCGATGTAAAGATCGTAAGGGCCTCAGGATTTTTCGGATAAGTCTACAGATCAGTTAGGGAGACAATCGAGTTATCTTCCAATCGTCACGATCCAGCGTATAACAGATCCGGTCGTGCAGCCGGCTCGGTCGTCCCTGCCAGAATTCGAAACGGTCTGGCGTTAATCGAAATCCACCCCAATGCGGCGGTCGCGGGACATTGCCGTCGGCATATTTTACCGAAAGCTCGGCAACTCGTTCCTCGAGAATAGTGCGCGACGTGATCGTCTCGCTCTGGTGCGACGCCCAGGCTCCGATGCGGCTCTCGAAGGGCCGCGACGCAAAATACTCGTCCGATTCCCAGGTCGAAACCCGCTCAACAGTTCCGCTCACATTCACCTGACGTTCGAGGTCGGCCCAGAAAAAATGGATGACGGCATGCGGGTTAGCGGCAAGGTCGCGGCCCTTTTGGCTTTCGTAATGGGTGAAAAAGACAAAACCGTTAGCATCGACGCCCTTGAGCAGCACGATTCGTGAGGAGGGCAAGCGATCGGGTCCTACGGTCGATAGCGTCATCGCGGTTGGCTCTTTGACCTCGGCCTTGAGAGCGTCGTTCATCCACGCGGCAAACTGCTCAAATGGATCAGCGGTGACCGATGCTTCGGCTAATTCATTCTGCGAGTAATTTTGCCGCAGAGCGGCCAGATCGGCGTTGATCATTGTGTTTTAGAGCGTGTGGATCAGCAGACCGTCCTTCAATTTCGGCTCGAACCAGGTCGATTTCGGCGGCATGATCTCGCCCATGTCTGAGACGGCGAAAAGGTCTTCCATTGTCGTCGGAAACATCGAAAAAGCAAGCTTTGCTTCGCCCGCATCGACCATTCGTACAAGCTCGTCCGTCCCGCGTGCTCCGCCGACAAAGGCGATGCGCTTCTCGGTTCGCGGGTCGCCGATACCGAGGATCGGTGTGAGCAGGTAATTTTGCAGGATGCTGACATCGAGACTCTCGATCGCGTCTGGCTCCCGAACAAACTGAACGTTAAACCGCAGCTTGTACCATAACCCACCGATGTACATGCAGACCTCGCCGCGATCATCGGGCATGGTTTCGAGTGTCTCGTCGCTGACGATAAAACTGTCGCGGACACGCTCGAAAAACTCTTCATCCGACAGGCCGTTCAGGTCCTTGACCACGCGATTGTACGGCAAAATGCTAAGGTCCTCGGACGGGAATATTCCGGCGACGACATAGTTGTATTCCTCTTGGCCGGTGTGGTTAGGATTTGCCTCATGCATCTTGTCGCGGGCGAGCTTTGCACTCTCGGCACGGTGATGGCCGTCGGCGATATAGATAGCGGGCAGTTCAAAAAATGCATCGATCCACGGCCCTGTCTCGGTGATACGCCACACCCGTTGGCGGACGCATTCCGGACACTCAAAATCGTAGATCGGCCTCTCGTCCACCGCGTCGGCGATAAGATTGCGGATCGTGCGGGTATTGCGAAACGCGAGAAATATCAGCCCTGTCTGGGCCCCAACCGCGAGCATGTGGCCGGTGCGGTCGGAGACCTTATCGGGCCGCGTCTTTTCATGCTTTTTGATCACGCCCGCGTCGTAATCGCTGATCGCACAGCAGGCGACGAGACCGGTCTGGGTGTGTTCGCCGGCGGCGAGCTGATAAACGTAAACGGCTGGCTCGGTATCCGGTACCAGGATGCCATCCCTGATAAACTGCTCCAGATTCTGCCGTGCCTTTTCGAAAACGGCGTCGTGGTCGGGGTGCGACCCTTCGGGAAACTCCGCCTCCGAACGCGTCACCCGCAAAAAGCTGTCGGGATTACGCTCAATCGTCGCACGCACTTCCCGTTCGTACGGCACGTCGTACGGCACGCACGACACCTGCCGGGCCTTGTCTGGTGCGGGCCGTAATGCCTTAAAAGCCTTGATGATTGCCACGTATTACTCCTGATTTGCAGGCGGTTGGTTACCCTTAATTAGATCGTCGAGCTTCTTATCGCTGTCCTCGATATCCTTCATCATCTGGTCGGCGTAGCCCTGTTTGTCGATCTTCCAGACGCCGTCCTCGCGGACGAACGGCACCGTTTCCCACGAGCCGTACGAATTCTTGACCTGCAAGGTCGCTTTCTCACCGTCAATTTTCTCATTGCGATACTCGACCGATTTCTGATTTTCGCTAAAAAGCGTCTCGCGTTTTACGATATCATCAACCGTCACGCCCTGTGCTTTGGCCTCTTTCTCATGCACCTTGATCGTTGCGTTCGAGAGGAGCAGCTTCATCGTCGTAGTGTCTTTTGCCTTGATCGCCTTGGTGTAAGTTTTGAAAGTTTGAAGCGGCGACACAGGTTCGCTCGTCGCGCACGACACCGCGAACGAAATAAGCGAAACTATCATAATTCTTGACCAAATACGCATTTTACGGATACCTTTAACAGAGAACTCAAAACCCTAAGTATAGCGTAAATGGGCAGCTCTTGTCAGAACCGGGAGCGATAGCGACTGGGTTCCTGGTTCGATTTATCTAACGATTGAATGAATACTATGAAACGTGAAATTCTTAACCCCGACGATCTATCCGCCGCCCTAAAAACCCTCGACGGCTGGACAGCCGAGGGCAAAATCCTCAAAAAACGCTTTACCTTCGCAAACTTTGCCGAAAGCCTCGCTCTCGTAAACCGCGTCGGAGCCCTCGCCGAAGCCGCCGACCATCATCCGGACATCACATTCGGCTGGGGCTACGCCGAGCTTGCTCTAACAACCCACGACCGCAGCGGCGTCACCGATGTCGATATAGCGCTCGCAAGCAAGATCGACGCGATTCCCTAGAGATGCCCGCCTAACGAAGTAGGGTGTAGCGTTTTTAACTCTCCTCGTGCCCGAGTTACGCCGGCGGTTCTGACCTGTCCGCAAATTTTTTCTGTCACAAAAACGCACGAGTAAGACGCAGAGGCCGCAAAGTTTTTCGCGGAGTGCGCTGGAGAGCATTTTCCGGCAGATTTATGACGACACAAACTAAGACATTACTCGAATTTTCTCTTATTCAAACTGCTTTCTGAACTCTTCGAACGTCTGCCTAATAGCCTCGACCTCGCCGCGTAGACTCGTAACTTCTTCTTCCAGCTTTCCGATGCGGTCGGCGGCGGCCTCGACCTGGGCGGCCCGCGACGGATGGGCGGCGGCAAGGGCCTCGATATCGACCTCGCCCGACAGCAGATGAGCAAACCGCGCCTCTTTTCGTCCCGGCTGAACCGGCAGCCTTACGATGAGCGGCTCGTCGCGCCGCATCAGGCCGTCCAGCGTCTCCTGGACCTCGCCCAAGCCCCCAAATTCATGCAGCCGCTCACAGCGTCCGCGTAATTCGCCGGCCGTCTGCGGGCCACGCAGGAGCAATTCGGTAATCACGGCGGTTTCCGGCGGCTCAAGCTCGTAAACACCCGGCAGCATGTGCTTGTATTTTGGTACGCGGCTCGTGCTGCCGTAAAAAACGTAGACCAGATTACGGTCGCGAAGGTCCTCAAGCGTACTCGTAACAGTGGTTTCGTTGTAGGCCACAACCGGGTCGCGATTGCTCTTTTGATTGCAGGCATTAACCAACGCATTCAGCGTCAGCGGGTAATACTCCGGCGTGGTTAGCTGTTTTTCGACCAGCGATCCGACAACCCTGGCTTCGATCTCACTTAATTTTTCGGGCATAAAACTTTGTCTGTTTTCTCGTTTGTTACTAGTAATTTACAATCTACTACGTGGATATCCTAGTTGCACGCTCACCGGATGAGGTCAGACGCGCTTATCTGCGGCTCGCGGGTGCCGCACGTATTGGATGTGACACCGAAACGTCAGGCCTCAGCGCACGTTACGGCAGGCTGTTTTCGGTGCAATTTTCCGATGGCGAATTCAATGTTCTCGTACCGGTTAGCGAAGGCGTCCCGCTCGGACAACTCGCAGCGATCCTCGAAGACCCGGCAATCATAAAGATATTTCATAACGCTAAATTCGACCTCGACTTCCTCGGCGAAAATGGTTATCGAGTCGAAAATATCTACGATACGATGATCGCCGAACGCGTCCTGACACGCGGAGCCAATCAATCCGCCTCGCTCGCCGAGACGCTGTATCGCTATTTTGCCGTCGATCTAGACAAATCGCAGCGTGCCAAATTCAGCCGGAAATGGGACGGCATCTGGACCGAAGAGCTTGTCGATTACGCCCTCTCGGACGTCGTTCATCTGCCCCGATTGATGGCGGAGCAGATGGCCTGGCTCGAAAAACTCGGGCTAATTGAGGACTTCGAACGCCAACTGGGTAAGATTTTTGCCCGCGAGTAACGCGAATGTACACGAATAAGAAGATGAAATTATCTTGTCTTCAATTCGCGTTATTCGCGTTATTCGCGTGCAAATTCTTTTTCGCGCGTTTCGCGGGCAAAAAACTCTTACCAGCGATGATAGGCCGGATGACCTTCTTTGACGGCGACAAATGTTCCGCGACACGTGGCGCAGACCTTTTTCTTCGCTATCAGCTCGGCCTCGACGGTCGCACGATCCTCTTTAGATTCGACAATGCGGGCACGCAGATGTATCGTTGCATCGCTCGGCGTCGGCCTCAGGAGTTTGACGTGAAAATCGGCGGTCACGGTGCAGTCGGGCGTGTCCTTGCCGTCGCGTTTCATCATAAAGTATGCCGCTGTCCAATTGGAATGACAGTCGAGCAGAGCACCAATGATACCGCCATTTAGCATCCCCGGAAACGCCTGATGATGCGGCTCAGCATGCCACGTCGCAATGACTTCGTCGCCATCGGGAAAGCTGTTGATATGCAGCCCTTTATCATTCGCCGGCCCGCAGCCAAAGCAGATGCTCGCCGGCGAGTAAGTCTCTTGCAAAGATTTCGTATTGCCCATACTATTATTCCCAAGACTAACACAACCTTTTTTGATTATGGAACAAGTTGACGTGTCGCCGCGGCGAACGCTGCTGGACATGAACGGCTACCAATGGACGGTACTCTTTGCCGCGTGGCTGGGATGGGGATTCGACGTTTTTGACGGCCTGCTCTTTAATTACGTCGCTCCTAATTGCGTACCGACGTTGCTCGGCCTCGAGATCGGCTCGGTCGCCGCCCGATCCGCAACTCTTCAGTGGACCGGTATTATGACATCGGTTTTGCTGATCGGGTGGGCTGTCGGCGGTGTGGTGTTCGGCAAAGTTGCGGATCGTATCGGCCGCACCAAAACGCTCATGCTGACGATGCTGCTCTATTCGATCGGCACCGCTGCGTGTGCTTTTGCGCCGAACATCTGGGTCCTGCTACTCTTTCGCATTGTCGCGAGCCTTGGTATCGGCGGTGAATGGGCGGCCGGTGCCGCGATGGTCGCCGAGGTGGTACCTGAAAAACGTCGGGTCGAAGCCGGTGCACTGCTCTATACATCCGCGCCGTTCGGCCTTTTTCTCGCCACATTCATCACCTTTCAAGTTACCGGCGTCTATTTCAAAGATCCTGCGGTCTCGTGGCGTTACGTTTTTCTTTTCGGCCTGATTCCGGCGGCGGCGGCTTTTCTCGTTCGTCTTTTTGTAAAGGAACCCGAACGGTGGAAGCGTGTCGCGAGCGGCGGCCACGCGAAAATCGCCGAGCTCTTCTCGCCGCAATACATCCGCCTCACGATCAGCGGCTTTTGCATGGCGGTCACCGCTCTCATCATGTGGTGGAGTTGTAATGCCTTTATTCCGGTCGTCGCAAAAGGCCTCGCCTCGCGCGAAGCTCAGTTTCTGGGCCTCGACGCTGCGGCGGCTGAGGCGATGGGCCAGCAATGGGTGAGAACGGCGACAAATAGCTTTAATCTCGGCGGCCTGATCGGTACCCTTATGACGATACCGATCGCGAAATACTTTGGGCGCAAGAAAATGTTCTTTATTTATTTTCTCGCGGCCGCCGCGTCGATAATGTGTGCCTTCGGCCTCAACCTCGAACCGCACACTCGGCTTTACATGTATTTTCCGATCGGGTTGAGTGTGTTTGGCGTTTTTGGCAGTTTTACATATTATTTACCGGAGCTTTTCCCGACCCGACTTCGGGCCACAGGGGCCGGATTTACATACAATGTCGGTCGTCTGGTCGCAGCATTCGGGCCGTTTCTCGTTGGCAGCATCGCCGCCGCCGGGGCAAATGCCCTGGACAGTGCGATGTACGTTCTTTTTTGGGTCGGGGTAGTGCCGATCGTCGGCCTGTTTCTTTTGCCGTTCGTGATCGAAACAAAAGGCCGGGAGTTGGTTGATTATTAGGAGAAAACTTATGAAATTTCGTACCGGATTCCTTTCGCTCACTATTGTGGCGATATTGATCGTTGGCGTCGTTTTGGGTTGCGGAGGCGGCAGTTCTGGTGATGCGTGTGTCGGCACCGTCGCCTATCAGGGAAAAATATTCGAAGGCAAAGGGAAGGATGCGGATGAGAGTGAACGAAATGCCTGCAACAATTACTGCCGCGACGCCGACCCCGAATTCGAGGTGCGTTACGGCATCTGGCTCGAGTCGCCAAAGGGCAAAGCCGCTGGATCACCATCGAAGCAAGAATCGATCTTCAAAGACAAAGATCTGATGACATTTGTTACGGAGACATGCAGCAAAAAATGTGTTGGAGAGATGAAGCCCGAAGCAAAATGTAAATAAGGTCAGTTTCCTTGTCAGACGATTATTGCAGGAGGGTCGAGTTGGTTTTCGAACGGGAGTTTGATTTGCCGCAGGTCGGGTAATACATCTTTATTTCAGCTTGATCTTTTCTTCGAGCCAGTTTGTCAGGTCATCGATCGCTTCGATGTGGATCGGGCGTCCTTTCCATGCCTTGATCACAAAAATTATCAAAAACACCGTCGTAACCGCCGTAAATATCGCTCCGCCGACCCGCGCCATATTGGCAAAATTGCCGATGATACCCAAGAGCGTGGTTATTATCAAAATGCCGACATGCGCCGCCAAACCCTGCGCCGCGTAAAAACGAACCTTCGTCTCGTGTTTCGGAACAAAAAGGAGCTCAAGCACACCTGCGATCAGGCCAATCGAAAATGGCATATACGGCAGTGCGATAAGAATATTTTCCGGCAAACCCACCTTATCCACATTTCGTTTTCGGGTCTGATCGGCGGTCGCAAAGGTGGCGGTCTGATAACTTGTCGGCACATACTGGCCGTTATAGGGATCTGAATACGATGGCATGTCCGGCGAGACAAAACGGCGCGTTTGTTCCTCGGTCGGCGCGGGCGGCGGAAAATGCCGCGTCTCTTTACCGTCAAGTCCCAGCATTTGCGTAGCCTGAGATTCGGCCGCGGCGGCGCGGGCCTTTTCCGGAAACTCCGGATCGAGCGGATTGGTATCGTACTTAGTAGGCATCTAGCGTACTTTTACGACGGCATGGCTTTTTTGGTTCAATGAATTTTCAGCCGGGATCACCTGAAATACCTGTGGCGTTAACGTTTTGCGGTCATCGGCATGCCGCCGCCCCGGACGAACCGCGCTGCTTAGGGAGGCGAGGATCTGCGGTATTCCCGGAATGCCGTCGCCAAATATCACGCGGAGGACAGCTATTCCGGTTCGAGGAGCACTCAGATAGCCTTTTGAAACGACCACATATTCGCTTTCCCACCACGACGGAACAAATTTCGACTTAAAACAACGCAGTCCTTCGATATTGTAGATGGGCTTGAGATTTTGGCGCGTGAGGTCGAGAACGCGTCCGAGCAAATAGCCCTTAGAAGTGATATCGTCCGTGCCAATCTCGGAAAGCGGCACGGTTCCCAATGTTGCGAGTTGGGCCCCATCTGCCGCCAGCCCCCGAAGGGCCTCAAAAACCAGCAGATCCGCCGTCCCGGTCGGTGCGTCGGCGCTTCGCAGCACATCCTCGAGATACCAGCCGTCGCGGGCCGGGATCGGGCTTGCCGCCAACAATCCGACTAGTTCGCCATCGGCATTACGAGCGGCGAAATACCGTTTCGCGTCCGCATTTTGAAACGGGGCCAACCGAAACAGCCATCCAAAACTGACACCCGCCGGACGGCCACCGAGCCACCGTTCGCAAAGAGCCGCGACCTCGCGTTTGAAACCAGGCGTGATCTCAGATACCCGCTCGACTGTGATGCCCGCTTTCCGAGCCCGATTCAAGCCCAAACGCAGGCCCTTGGCCGAATTGCCCTTCGGGTTCCATTTTTGGAGATCAAAATACGGCGAGGAGGCGATCTTGTGTATTCGATAATGTTTGCCGGCGACCGCCCGGGCAAATCTTTCGCTGGTGGGCAAAAAGACGACCAATCTCCGATTCTCACGGGCGTGGCTGACAAACTTCCGGGTAATCTCCTGAAGATCCCCGTCAGCCGCAAGCGGCTCGCCCGTCACCAACCAAACGTTTCCCCGCTCAACATAACAGACCGCGCCACGGCCCTTATCGTTCCATACGCGGCCCTGATCGGCGTCGAGAACATACGTATGTTCATTGTAGCCGTACAGAGACTTCATCTCGGCAAGATCGCCGTGATCGGGCTGGGCAAAGATCGTGGGCCAGCGGCGCTGTGTTGCCCGGCGCCAGGTCAAGTACGCCGTACTTGCACCCGCACTGGCACACGCCAAAACCTCTGAAACCGCAAGGAGGTGGAACATATGATTCGTTCAGTTACCGTTTTCTTTGATGCCCAAGGAAAGTCTTAAGATACCAAAATAATGCTGAAAAACGGAAATCGAAAATTAGTTTACCTAAGTTAACCGCTTATCCGCACTACGCATCAAGAATAGTGTCAATTCCCAATTCCTGCAACTGTGCGTGATCAACTTCGCCCGGCGAATCCATCATCAGATCCTGCGCTGACGCGGTCTTAGGGAATGCCATAACGTCGCGTATGTTTTCAGTGCCGCAGAGGATCATGCAGGTGCGTTCGATGCCGGCGGCGAAACCGCCGTGCGGCGGCGTGCCGAATTCTAAGGCATCGAGGAAAAATCCGAACTGCGTCCGAGCCGACTCAAGCGACATTCCGAGCGCCTTGAAGTTCAACGCCTGCACGTCCTTCTGGTGAATACGGATCGAACCGCCGGCGCATTCGTAACCGTTGATGACGGCGTCGTATGCCTTCGCTCGAACTTCGCCGAGCAGGTGATGCTGCGATTCGTCGTTGACCGCGGTCGTAAATTTCTCAAGGTCCTCGTCCATCGGCGACGTAAACGGATGATGCGCCGCCGTGTAGCGATCGGTTACTTCGTCGTGTTCGAACATCGGAAACTCGGTTACGATCAGCGGTTTATACGCCGAACGATCTATCAGGTTTTCGCGTTTTGCGATCTCGACCCGCAAAGCTCCGAGCGCCGCCGCGACAACCGATTTACGGCCCGCGACAATCAGAATTACGTCGCCGGGAGTCGCATTTGTGGCATTTATCAGCCTGTACAACTTATTAAACCCGAGTGCCTTCATCAGGGACGATTTCACTACGCCCTGTTTCTCTTCAGGGATATCGTCCGCAGGATCAGGCCACTCGCTGAAAACGCTTTCTGCCTCAAAACCTATTCGAATATTCGCCAATCCTTTTGCTCCGTAACGCTTTACGAATTCTTCGAGATCGTCGAGAGACTTGCGACTAATATCATGAATGTTTATTATCTCGCCGACTTTCCTATTCTCAATGTCCTTCACGCCCTTTAGCACAATACACTTGACAACGTTTTCCGTCGCCTGAAACGGAGCGAACTCAATCGTTCGGGCAGTATCGGTCAAATCCCCTAGCTCCATTTCAAATCGCAGATCCGGCTTGTCCGAACCGAATCTTCGCATCGCCTCGGCGTAGGTCATTCGCGGCCATTCGGCGGGAAGTTCGATACCGCCGACCTTTTCGAAGACGTGGTTGAACATTCCCTCGATCTCGCGGTACGCCGTCTCCTGATTCGCGAAAGACATTTCCATGTCGAGCTGTGTAAATTCCGGCTGGCGATCGGCCCTGAGGTCTTCGTCACGAAAACAGCGGGCGATCTGGTAGTACTTGTCAAAGCCCGAGATCATCGTGAGCTGTTTCAATATTTGCGGCGATTGGGGCAGTGCAAAGAACTTGCCCGTGTGAATCCGCGATGGCACGATAAAATCGCGCGCTCCCTCTGGCGTCGATTTGAGCAGTATAGGCGTCTCGATCTCAATAAAACCGCGTTCGTCGAAATACTCGCGTATCGCGCGTACGGCCTTCGCACGCATACGTATATTGTGCTGCAATTGCGGACGGCGGAGGTCGAGATAACGATATTTGAGCCGCGTATCTTCGGCGGCCAGATTTTCCGACCCCGCCACCTCGAGTTGAAACGGCAAGACTCGTGATGTGTTGAGAATCAAAAGCTCATCAGCGTGAACCTCGATTTCGCCCGTATCGAGATCTTCATTCTTCTTATCACCACGATTTACGACTTCTCCTTTAATCGCGATGACAAATTCCCTTCTTAGGAAACGGGCCTTGTTAAGAGCTTCACTGCTATCAACAACTTCGCCCATAAAGGTAATTTGTCCGCCTTCGTTCGTCGGCAGTTCGTCGTGAACAACAACAAAATTATCACTCTTGAAGACCACTTGAGTTATTCCGTCGCGATCACGAAGATCGACAAAGACCAACTCACCAAAATCACGCTTCTTCGCGACCCAACCCATGAGCACAACCTGGCTCCCAACCTCGCTCTCGCGAAGCTCACCGCACGTGTGCGTCCTCTCTAAACTTCCAAGTACATCTAACATAAGAAAAAAGATTTTTTTGCCCGCGAATGACGCGAATAAAACGAATAAAGAAAAGAAAGGGTCGTCTCCAGCTTAAAGGTCTAAACGATTTGCCAGCACCTCGTATTGACCAGCAGATGTGTTTCGACGGTTACAGGCAAATCGCTCATAGCTTAATTTCGGGAAAACACCAAAATTGATCAAAAGGCCCAATTCGAAACCGGTCGAGTGCAGATAGTTAAGAATCTGAGATCTATGAGCATCAGCCAGTGCCGATACGGATTTGATCTCAACGATGATCTTGTCGTAACAGATAAAATCCGGTCGGAATTTCTGTTCAAGTAGCTCGCCTTTGTATGTCAATGGCAATTCCGGTTGAGATACGAAAGGAATCCCCTGCATCAAAAACTCTTTTGTAAGACACTCTGATAAATCGGTTCCGTGAAACCAAAACCCTTTTGGTTGTAGACCTCAAAGCACGCACCGACTATTTTGTAACTCTCATCTTTGAAAAGAATGTCCGCCATCTTATTCGTTTTATTCGCGTTATTCGCGGGCAAAAACTCCGAAAAATAAAAACGCCTTTCGATTTGCGACAAACGAAAGGCGGAGCGTCAATCAGTTAACACCCCGCGCCTACGTATTATTATTGTCGTCAAATCGAACAGCGTTCATGAAAAATAAAACCTGGCGAAATAATACAGTATCGGGGCTCCGAAAAGCAAACTATCCAGCCTGTCGAGCAGCCCTCCATGACCAGGCAGTATGCTAGCGGCGTCCTTTGTTTTCGAACCGCGTTTCATCGCGCTCTCGGCGAGATCGCCCAGCACGCCCACAGCCGTGAGCACGACCGCCAGCGGTATCGACCACTGATACGGCAATTCGCGAAAGAACAGAAATGTAGCGGCAGCGGCAAAAGCGGCGGCAGCCAATAGACCTCCTATGAGACCTTCGACGGTTTTTCCGGGCGAGATCCCGGGGGCTAATTTATGTTTTCCCAACGCCCTCCCGACAAAATATGCGCCAGCATCGGACCCGAAAATCACGAGGAAAAAGTACCCGAGCAGATGCGTAGACAGACCGGCCCCTTTCTCAAACCCGACCCTCGTCGCAACCAGAAACCCGCCGAGGAATGCGACGTAGAGCACACCCAGCATCGTCACTCCAACGCCTGTCAGCATCTTCGAAAAATCCTTTTGAAAACGAAACGTCTGGGTGATCAAAACCAGTATCGCAAATAGCGCGAGCGTTGCCAGTATCAATTCTGGTGCCCTGCTCGGAGCGTCGAAAACAAATCCAACAAATAGCGCCGCCGCTCCGAGATAACCAACGCCCGCGTCCGCCTTTAGCTCGAGTTTCTTCGTCAACGAGTAAAATTCAAACAACCCCGCCGCGAGAGCGAAGGCCGCCAAAACCACAAAAAGCCATACCGCAACCGGAAACCACAGCGGCAAAATGATCGACGCAATGACGATCGGCAGAGCAACGGCTGCTGTAAGAATGCGAGTTTTCATAAGGTTGCTTCACCGCCATGACGAGAAGATTTTTGCCACGAATTACACGAATAACACGAATGAAAGAAGCTGATTTTTTATTCGTGTTATTCGTGGCAAAATCTTTTACTCCTATGCGTCTCAGCGGTTCACGCCGGTTTTATTCCGCCAAATCGTCTATCGCGTGTTTGATAATCAAGTATCGCCTCGAAAATCTGCGGTCGCCGAAAGTCCGGAAACAGCGTTGGGGTCACGTAGATCTCGCTGTACGCGATCTGCCAAAGCAGGAAATTTGATATGCGAAACTCCCCGCTCGTTCGGATCAACAGGTCGACCTCAGGCAGATTCCACGTGTAAAGGTTGCGCTCGATATCCGCTTCGGTCAAATGATCTATTACGTCGTTTCGTCTTTCCAGCTCCTGAACCGCAAGCTTTGCCGCACGGACAATCTCTGCTCGCCCGCCGTAATTTAGAGCAACGCTCATTACCATTCCCGTGTTGTCCTTTGTCAAGGCGGTTGCAGCCGCAAGTTCCGCCTGAACATCCGAAGCGAGGCCCGCGATATTTCCTATTGTCTGAAAACGTAAATTATTGCGATGTACGTCCATCAACTCGCGTTTCAATACACGCTTTAGCATAGACATCAGTCCGGAAACTTCAGCCTTAGGCCGTTTCCAATTCTCGGTCGAAAACGCGTACAGTGTGATTGCCTTGATCTCCATGCGGGCGCATGTGTCGATGATTGCCTTGACCGAATCCGACCCTGCCCGATGGCCGAATATTCGCGGTTTTCCCTGCTGCTTTGCCCAACGCCCGTTGCCGTCCATTATAACGGCGATATGAGCCGGCAGCCGAGCCGGATCGATCGCCGCGAGCAGGTTGCCCTCGGCGGTATTCGGTTTTACGATCCCGGAAAAATTCTCTCGCATCAGATATTTGTACAACGGATTAACACAGATTTACATGGGTTAAATTTTCTTATCTTTCCGCGTAAATCTGCGTCAATGCGTTGTTTAGATCTTTCTTTCAAACGTACGAACGATCGCGTCGCGATTGATCGGCCCGTAGATATGCGGATAGATCTCGCTATTGGTCGAGGTCTCGTTTAGCGTCCTCGACATCAGCTTGTCCGCCTCGATCTCTAAAACAATTACCCGCCCCGCGCCGCTGTAGTATCTGGCAAGCACCGCATCTAACTGCTCGGCAAAGCTGCAATGAATAAAGCCCTCTGTCTCCAGACTCGCCGCGCGATAAAGCCCCGCGTCGAAAGCCGCCCATAAATCCAGTAAAACTATGTGGTAAATGAGCATCGCTTTAGATCAGAACCGCCTGCGTAAGCGGGCGGAATTATCATTGCTTGGATAACCGCAAGCGAAACGGTTTAACACCGCACACGTTATTATCCGACCGTGCTTGCGTTCCACCGTCCTGCCGCCCGCTAACGAAGGCGGTTCCGACATATCACCGCGAGCAAATTCTTAGTCGTAGTTCACGCGAAACAATGTCAACCCCGCGGCCGACGCGGTCTTCCCCGCTAGGTCACGATTGCCCGTGACTATGGCAGTCTGAATTGTATCAGAATCTTTTTCGCCACGCCCGACCTCGAGCATCGTTCCGACGATCGACCTGACCATGTACCGCAAGAATCCGTGGGCGGAGATTCGAAACTCTATCATCGAGCCTCCGGCCCGATCATCCCAGAGCGATTCGACGGTAAAATCCGTCACATTACGCACCCGGTTATCGCCGTCAGCCTGCGCCGACGAAAAGGCGGTCCAATCATGCTCGCCGAGAAACAATCTCGCAACGTCATTCATCCGCCCGACATCCAGCGGACGCACCTCGTGATGCGCAAACCGCCGCCAAAAGGGCGACATCACCGGAGCGTTAACGACGCGGTAAACATACGTTTTCATCTTCGCCGCAAACCGTGCGTGAAATTCATCCGCCACCTTTTCAGCCTTCATTATGCGGATGTCACGCCATAGATTGCCATTAATCGCATTTTTGAGCTTGTCGGGCGTGAACGGCCGGTTAAGCCGAACATTTGCGACCTGTCCCTCGGCATGAACACCGGCGTCGGTCCGCCCCGAGCCGACAACGGCCACATCCGCGTCCTCGATCATCCCGATCACCCGCTCGAGTTCGCCCTGAATCGTCCGCGAATTTTCCTGCACCTGCCACCCGTGAAAATCGGTGCCATCGTATTGTATTAGAAGCTTGTAGTTCATCTTAGTCTAAGAACGGGCCTGCGTAAGGAGTCTGTCGGGAAAATGTTATCTGGTTGGGGCAAATAAAGTAAAATGGGAGCGTGAAAGTATTTAGGCAATATGAGATGAATGAGCAGACGGTGCCGCCGCCGGATTTGCACACCCAAAAAGATGCAAAATCGCCACAACATTCAACTGTCGGATGCTTTTTTCCCGACTGACTCCTAAAGATAGACGCACTTGAAAATGAGGTCTTGCAGACATCCTTCCTTGTGTGTCGACGACTATTCGAAGGTGTCGCCTGCGCCGTCACCTTCCCCTTCCTCGTCCTCGCCGACGGACGGTGCGGGCAGGGGGCCGCGGATTAGGATCAGCGGGGCCCCGGAATCTTCGAGCACCTTTTCAAACTTGGGCAGTTCGCCATCGACCAGCGCCTTAAGCCTGGCCAATACGGGCTTAAATTCAGAGCTGGCGATGTCATACTGCTCGATCTGCGTCTGCGTAGGTTTGACTGTCGAAAGCCTGATACCGCTGGCAACGACCTGTACCCGTTGAGTGATCGACGGCGGCGGAATTTCAGTGTTTTCACGCCCGCCACGCAATTTGTTGATGATCGCGTCGATTTCGTTATCCATCGCCTCGGCCTGGTCCATCCATTTCTTGTTATCAGTTACCGGTGCTTCCTCAGCGGCCCGTTTTAACAGGCCGATCCGGGCCTTTGCCTCCGTTGCGGACGCGCTGGCTCCAGTGAGAGCACGCTGTAGAGCCGAGACCTTTTGCTGGAACACTGACAACGCCGCGATCTCGGCAGCGGTCATTTTTTCGCGGCCTTCGACCGTTATGCTAAAGGTCTGAGAACCTGGCAGCGCCGTTACCACGCCATTGACGCGTTGGGACATTATAACGGTGTATTTCCCCGGCATGACCAGCGGTCCCTGCGGGCCACCCCCAAATCCGCCACCACCGCCCTCGGGAGGCTCACCGCCTCCACCGCCTGCTCCACCACCGCCGCCACGGCCGCCAAAGCCGCTACCGCTAGGGGCTGCTGCTGAGATTGACGGGCCGGTGTAACGCATATCCCATACAGTCCGTTGGATCCCCTGACCTGAGGGGGCCGTCAGCCGCCGGACGATCTTACCCTCGGCGTCGGTTATCGTAAACAGGACGGCGGCTGGTTCCTCCTCGGTCTCGGCGCGGAGTTCGGCCATGGAGGGGTAGTGGATCGGGGTTTTTGCCCGCTCGGCGGCACGTTCGGCGGCCTGGCGTTTCTGACGCATGGTTTGCGGGGCTTCTTTAATAAAGTAGCTAAATGTCGCGCCATACGCCGGATTTTGAGCGGCGTAGAATGACCCACCCTGCGAACCGGAGAAAGAGACGTTTGAGCGGATGTACATCAACGCGTCCTTGACCGGAAAGAGCGCCGATGGCTGATTCAGCATCTCAGACTTTGCCATCCGTAGCGGCGTGTAATCGTCGAGGACATAGATCCCGCGTCCGAAAGTCGCGATGATAATGTCATTTTCGATCTTTTGAAACGCGATGTCGCGGATCGCGATCGTCGGCAGGCCGCCCTTGAGCTGAGTCCATTTTGCGCCACCGTCGAGCGAGAAGAAAAGGCCGAATTCCGTGCCTGTAAATAGCAAATTCGGGTTTACCGGGTCCTCGGCAAAGGCATATGTCGAGCCGCGTTCCGGGAGGTTTCCGTTGATCGAGGTCCACGTTTTGCCCATGTCGGTGCTCTTCATCAGATACGGTTTGAAATCGCCGTTCTGATGGTTGTTATAAACCGCGTAAACCGTACCTGCATCGTGCGACGAAGCGATCACGCGGTGTACGTAGCTGTTTTCGGGCACGCCCGGCACCTTGTCGACCTTTCGCCACGAACCGCCGTCGTTCTCCGTAATATTTATCAATCCATCGTCGGTCCCGACGTAGATCAGGCCGGCTTTTTTCGGCGATTCGGTGATGGACGAGGCATTGCCGTAGAGGGCGGTCGACACGTTTTTTTCGACCGCGTCGGGGCCCCAGATCTTGCCCATTACGGGCAGAGCGTTGCGGTCGAGGCCGCGCGAGAGGTCGCCGCTGATGACCTTCCAGTTGTCACCGCGGTCGTCCGATTTATAGAGCTTATGACCGGCGAAATAGAGCCGGTTGTTATTGTGCGGGCTGATCTGGATAGGCGAATCCCAGTTGTAGCGCTGCGATTCGATGTCCTTGCCTTCGATGGGGACGATGTTGGCACGTTCGCCGGTCTTTTTGTCTAAGCGTACCAGGCCGCCATTTTGACTCTCGGCGTAGACGATGTTCGAATCCACGGGGTCGACCTGCGAGCGGAAACCGTCGCCGCCGTTAGTGGCGTACCAGTCGGAATTAAAGATGCCGCCGCTGCTTCGCGTGCGGGCCGGTCCACCGAGCGAATTATTGTCCTGCGTTCCGCCGTAAACGTGATAAAAAGGGACGTTATTATCGGCGACGACGTCGTAAAACTGTGCGACGGGCAGATTTGATTTGAAATTCCATGTCGAGCCCTTGTCAAAGCTCTCGTAGACGCCGCCGTCACAACCGGCCAGGATGTAGTCGGTATTCTTGGGGTCGACCCAGATCGCATGATTATCGACGTGCTTGAGGCGTTCGCCGAGGGCCCGCTGCGTCCGGCCTCCGTCGTCGGAGACCTGATTCTGGACGTTCGGGATGTAGATACGATCGACCTCTTTTGGATCGGCGATGATCTGGCCGTAGTACATACCCTGGGCGATCGTCGGGCTCATCCTCTCCCAGGTCGCTCCACGGTCGCCGGACCGGAAAATGCCGCTCAATACTCCCGTTGCCTCGATCGTGGCGTAAACGACGTTGGGGCTGGCCGGCGAGACAGCGAGGCCGATACGGCCAATGTCGCCCGGCGGGATGCCGGAGCGTAGCCGCGTCCAGGTATTGCCGGCGTCGACGGATTTGTACATCGCCGATTCGGGGCCGCCGTTAATGAGAGTGAAGAAATGCCGGCGCCGCTGCCACGTGGCCGCGTACATGATGTCGGGATTTGACGGATCGATCACCACGTCCGTCGCTCCGGTGTTTTCGGTACCAGGAATTACTGCCTTCCACGTGCGACCGCCGTCGGTCGTTTTGTAGAGGCCTCGCTCGCCTCCGCCGGACCAGAGCGGGCCTTGGGCCGCGACAAACACAACATTGCTGTCGCGCGGGTCGATCACGATCTTACCGATGTGCTCCGACGTTTTGAGGCCCACATTACGCCAGCTTCGGCCGCCATCGTCCGAGCGGTAAACGCCGTCGCCATAACCTACGCTGCGTTGGCTGTTGCTCTCGCCGGTGCCCACCCAGACGGTCGACGGGTTTTTGGGGTCGAGTGCGATCGCTCCGATCGAGAATGAGGCTTCGTTATCAAAAACAGGCGTCCAGGTCGTGCCCGCATTGACTGTTTTCCACACGCCGCCGGACGCGACCGCGACGTAATACTTGGTCCGGTCGTTTGGATCGACCGCAAATGCGTGTACCCGGCCCGAGGTAACGGCAGGGCCGATGGAACGAAATCTGAGCCCGCCAAACGGCCCCCCGGCGCCAAGCCCTCCGGGACCTCGGCCCCCGGGACCTGCGGGTTGCGTTTCGCTGGCGGGTGATGCCGTTGGCGAAGCAGCCGGGGTCGGCGCCGGCGTGGGAGCCGGCAGGATGGGCGTGGATGCATTGTCGGGCGTCGGGGTCGGGTCGGTCGGCGGCCGGTTGGGCCGCCCCGGGCGTTGAGCGAACGACACTGAAGCAACTAGTAACGTGAGGCAAACTAAGGCAAACGACAGACGCAATTTATGCACGGCAAAGGCTCCTTAAAATGGATGATTTGTTGATCTGATCGAAGGAATTATGAGCCTAATGGGGTCGAATTATCAAGCCGGACTACGGGATTGAATAGTTTTTTCGAAAAAACGCCGCTTGTAAGGTCGAAAAAGTGCGCAAGCCCGTCTCTAAAGACGGTGTTGATGTCAAGGCGGAGCTTCGCCAATTCGCCGGTTGGGTGCGAAAAGGGGTTGGCTGGTTTTGCAAGACAGATTTTGTTCATGATTTTTTTCTTTTCTTTCTATCGTCTCCCACCGC
>JANYIL010000119.1 GCA_025362075.1 Chloracidobacterium sp.
TTTCTGGTTGAGTGGCATCTGCCCGCCGCCCTAGCGGTGCTTGCGGTCGTTGGCATTACAACATTTTTGGGGCTGATCAATGGTTTTCTCATTACCAAGGTCAAGATCCAGCCGTTTATCGTTACTCTCTGCGGATTGCTGTTTTATCGCGGTTTGGCACGCTTTATCGCCAGCGACGAGACCAAAGGGTTTGGTGCCGCCTCCGGTTTTGAAACGCTGCAAAGCCTTGCGACCGGCAGTCTTTTCGGTATACCGACGCCGTTCATTATCCTAGTCCTTATCAGCATCGTCATGTGGATAGTCCTGCACCGGTCGGTCTATGGCCGCTATCTGTTTGCCGTCGGCCGCAATGAGACCGCCGCCCGATACTCGGGCATTAACTCAAACATGGTCATCATGAGCGCCTATGTAATTTGCGGCCTGCTGGCGGGAATCGCGGGTGTGCTGCTGGCCTTTTACACAAACTCGGTCTCGCCGTCATCGCACGGCAATTTTTATGAGCTTTACGGCATCGCAGCCGCTGTCCTCGGCGGCTGCAGCTTGCGCGGCGGCGAAGGTTCCATAGTTGGCATCCTGATCGGCACGGCCCTGCTGCAAGTTCTCCAAAACCTGGTCAACCTCCTCGGCATACCCAGCTCGCTCAATTTTGCCGTCATGGGTGCCGTTATCCTGATCGGCGTCTTAGCCGACCAGCTTTTGCGCCAGCGGCAGGCGGCGAGGTTGGCCAAATAGAAAATCTTATTGCTTTCGGTAAAACTAACGAGATAAAATGGGGCGTATGGACATATCGTTTGATCAGGTGCAGAGGCAGGCACGTCTTCTTCCCTTTCGGGAAAAGGCGATGCTTGCAAGGATTCTCGTCGAGGAACTCGATCCCGAAACCGATGAGGACGTCGAACAGTTGTGGTTAGCCGAATCCAGACGGCGGCTCGATGCTTATCGTAGAGGTGAGATCGAAGCCGTTCCGGGCGACGAGGTGATGGCGCGGTTGTTTGCGAAATTTCAATGATCGATTATCGGATCTTGTCGGTGGCCGACGAAGAAGCAGCGGGGGCAGCGGCATTCTATGATGAAACTTCGCCGGGGATCGGAGTTGAATTCCTAAAGGACCTACGGCACGCAATAACGCGATTGCGAGAGTTTCCATTTCTGGGAACTCCTATAGATGATGAGCTTCGTGGATTGGTTATGTCCCGCTTCCCTTTCAAAGTCATTTATTATGTTGAGCCGGACTCAATCGTGATAGTTTCTGTGGCTCATCAGAGCCGGCGGCCCAATTACTGGCGGGGCCGCATTAACTGATATTCGATTATGAACTACCGAAACCTTATTTTTTTTACCTTGGTTCTGATATTCGTTATGCGGTTAACTCCAGCTCAGACGCCGATGCCCCTCTGGGAAAACGGAGCGCCGAATGCCGTCGGCAAAGAACCGGTTGACACCCCGACGATCACACCTTTTCCAGCGCCAAAAGAAACCGCGACCAGCTCGGCGATCATTGTGTTTCCGGGCGGCGGTTATTCGCATCTCTCCGACATCAAAGAGGGCAGCGACGTCGCTAAATGGTTGAACACCTTGGGTATTACCGCGTTCGTTGTAAAGTACCGGCTCGGAATGCGTTACCACCAGCCGAACCAGTTGCTCGACGCCGCCCGTGCTATGCGCATCGTTCGCTCGCGTTCAAAGGAATGGAACATCGATGCAAACCGCATCGGGATTCTTGGGTTCTCGGCCGGCGGGCATCTCGCCTCGTCGCTCGGGACCCACTTCGACGCTGGAGCGGCGGAGGCTAAGGACGAGATAGACCGCGTCAGTTCGCGGCCCGATCTCATGATCCTGATCTATCCCGTTATTACGATGGGTGAACTAACGCACGGCGGGTCAAAGCTAAATCTCCTCGGCCCAAATCCGACGACGGAGCTTGTCAAGCTCTATTCAAACGAGCTGCAGGTCACCAAAGACACACCGCCGACGTTTCTCGTCCACTCGGCGGCTGACCCGGCGGTCCCGGTCGAAAACAGCCTGATGTTCGCCGATGCCCTGCGAAAGGCCAAGGCACCCTTCGAAATGCACATCTACGAACAAGGGCCGCACGGTTTCGGACTAGCACCGACAAATCCGGTGCTCGCAAGCTGGACGAACCGTTGCGCCGATTGGCTCGGAGTTCGTGGATTTACAAAGGCTAAGGCGAGGTAATAGCCCTCCTGTCGGCATAGATCATCGCAACGTGTGTTGACCGGTCACAGTTTTTTTATGACACCGTCTTCGACGGTTCCGACCTAATTGAATTACCGTACCCACGGTTTGCACCGTGGGCTACAAATATGGCGTCGGCTTCGCCGACTGTGGAACCACGCATCCGGAACATCTAAACCTCCGGCTCCACCCGTTACACTTGTTAACCTGTTCCGAGCGTATTGCCCGCGCTGACGCTGGCTTCTGCAATTCCTGTCCTTCGCATATTGCCGATATTTCACAGCTAACACATCTACCTGTTTCTGCAATTTCGTGTATACTCGTTTTCGGAGGCACGGTTATGAAAAATACAGTTGACGACAGCTCCGTGTTCGAGTTTGGCGATCAGGATTATGGCTCGGCGGTGGGGTGGCAGCCGTGGGGGCCGACGGAGGCGGAAAAAGAGGAGGCCGGTTCGCCGGAGATGCTGGATGCGCGGCCGGTGTCTGAATGGCTGGCGGGGGCAATGGAAACTCCGCCAAGCCCCGAGCTTTTCGGGCCGTTTTGGTTGATGGACGAGCTGGCGATATTGTTTGCCCCGACCGGCGTCGGCAAGAGCGTGCTTGCCGTCCAGCTCGCTGAGTGTCTTGCCCGCGGCGTCCCGATGCCGCCCTTTGAGCGGAGCAAACATCTGCGGCCGCAGCGGATTCTCTACCTCGATTTTGAGCTGGACTCGACGCAGTTTGCGATGCGGTACGCAGTCACTACGGACGATGGTGCGGGATACACGCTGCCGTACGATTTCTCGCCAAATTTTATCCGGGCAGAGATGTATTGGGACGGTCGGATCATCGACGGTTACGAAGGGTTTTCGGACATGTTCTTTCAGAGCATTTCGGACAAGATCGACGAGCTTGAGACGACCATTTTAATCGTCGATAACATAACCTTTCTCGACCGCACGTCGACGACAAACGTCAACACCGCCCTCTCGATCATGCGGGCCCTCAGCGCGATCAAGCGGCAAAAGCTCGTCTCGATACTCGTCCTCGCCCACGCCGCAAAACGCATCGAGCGGAGGCCGCTGACCCACGCCGATATGCAGGGCTCGATAAACCTGGCCAATTTTGCCGATTCGATCTTTGCGATGGGCACGAGCTGCGTTAAGCGGGAACTCCGGTACCTGAAACAAATAAAATCACGCTCGGGCCGCATCGAGCACCACGCCGATAATGTCGCCGTCTACACCCTCGAAAAATTCGACGCCGCTGCCCGCGCTGGTTTGGTTCAAAACACCGCCCGCCCCGTCGTTAATAATATGCTCGGAATGAAATTCGAATATCTCGGCCCGGAGTTCGATCATCTCGAACCAATTTTTGTGCCAAAGCGAACCGGAAATAAAGATGCGGGAAGACGAAAAAGCAAGATCGAGACCGTCCGAAAAATGGCCGCTGAGGGCAAATCCCGACGAGAAATAGGCATGAGGCTTGGTCTTTCCAGAGCGACTGTTTATAGATTATCTAAATGTTGAGTAACTACCTGATAACCAACGACTTACGGACCAATTTGACCTATTGCGTCCCCAGACTGTCTCATTTTGAACATCAAAACTTTAAAAAATGCGACAAATTAGTTAAGCCTTGTAGATACAATGATTTACGTGTCTCACCTGAGACAAAAATGAGACACTTTTTGAGACACCTGACAATAGCTCACCTATTTTGCCGAGCTGACATTCGTCTTGGCAGTTGGCTTGATATCCTTGGCGGCTGCCGAGAGATACCTGAACAATTTTGGATCCTTGAGCGCCTTGACGCCTTCGATGACGGCCCGGGCGTTGAAGAGGGCTCCGGCCGGGGTCGCGTGGGTGCGGGCATCGCCGAAGAGCGGGGCTACACGCTCGGGGCCGAGGGCTTCGAATTCGAGGGCGATGATCTCGTTGAGATCGATGTTGGCGGCATGGGTAGCGAGAGCGGCGTTCGCTGTCCATTTGCCCCACTGGTCGCGTTCCTTGCGGACGATGTGGCCGTCGGCCCAATCCTTGTGCGGGACCATCGAGCAAAAGATCATCGTCGCACCCTTGGCCCGCGTGTCGTTGCCGTACTTTCGCATGTACCAGCCAAAGCTGTGGACGGTCTCCATCTTGCCGTCGATCCGCTTGATCTCGGCCGTTTCGTCGCCTTCGCTATGCAGCGAGGGCCGATCCTTCGCCGCCGGGTCATCATATTTTCCGACGTCGTTATGGCCAAATTGGAGCAGGACAAAATCCCCGCGTTTCATCTCGGCGAGTACCTTGTCCCACCGCCCCTCAACCTGAAAGGTGCGGCTCGACCGTCCGCCGATGGCCCGGTTGACGACGTTGAGTTTGGTTTGATCGAAAAATTGACCAAGCTCCTGTCCCCAACCGCGCAATGGGGCGTTGCTGTTAAGCGTCGAATCGCCAACGATCCACAGCGTCGGCAATTTCGGGTCTCGCACCTGCGCTGGTGTCGTTTTAGAATCGTCAACGACCGGACGGGCGTCGTCCTTGACCTGGGCAGAAATGGTTGAGGCAGTAGTTATGATTAAAAGCAGTAAGAGAATTCTGCGCATATAAGTTTTGTCGCCAACGGCGACGAACATTAAAGCCTAGGGTGCAATGAGCGGGTAGCGAATGAAACCCGAGGTCAGATCGAGCCTTTTGATCGGTCGCTGAAGGCGACCAACAATCGTCGCCGTGTTCGTCGCTTTCAGCGACGGAGAAATGTTTTACCGCTACCTAGGGTTTCGCCGCAAAACGGCTACACCCTAGGCTTTAATATTAGTCGCCTTTGGCGACAGGAACGGATGTCATTTACCCTTTGCTATCTCGACCGCATAGATCTCTATCGGGCCGAGCATGTTCGAGCGAAAGACGATCCATTTGCCGTCCGGCGTAAAGGTCGCGTTTGGCTCGAGGCTGTAGTCGTGCTTGGCAAGGTTAACGAGCCGTTCGGACTTGAATTTGCCGTTCTCCGGCTTGAAGAGATAGATCCATTGGCCGTTGTCGCCGCGAGCCACGCTGTTTGGACCGCCGCCATCGCCGAGGAAGGATTTGCCGTCCGGAGCAACACCAAAATGCACCGACCATTCGTGCTTGGTCAGGCTGTATTTGGTCATCTTGCCCGTTTTGATGTCGTATTCGGCCAGCCAGAATACCTGGCTCTTTGGCGTCTGGAGGTCGTAATAGATATGCTTGCCATCCTGGCCGAAAAATTCGTGGCCCGCGATCTCCATATTCATCGTGCGGGTATGAATTTTGGTAAGGCCGCTGCCGTCGGTGCGAACCGTCCAGATGCGGTCTACCTTATGCCACGGGCCTTCGTGGCAGAACATCATCAGGCCCGGATCCGACGGCGAAAATTGGACGTGGTTGAGCCAATCGGTTGCCGGATGAAATGTCTTATACTCGCCGGTCTTGATGTTGACCGTGTAGAGCGTCATCGGTACCTTTGCCGCGAGACGGTCCTCCATCATCTGGCCCTTTTCCGGGTAACTATCGTGACCTGGTTGAACGCCGGACGCGTTTGTCTGCGGCGTTGGAGTTGGGGTCGGACGCGGCGCGGGTGCCGGAGCTTCGCCGACCATCGTGCTGCCGCCGATCAATGTCTCATCGGCATTGATCGCGAGTCCGGCACCGCCTTGGATCTGCGGGGCTTTTACAATAAGTCGAGTGGCCTTTGTATCAACATCGGTCTCGTATATCGAGTCGCCCTTGGTGTAAAAAACCTTGCGGGTCTTGCGTCCGACGATCACGCCTCCCGCACGGCCTTCGACGATCTGTTCGATCTTCTTTGTATTGAAGTTATAGGTCGAAAGGCCGCTGCGGGTCGAAAAAATGAGCTTGTCGCCGCTCGCCGTGTAGGCGTACTGGTGAAAATAGAACGTCTGGCTGCCGGCCTCGTCGGAGAGCCGCACTATTCGATGACCTGTTTCAGGATCGACCCAGTCGCGAGGCAATTCCGCCGTTTGTGCGTTGGCGAACAGGGATGAGACAAAGATAAGAAAGAATGCCGAAAAGTATGGTTTCATATAACTCCTAAACTTACTGGAAGGCGATCTGTAGAATCCCACAGATACTTGTTATTTGATAATTCAAAACGATTTAGCTCCGCCAAACAGCGGCGGAGCTAAATCTTCTAACGAAATGCTTCAATGGTCAATCACCTTACCTTAGAAGATCAGCCGTATACCGAACTGGAGATAACGGTTATTATTCAAGACCGGTGCCAATGTACCGAAGTTGCCATCGTAGTTCTGACGCAAGCGGTAAAGCTTGAACCCCTGGAGCGTCGTGATGTCATACGAAAGCGAGTTTGAACTTCCAAATCCCTGAGGCAGTGCAATATGGAAAAAATTATCCGGCAACGCACCGCTGGTCTGGCCAGCCCTTGGCGGAAGCCTAAATGAATTGGCGGTTGCCCTGATCGCACCGAGAGCGGTAGCACCGGCAGCCGTCGCTGACAGCGGCTTGTTGTTGAATAATGCCCAGGCATCATATTCCGCTGCGGAGATCCCAGAGGATCGCTGCACAACAGCAGCAGTTCCGGGGCAGTTCGTAGTGGTCGGCGTACCTATTGTAAGATCGGCAATACACTCATTAAGACTGAACTCGGTCGGGAGCGAACCCATGCCGAATGGAGTATTTCCAAGGTTATTCCAGGCAAATGACGGGTGGTTCAAAACGTTCAGAGCGTCCACGCGGAAATTAATTTTTCGCTTGCCCTCTCCACCGATAAACGGCATCGGGAAGTCTTTCTGAATCGAAAGGTCAAGAAATTGCTTAAATGGTGCTCTGATGCTGAGTGAGCGAGGTGCATTACCCAGCTGTCCCTTGATCGGACGCATAAATGCCGCCGGATTTAAGTAAGGTTCGCATCCGCCGCCATTACCGCCGCCGGCACTTCCCGTTCTGCATTTCTTATCATACAGCGGGTTTTTTAACGCCACACCGGAAACGATATCCGGTCGGACGACACGGTTGAAAAGTACACCGCCTAGCCCGTTAGGATCGGTAAGAAAGGGTTGATACGGATTTCCCCCGACTATTCTCATAATGCCTGTGACAGTCCAGCCCGCTATCGGGCCCGTAACGTACCACGGAGCATCTTTCAGGTAGCGTCTTCCTTTTCCGAATGGCAAGTCTAATGTGAATGTTGTGTTAAACGTATGCCTAACGTCAAAACTCGATAAGCCACGGTCATTCTGAAGAGTTCCGCCGAGCGAGATCTGGCCACGAACGGAGCCCGTCGTGAGCACTCGAACATCGGGGCTGGCATCGGACGAATCGTCAATTGACTTGGCAAATGTATAGTTTGCCGTTACGTTAATGCCCCTTCCAACACGGCGGCGAAAATCGATATATGCGGCATGACGAATACTGCTGGATTTGGCGTTGTAAAACTTATTCAACGGATCAAATCCCATGTAAGTTGCAAACGCACTGGCAAGAGGGATATTGAGATTAGCACCCAACAACGATTGTCGGCCGAGCGGGTCAACGATGTTAGTCGTCCCCGGATTGATATTATTTGCAGTCAATGTGGAGAGCGTACTGTAATCACGGTTGCTGATATTGACCTGCGGCGTGTATAAATGGACGCCCCGATTTCCTGCGTAGGCGATCTCCAGAGTTGAGTTACGGAACGGAGCAAATTGGACGGCCACATTAAAACTCTCCGAATAGGGTACCTTGCCAACAGTCGGGTCGGTAATATCAACTGCAATCCCCGGAATCGCCAATGCGCGTAAAAAAACCAGGCCATTGGCGTCTGTTCCCAACAATGTGTCGAGCGGGGTGCTTGATCCTTGCAAAGCATTATTGCCTGTAAAGCGGATCGGTGACGTGTTATCAACGCCGCCGGTTGAGGCAGCCGAAACGACACCGTTTGTAACCGTCGGTGCGAGGGTACTGGCCGTAGTGAATCCACCAAAGTCGGGATTGGCAGAGCGGTTATTTCCATTGATCGGGAAATGCGATACGCCAAATCCGCCGCGAATAACAAACGACCTTTTCTCAAAGTCGTATCCAAAGAGCTTCAACTTCGGACTCCATGCAAATCCGATCCGCGGCTCGAAGCCTTTTTTGTCGATCGGTGTAATGTAACGGGAGCGTCCGCCTCGGCCCGCAAACGCGAAAGGAATAATATTGGCGGTTGTAGGTATGTACGACGGTATGGGATCCGTCGTTTGGACACCGGCGCCCGTAGCAATGATGCGGCGTTGGGCGTCTGTTAGCGTTTGCGCAACCGCAAGGTCCGGACGGAAAACACCCTGATTATTATTCGCTTCTGTTCTCGGTTTTTGTAGCGAGTAGCGAAAGCCAAGGTTGATCGTAAAGTTTGGCTTTAGTTTCCAGTCGTTTTGTGCAAATAGGGCCCCGCTGTCCCACTCGTAATTATAGGTAAAGAGAGCCGGGCGGAAGTCTTGAGCGTTGGGTACGCCTATAAGGAAGCTGGCCAGATCATTTCCGCCGTTGGCTGTACCGGTACTGCGGTTATTACTCGTATTGACCGTTCTAAACTGCCAACGTCCGCCGGACGCGGCAAAGAAAGGAATAACCTGTAGTTGGGCCTTACTTAAATCTGCTCCAAATTTCCAGGATTGGTTTCCGTGGTTCCAATAGAGCGTGTCGCTGATGTTCTTTCGCTGTTCGACATTAAAATTATTGGTCGATCCGCCGGCACCGAGATCGGCACCCACGTATCCGTTATCCTGGGTCAGCAAGATCAGCGGCATTCCGCCCGTTGTCAGACTGGTAAGTCCCAGTTCACTTGAGTAATTGCGGCCGGATTTGATCGAAAACTGAGGTGAAAAATCTTCGCTAAAGTTACCGCGTGTGTAGTTTAGCCTGAGGTCATTTACAAGCGACGACGAAAAGATATTATTGATCGTCACCAGGTACTGCTTGGCGTTGCTATACGTTCCCGTATTACCATTGATCTCCCCGCCGGCACCCTTGATGCCCACAGCCGGGGTCTTGGAATATCGGAAGTTTACCTTCATTCTATCCGTAATGTTGTGATCCAAACGAAGAGTGTAACGCTGTTCATTTTGCAGGACCGAACGAGTCAGAAAGTAATTTCGGATCACTGCGTTATCCAGAAAATAACCTCCCGCCGGGTCCATAATGCCGATTAGTTTGGTCGAGATCGGGTCTAAAAAGCTTGACGGAATAATATTTAGATTAGGATTGTTGGCTTCAGTTTCACTTGCGATCTGGGCCGTTGTGCATTGGGGCTGCAATACACCACCAAACGATGGGTTGGCTACCATTGTTACGTTAGCTGCACCAAACTGGCAATAACCAAGCCCGGAATTGGCCGTTAATACAATCGGTACAAGTTTTCCACCCGCGCCGACTGTAAACTGTTGATAAATACCTGTCTGGCCGGTTGTAGACTGTCCATACTGGGCAGCTACAGCCGTCGGCAGAAAGCCGCTGGCTGTCCTAACAAGGCCGCGGAAATTACCGGACCGTTCGGCAGCTGTCGGCAACAAACCGGTTGAGGATACAAAATCCGTTCGCGTTCGCGGCTCGACCGCGAAAAAGAAAAATGATTTATTGTGTCCGTCGTAAAGACGCGGACCGCCCGGGCCAAAACTCGGCAAATATATTGGTCCGCCCACCGAGAGCGATACCTGATTCGTCCGCAAGTTGTTTGGCGGCCTCGGGGCTGTTCCCTGACGCCATGGAGCGGCGTTTGTCTTGGGGTTGCGATGATACCAAAGTGCGGTACCGTTAAGACGGTTGCTCCCCGATTTCGTTGTAATGTTAATAACCCCGCCTCCGGTCGTGCCGTATTCCGCAGAGTATGCTGAACTTTGGACCGCAAACTCCTGAACCGTTTCCGGTGTAAAGCTCACAACCGCACGGGCGATTCCAATACCAGTATTGTTGACGCCGTCGGCAAGCATCGATGTGCTGCCGGGGCGGCCACCGTTTACACTAAGGTTAAATCCGGGAACCGGCTGAGTCGAACTGGCGTCAACATCCTCGCTGCCCGCATCACCCGAAACATTAGGCATCGTGACCGCCAGATCGAGCACGCTGCGATTGTTCAACGGAAGATCGCGAAGTTGGCGTTCCGTAATCGTTTGGCTTATCGTCCCCGAGTCTGTATTGACAGATTGAGAATCTGCCTGAACCGTTACCTCCTCGGACACGCTGCCGACAGAGAGAACGACATTTACGGTAGCGACCGATGCGGTATCTACCTTCACTTTTTGGACAAGCGCCTTTTTGAAATTAGCGGATTCGACCTTAACGTCATACACGACGGGATCAAGCGTACTGGCCGTAAACGATCCTTCGTCGGACGTTGTCAGGACCACCGTTTTATTGGTCCCGACATTAGTAATCGTCACGGTTGCACCCTTGATAACTGCACCACCCGGGTCGGTTACCGTTCCGGTAATACTGCCCTTATTGGTTTGACCAATTAACACCACACTCATTACAAAAACAAAAAACGTAATTTGAGCAAATCGCATAAGTCTCCTCCACCAACTAAAACTATCTAGCGCTAACTAAAACTATCTAGAAATGTTGCTATCGAACTATCGACGCAAAAGCTGCGTACCAGTCTAATAAAGCCCGGCAATCATGGAATGGTTCATAAAACAAATATCAATGCCGGAGATGAATGCTAGAAAAAACGGCTAGTAAACCGCTTAACTGTTGGATTTTTAAAAAAATCACAACTTGCTAATCTCCACAAGGGTTTGAGTGGTCCTGAAAAAGAACTATTGTCGAAAATTAGCATTTAACCAAAAAAAAATCAAGTTTACATCTAAGCGGTTGCCCCGTTGTAGATCTTGTCCAGCCTGACAAATATTTATCGAGACGGGAAAGGTCAAGCCTTAAAAAAGGCTTATTAGTCTCGCTGTCACTTAAAGGATCGGACGTCTGACTTTGTCAAACTTTCCGATCCTTTAAGCGACGGGTTAAGTTCTAACTAAAACAAGAATTTGATGCCGATCTGAATACGTCGGGCGTAATTGGCCTGGTTTGCCGTCGAACTTGCGATCGATCCAAAGGTTCCTCCAAGCGCCGTCGCCGGTGCCTGAAAATATGGATGATTGAAAGCGTTGATAGCTTCAAGTCTGAACTGTATTTTCGTTCCCTCAGTGATCCGCGTGTTTTTGATCAGCGAAAAATCTACGTTGCTGATATTGTCGCGGCGGACATTTGTAAAGCGATAAGGCAGGGTCCTTAAATGACTTGCGGGTGTAACGGTCGCGAACGACGATGTTTCAAACCATTTGGACGTCGTCTGTCCCGATGTCAATTCGACCGGGCCACCAAGGTAGAAAAGGTCGCCGGAGGTCGCACCGCTCGTAATGTTGAACGAACCGAATGCGATCGGGTATCCCACCTGATAGCGATAAACACCCTGAAACTGCCATCCACCCACGATTCGGTCCAATGCGGAATTGGCGTTGGCAAAAGGCTGTCCCTTTCCAAACGGCAACGCGACGATACCGCTTATAGCCAAAGACTGTGGCGTATCCTGATCGGCGATCATTTTCGTCGGTTTCGGATCGCCAGGATTGAGGTACTCAGTCGCCTGCAGCCACTTTGACCACGTGTAGGAGGCCTGAATGGTATTGCCCTTAGAGAAGCGTTTGGAGATGCCGAACTGGCCCGAATGATACCACGATTTTCCGTCGTTGTTAGACGTAATCACACTCGTGAATTGCGGGAACGGACGCAGCAGCTGCGAACGGGCGATCGTAGCGGATGTGAAGAAGGTTGTGCCTTCAAAGCCAGCCACGTTTTGGAACGGGTTAGTAACAGACTGACCAAGGATCTGGTTATTCGTCACCGCGTTGGCCGAAAGAGTACTGCTGTTGAGCGGAGCATCTCCGTTGAGATACTTATTCGGAATCGCGTTCAGCTCCTGCACGATTTCGAGGTTGTACCCGCGGTTACCTACGTAGACCGCCTCAAAAACAAAGCCCGCAGGCAATTCACGCTGTATGCCGATCTGATATCGGAATTGCTTGCCTAACTTGGGGCTCTGATTAAAGAATGTAACTCCGCCACCGAGTCCTGTTAGTTTACCGGCGGCATTCCCAACTGGCTCAAGGATCGAGATCAGCGAAGGAAACAACGAGATAGAATTCGGAATGATCGCGCCGTTAGCCAACGTCGTCGTAGCCAAGGCCGTTGTACGTGTAAATCCGGGCTGGATCACATCACCGCGACGCTCTCCAAGGAAGCCGGCAAAGAGTCCGAAACCACCGCGAATGACAGTTTTGTCATTCAAACGATAGGCGGCTCCAAATCTCGGCAGGAAAGTATTGTGTGGCGTCTGGTAGAGATTTTTTCCACCATCCTTTCCGGCGAACAAAAGCCCTCCCGAGACATTAAACGTGTTGGGGTCGATGTTCACACCCGGCGTGTAACCGACGACCGGGGTTGCCGTCAACTTCGCCCTGGCCGCTGCCTGAGCAGGTTGTACATAGTTAAAGTCAAAACCAGAGACGCTCTTATTCTGCCTTTCGACCAATGGGGTCTCAAGCTCGTAACGGAGACCGATGTTCAAGGTCAGGTTGCGGCTTACTTTCCAGTCGTCATGTGCGAAAAAGCCATAGTTCTTAGAATATTCTGAATAGTCCGATCTGCGTGTGATATCCGCCGTTGCCGGTAAGCCCAACAGGAACGAGGCAAATGCCTGCAAACCATTGAACTCCTGGGGACCTACCGTGGACGTCGTGCTCTGTCTCGTGTAGGTGTTATTGAACGTAAAATTGCCGGTCTGGTCATTGCTCGCAAAATTATCGTCCTCCCGGTAAACCCTAAGCTCGGCGCCAAACTTCAACGAATGTCTATCGATCGTTTTGTTCAGGATGGCAGCCGCATCGTGAGAATCGACCGGTCGGTTTTCGTTTGTCAGGCCATTTCCGAGCGTACCCGGGCTAGGGAAGTTAAATCGCGGAAAACGTCTGATTGCGTCACCTACGAGGCTGTTGTAATTCGTGCCGGCCCAGAGTTTTGTAAGGTCAAATCCGATCGCATCGGACTGTGCTCCCGATTTTCTGATAAACCGATTGTAACCATACTTAACATTAAGGAAGGTTGTTGAATTGAATGTATGGACGTCGTCTATAACACCCTGACGCGATGCGAAAATGAAATTGGTTCCCGCATAGGCGCTGTCCGTGTAGCGGTCGTAAAGGCTGTTTCTGTAATACCAGCTTCCGCGGGCGAACAGATGGTTCCTATCCGAAACGTTGTGATCAATTCGAAATGTCGAGTTGTTGTAGGGTTGCGTCACTTCGGCCAAAGTTGAATCCAGGATATTCCCGGTCAATCCCGCGCTCTTCGGATTTCCCAAATACCCCAAGACGGCCTTAGCAACGGGATTGATACGGTTTGCCGGGATTATGTTGCCCGCAAACTGAGTCCCGGTATACGTCGTGCCGGCACCGCCGTTTGTGCGCGTCAAGGGATCATATATATTCGTGCAATTCGCGGTGACGCCCGCCGGACACTGATAAGCCGAAAAATCACCCGAAGCAAGAGCGGCTGTAGGCACCCAAACGTTCGACGCGTCAAAACGAGGCCGTGAGTCGCGAATTCCTTCGTAGCCGTACAAGAAGAACGTTTTGTCTTTACCGTTGTAAACCTTAGGTATAAAGATCGGGCCACTGATATAGCCGCCGAAACGATTTGAATGCGTTGTAGGGCGGGCCTGGCCGCGTGCCTTTCCGAATGTGTCGTTTGCCGCCAGGTTGCCGGGTTCGAGAAATAGGTACGACGAACCATGCAGCTTATTGGTGCCGGATTTAATACTTATGCTGGTGACCGCACCCTCCGTGTTTCCGAACTGGGCGTCAAATGTCGCCGTCTGGACTTTGAATTCCTGCACAATATCACTCGGCGGAACGTAGCTCGCGATCACCTCGTTTGCATTTGCCGTTGCAGTGCTTGCAACGCCGTCGATCGTCAGATCCATGCGATTTCCGCGAACGCCGTTTACGGCAAAGCCGACGATGTGCGTGGGTTCGAATGGCCGGTCAAGCCGGGGGTCGCCGGTTGCCGCCGTACCAGGCGAAAGACCGATCAATGTATAGGGGTCACCATGAACCAGGGGCAACTCCGCAATTCGTTGAGCATCAATGACTTGTCCGAGTGAGGCATTCTCTGTATTTAATTGTGGAATCTCGGCCGTTACATTTACCGACTCCGTCGCCCCACCGACCTCTAAGGGAAAATCGACCTGTACGGCACCAGCGATCTGGAGCAGAACGTTGTCATGAACAGATTTCTTAAAGCCAGCGGCTTCGACAACTATTTGATACGTTCCGGGAAACAAATAGTTTGCCGTGTACAACCCGTCATTGTTCGTCGTAAGAGTTACTTTGGAACCTCTGGAGGCGTCCAGTACCAGAACAGTTGCATTAGCCACTGGACTTCCGTTCGGATCGTTCACCGTTCCTCTAATAGTACCGCGTGTTTCCTGTGCGAATAACGATCCGCCGGAATACGCTCCAATTATCATCGCTGCCAACAAACATAAAACGCGTGTTGCTCTCGCTCTCTTCGAAATCATTTCGTTTCTCCCTATTTCTCGGAAATCCTAACCTGGATCGCTGACCGGCTGCCTTTTGCAATGCAGATTAGCGACAATCCCTTACTTGCACTCATCAAAAAATCTTAGTTGGAATCGTGTTCTGTGCAGTAATTAAATACCATTTTCATAAGTCTGCCGAAGCGTGCGCGCACAGATAATGTTCTTTCCTAAAGCAAATATCAGACCACTCAACTCAGTTTCAGTTGGTAAAACCAATTATTTCCGTAAGCCGCTGTCAATTCGAGGCAGTCTCCAAAAGGCTTCAAATTTGGCTAATATTCCGATTTATGTTGATTTTACGGTAAAATTGGTAATACCATTTAATTATAAGTCTCGGATTGGTAAAGTAACATTCTTTTTTTGTTTTGTCCAGAAGAAACCGAAAATTTTCCTCTTTTCGATATTCCGATCTATAAGAATGTCAACAAAACGCAATTTTTTGGAAAAAAGTGCGGAAATTTTGGATAAGTTCCCCCGTCCGATGGACATATAGAAAAAGCGTGCCGGGTCATAACCTGAGCACACCTCTTCCATAAGGAGAACATTCCCGGAGTTGTAGTTCGACCGAAATTTGAACTGGATAACACGCGGAAGATTGGTCTGGGCACAATACAACACTCTTTTTACAAGGTGCCCGAAAAGAAATGCATCTTGGTCGAAATAATTAAAGTCGAGTTTTGATGTAAAGTAATCTCATTACCAACCTGGATTTTTATTACCAGCCGATTGGGAAACGATAAGGAGTAGCTTTTTAATGGCAGTTTTGGTAACGGGTGGAGCAGGATATATCGGTAGCGCAACGGTCGAACTACTTCGCGAGGGTGATGTCGATGTTATTGTCTTGGACAACCTTGATTACGGACATCGAGATGCTATATGCGACGTTCCTTTTTACAAGGGCAATGTTGGTGACTCCGATCTCGTTAAGAGAATCGTCTTGGAACACGGGATCGAATCATGCGTTCATTTCGCGGCGTACGCTTATGTCGGCGAATCGGTCACGGACCCGGCAAAGTATTTTGCAAACAATACCGTCCAGACGAACGACCTCCTTAACGCCCTGATCGAATCGGATGTAAAGAACATAGTGTTTTCGTCGACGTGTGCGACATACGGCGATCCTCAATATATACCAATCGACGAGATGCACCCGCAAAAACCCATTAATCCGTACGGCTGGTCCAAATTCATGACCGAGCGGATACTGGAGTCGTACGATTCGGCATACGGTTTGAAGTTTGTGACCCTGCGCTATTTCAACGCCGCGGGAGCGACCGCGAAATGCGGCGAGCATCACGACCCGGAAACCCATTTGATACCCAACGTGCTGCGTGCCGCAGATGGCGACCTGCCGTTTGTATCAGTTTTCGGCGACGATTACGACACACCGGATGGAACTTGTATCCGCGACTATATCCACGTTGCCGACCTGGCCGACGCCCATTTAAGGGCGCTAGATCATCTTAAAGGAGGCGGTGACTCTGCCCATATCAATCTGGGCAACGGACTTGGTTTTTCTGTCTTAGAAGTTATCGAAGCCGCTCGAAAAGTTTCAGGCAGGACGATTGACGTTAAGATAGAACCCAGGCGCACGGGCGATCCGGCCCGGCTCATCGCGAATGCGAGTAAAGCTTTCGAGGTCCTTGGTTGGAAGCCCGAAAACGCTGGAATTGAGACGATCATTCGATCCGCGTGGGACTGGAAGAAAGCCCATCCGAACGGTTACGCAAGTTAGGAAATAGAACGAGCCATATGAATTTTTTAGGAATCGATGTCGGTACCGGAGGCTCACGGGCCCTGCTCATAAACGAGAGCGGTCAAACACTTGCTTCGGAAACGGTCGAACACATCCCGTTCGCGTCGCCCCACCCCGGCTGGGCCGAACAACACCCGAACGACTGGTGGCGGGCGTCCGTTGCGGCGATCCGGGCTGTTTTGGCGGCTGACGGGGTCATCGCTGATGAGATCGGAGCAGTCGGGTTTTCGGGGCAAATGCACGGTTCTGTCTTTCTGGACGAACGCGGCGATGTGCTGCGGCCGGCACTTCTCTGGTGTGACCAGCGAACCGAAAAACAATGCTCCGAGATCACCAAAACGATCGGCGCCGAGAGGCTCATCGAGCTGGTATGCAATCCGGCCGTAACCGGTTTTACGCTGCCCAAAATTCTCTGGCTTCGTGAAAACGAGCCGGAAATCTGGCAGCAT
>JANYIL010000051.1 GCA_025362075.1 Chloracidobacterium sp.
CGCGGGCTGCACGATATTTGGCGATCTCTTCGAAAAAGTCGTTGTGAGCGTTAAAGAAAAACGAGATACGCGGTACAAATTCATCGACGTCCATTCCCCGATCGACACCGTATTTTACATACTAGACTCCGTCACGCAGCGTGAACGCCAGCTCCTGCAAAGCCGTCGCCCCAGCCTCGCGGATGTGGTAGCCCGACACCGAGATCGGGTTGTATTTCGGGACGTGTTTTGTCGTGTATTCAAATGTGTCGATGACCAGCTTCATAGCTGGTTTGATCGGATATATCCACTCTTTTTGGGCGATATATTCCTTTAAAATATCATTTTGCAGCGTGCCCGAGATACGGCTGAAATCCGCTTTTTGCTTCTCAGCGACAACTAGATACATAGCCAAAAAGATCGGGGCGGGAGCATTGATAGTCTGCGAAACGGTCACCTCGTCGAGCGGGATGCCGTCAAAAAGCACCTCAAAATCGGCCAGGGACGACACCGCAACACCGCATTTTCCAACCTCGCCCTCGCTCAACGGCGAATCGGCGTCAAGCCCCATCAGGGCGGGCAGATCATAGGCAACGCTCAAACCCGTCTGCCCCTGGGCCATCAGATACTTGAAACGGCGATTGGTCTCCTCAGGCGACGAAAACCCGGCAAACTGCCGCATCGTCCACATCTTTCCACGATATCCGGTCGGATGTATGCCGCGCTTGTATGGAAATTCACCCGGGAAGCCGATCTCATCGATATCCTCCATGTCGGCCTCCGTATAAAGGCGGTCGACAGGCTCGAGCGAGACGCCCTCGAATGTGGGTTTACGCTCCGGCGTTCGCTCAAGCGTCTTGCTAAGGGTTTCGGCCTCCCAGCGTTCCACCTCTGCCTGAACTTCGGTCAGAGCCTTTTCTGCGTCGGTTGTATTCATTAAAATAAAAACTTATGCAAGCATCAAAAAAACTTCCGATGCTAGTTTAAGGCCGCTCCGGCAATATCGCAAGGACTAGCAAATCTTGCGTCATAGGTAGCTGTTTGTCCCTATGAAAATTGCAAAATCGTTCCCCATCCGTCTACAATGAGCAGATGGCGTTTGTAAAATACTTTGCTATTTTAGCACTATTTTTCGCTACAGCATTGTGTCCCGCGTGCAGCGGAAATGCAAATTCCTCAGCAAATTCAAAGGCCCCGGCTAACGCAAATCAGGCCACCGCCAATGTCAACGCTGTCCGCTCCGACGCGGGAGAACTGGGCGTGCTGGTTAATGTTCCTTACGACACCGAAGACATCGTCTGGAAGGAATATCCCTCACAGAAACGGATACTTGCCGTGCTGCGGTTCTCGCCAGCGGACTCTTCGAAACTCGTGGCAGAGGCGGAAAAAATAAAGCCTTCGGAAACGATAAGCATTTCCTCGGAAACCTGGTTTCCGCCGGAACTCACCGCCCAGGGCGAAATGACCGGCGAGGACAGCCTTACAGGGCGGGCGTATCCCGCCAACCAGTTTTATCAGGAGCCTTACTCTAACGGCCGCATCGTCCGCGTCGATAACACCGATTACTTTGTACTCGATCTGACCGCAAAATAGCCGTCAAACCTCGCCGTATTTTTTTAATTTGCGGTAGAGCGTCGATAGATCGATCCCCAAAATACTTGCCGCCTGGGCCTTGTCATCGTTAACCGTAGTAAGAATCTCGCCAACGTATCTTTTCTCCAATTCATTGAGTGTCAGATGTCCGGCGTTTTTATCCGGTGTCAACGATGCCGATACCTTGCTGGGCAAACTGTCTGTTTTGATCTCGTCCGCGCTAAGAATCACCGCCCTTTCGATCACGTTTTCCAATTCGCGGATGTTGCCGGGCCAGTCGTAATTCACAAGCGAAGCCATTGCCTTCTCGGCTACTGTTCGTTCTCCCGCACCCTGTTCACGCACCGACTTAGCGACAAAATGCTTGACCAGCAGCGTAATGTCGTCCCGCCGGTCGCGAAGCGGCGGCACATCGATCTCAACGACGTTCAGCCGGTAAAAAAGATCCTCGCGAAACCGCCCTGCCGCCACCTCAGACTCAAGTTTCTTATTGCTGGCCGCGATAATTCGCGCGTCAAACGTAACCGGGTGGCTCGCCCCGACGGGCGTCACCTCGTGCTCCTGCAACGCCCGCAGCAGCTTGACCTGCAGCACCGCCGGCATGTCGCCGATCTCGTCGAGAAAGATGGTCCCGCCCGCCGCCGACCGGAAAAGGCCACGCTTATCCGAGACCGCCCCGGTAAAGGCTCCCCGCGTATACCCAAACAGCTCGCTTTCTAGCAGCGATTCGGGCAATGCGCCGCAGTTTACCGCCAAAAACGGTGCTTCCGAACGCTCGCTGTTAAAATGTATCGACCGCGCGACCAGCTCTTTGCCAGTGCCGGTCTCGCCCTGGATCAACACATTCGCGTTGGTTCCGGCGACTTTGTTTACGAGGTTGAAAACCCGCTGAATACTGTCGCTCTTGCCGACGATCTCCGAGAAATCGTAACGCCCGCGCAGCTCACGCCGCAGGAAGCGGTTTTCGTTAAAGAGCCGACGCTGGGTGACCGCATTCTTGATCGTTTGCAGTAGGTCTTCGTTGACGAAGGGCTTGGTCACGTAATCGTATGCCCCCTTTCTCAGTGCCGCGACCGCCGTGTCGACCGACGAATACGCGGTCATGATGATGACCATTGCCTCGGCGTCAATTGATTTGATCTGATCGAGCAGTTCGAGGCCGTCCTTGCCGGACATTTTTATGTCGGTCAACGTGATCGAAATGTCGTTTTCCGAAAAGATTTGCATCGCGTTTTCCGCACTGCTTGCGGTAAAGACGTCGTAGCCCGCGACCTCGAGTAGCTGCCGCAGTATCGCGCGCATCACCTCTTCATCCTCGACCATCAAAATACTATTCTGCACGGGCGTTGGCATCTGAATTTCCGGACAATTTAGTCTAGCACAAGGCTTTATTGTTTATTTCGATTCGTGGTAGCATCAATCTGCTAACTAATTGATTTAATGCGGTTTCGAATCCTTACAATTCTTGCTTTATTCGCTATTTTTCTGGTATTTTCGGACCATGCCCAACAAACTAACCCGGTAGATCGTCAAGTCTCAAACCCGATCACCGATACGCCCAACATTAATCCGGTCTCGGCCGAGCAGAGTATCGCCCCGCCAAAATTGAAAAAGAAGCCCAGCTTTCGGGAAGAGGGCGGCGACGGCGAGGTTGTCGTTTATTCCGACAAAGAAACCGTCGAGGGTGCAAAAGGGAAGCGTATCATCCACCGCTCGGGAAATGTCGATGTGCATTATGGCATCTACCGTCTGCAAGCTAACGAGGTCACGATCTACGAGGCTGAAAGCAAGATGGTCGCAACCGGCAGCGTCATTTTCGACCAGGGCGACGACCAGCGCATCACCGGCAGCAAGGGCGTTTGGAACTATAAGACCAAGCTCGGTACATTTGAGGACTCGACCGGATTTACCAATCAGACAAATGACGGGACGGTCATCTATTTCACCGCCGATCGCGTCGAGCGTGTAAGCCTCAACGAGATCCTAATCATTAACGGCCAATTTACCGCCTGCGAAGAGGCCGTCCCAAAATGGAGCTTTAGCGCAACCAGCGCCCGGATATCAAAGAACGACAAGCTGCGGCTGAAAGGTGCCAAATTTCGCATAAAAAACGTGCCGGTGCTGGTCGTGCCCTTCGCCTCGATCCCGATCAAGCAAAAGGACCGCAGCTCGGGCTTTCTGACGCCGACAATCAGCTATTCGCAGCGCAAAGGCG
>JANYIL010000142.1 GCA_025362075.1 Chloracidobacterium sp.
GATTTTTACAAAGTTTCGATCGCGTACTCCGACGGCTACAAAGCCGTCGGCACCCTCGTCTACGCCTGGCCCGATGCATACGAAAAAGCAAAAGCCGCCGACAAAATACTTCGGACACGTCTCGATAATTTAGGTTTGAAATTTGACCTGATCCTGACCGAATTCGTCGGCATAAATGCCACCCACGGCCACCTTGCTGTCAGTACCGGGAGCGGTAGCGACCGGGATCTTTCCGACATCCCCGAAGTCCAACTCCGCATCGGCGTCCGCGGCCAAAACAAAGCCGATGTTGAAAGGTTTACAAAAGAACTCGCCCCCCTGATCCTAACCGGCCCACCCGCCGTCACCGGCTTCGCCGGAGGCCGCCCAAAGGTCGAGGAGATCATGGCTTATTTTCCGGCTCTGATCCCAAAATCGCTAATCGAGACAAAGGTCGATATCGTCGGGGCATAGATGGGCGAATATCAATACACATCCTACTTCGAGAACGAGGTCTTGCGAAAGCGGCCCTATTTGAAGAAGGAATGGCGTATATTTGTTATTGAAAACTCGATTCGCGTCGAGGTTCAATCTGATGACCGCGTAAGATTTGGGGACGAGTGGAGGAATTTGGTGACCGCGTGCTACGGATCGGGACGCTGGCTGACAGATTAACGATCCACAACGCATTTCCAGACAGTAATTTTAAGTTATGAAGATCAATTATTATCTCGAGACCGATTCGCTTTACATTGACCTTTCGCACAAGGTAAGCGTCGAAAGCCGCGAAGTCTCAGACGGCGTTGTCCTCGATTACGACGAGTCGGGTAACCTCGTCGGCCTCGATATCGACCACGCAAGCTCGAAACTCGGCATCCGCGAGATCATTCTGAGTCATCTGCCTCTCGCGACTACGCACGTCCTTGCATAGCAACTCATCAAGGCATTGTCAGAACCGCTCGCGTAAGCGGGCGGCCAGTTCGTTGAGACTTCAGCGAGCAATGCCCATCATGATTAGTAGTATGCCGACGCATAAGGGCCCGGCCGCGAATATGATCGCGATCCACCAAAACTTTGACGAGTCCGCAGCTTTCTCAACTCGTAGGAGTACGGGTCCTAATACGATCAACAAAAAACTCCATGGAGTCAGCAAGATAAAAATGAATAAAGGGAAAGGGTTGAAATCTGAATCTGATGCTTCACCTAGCGTTGCCAACTTTGCGAGAACGAGGAGAAACCACGGACCGATCGCAAACAAAACAAATAGGGTTCTTATGACCTTCCATTTCGTTGAAAGGGGCAAAATCTTTTTATGCGCTGGTTCCAGAAGCGACATAGTAGGTTTGTTACTTCTCCAAAAACCTCGCAATTCCTTTCTTACAATCGTCGGTCATGCGAGCCCGGGCGTTCGTCTCAACGCCTTTTTCAATTGCTGAATCAAAGGTGTCGCCATCGATGTCGTAAATCAATCTTTTTGTCATCTCAACCGCTGAGCCACTGACCTTTGTGTAAACGGATGCAAACTCCATCACGGCATCTTCGAGTTCATCTTCGCCGACGATCCGATTGATGAGACCGAGAGAAAAGGCTTCATCCGCACTGTATTCAAAGCCCTGCGTGAGCAATTCAAAGCTCTTTTTCTCGCCGAGATTTCGGCGGAGGATCGCAGCGACCATGGCAGGGACGAATCCGATCTTGACTTCAGGATAACCAAACCGGGCCGATTTGGTCGCAACCACTAGATCACACGCCGTCGCCAATCCGCAGCCGCCCGCCAATGCCCGGCCATGCACGGCCGCGATGACGGGGATGCGAACCCGCCGGATAAGCAGAAAAAGTTCGGCAAGCGAACGGGCGTCTTCGAGATTCTCCTCGTATGTAGCTGACGCTATTTTCTGAATCGAAGCGAGATCGGCGCCGGAGCAGAAATCCTTCCCGGCTCCGCGTATTACAACAGCACGAACAGCACCATCGCCATCGGCGTCGCGAAGAGCGGCCTTTAACGCAGTGATCAGCTCGTTGTTGAGAGCGTTGCGCTTTTCGGGGCGTTTGAGGGTCAGGACCCTGATACTGTCATGATCTAAAACTAAGACTTCGGACATTTTTCTTACCAATTAACAATTTAGCCAATGGACAATTTACAATTCCGCTTTGCTTGTTTTGACGATCTTGGTCAACATCATGGCAAGCTCTTTTCTATCGGCTTCGATCGACTCGTATTCTTTATCTTTGATAAATTCGGCAAACCGGATCAATCTCAGCCAGTATTCTCCCCATGTTGGTCACAAAGCTCTCTCGCGACTCGCCTCCGACAGCCGTAACAATAAACTTACCAATGTTGGTCCCGGCTGAAAGCACCTCACGACTTAAGGTGAATTCTTTATGCTCGTCAGCAAGATACCTGCTCAGCTTTACGATCCGCAATGCAAAAGCAAATGCTTTAACAACAATAGGGTTATCTGTCATACGCCTGGATTGTCAATTGTTAATTGGATCATTGTTAATTGGAATAGAAAAACCTCTTACCAATTTACAATTCGCCAATGGACAATTAACAGTTAGTATAATTTTGTTGCACGGTCGATCTCGGCGGCAAAACCCTCGATGGTTTTCGAAACGATCGTGATCTGCTCGCTGGCTTCTTTCCAATCACGCTGTTCGATCGCCTCGCGGACGCCCGGCAGCGTTTTCACGCCGTAGCCCGTATAGAATCCGGGGGCGTAGATCTGATGCCGGAACCAGTCACGACGCGGCAGGCCTTCGGTTCGGGTTAATGCTCGTTCGGTTTTGAACAGTATTTCGTCAAGCGTTTTCTGCATCGCCGCAGGCAACCGCTTTCCGGTCGAGGCCTTTTGATAGGCACGTGAGCTTTCCTGCAATTTTGTCAGGGCATTTTGGAGCGGAGCAAAATTGAGGAACGGCACGTTTTCTTTCTGTGCGGGGACAATAAATATCTCGGTTGGGTCCTGCACATTCTTTAACATCCCGTTCGCGATCATTACGTTCGATGTTTTAGTTTCATCCCGCATCGTATCGGTCAGGCGGGTTACTTCACCGACATATTGGCTGACCGTGTCGGCAAAATTGGTAAATTCGAACGGCAGAGTATCGGCATTCGCAAGTCGCAGGATCGAATGACCGCCAACCTTTGCCATCGCGACGCCGTATGCGAATCCGGGGTCCACAAACCTTGTGAAATGATCGTACGAATCGTATATTGAGTGGTACGAACCGCCGCCGTTCTCGCCGCCAAACCCCAGATTTAGCGACGCAATGCCGAGATGCTGTAGAAACGGCGTGTAGTCCGAACCCGAACCAAGCGCTCCGATCCGAAGATCGGCACGAGACATCGCCTCTTGACGTTGTTGTGGCGTGCCATCGACGATCTGCCTTGCTCTTGCCCTATCCCAAACGGACATCTTGACCTGCGGATCGGGAACATCCTTGCCGACCTCATTAATAAATTTTTCCAACGTATGGGAGCCGCTCATTCCCAGAAAGCCGCGTCCATTGGTATCGGTGTTAATATATACGGCTGCCTTCTGCCGCAGCTCATCGGCGTGTGTTTCGACCCATTCGGTCGAGCCGATCAGGCCTTCTTCTTCGGCATCCCACGCACAATAAACGATCGTTCGTTTTGGCTTCCAGCCGGTTTTTGCAAGCTCTGCGATGCCACGCGCCTCTTCCATCATCGCGACCTGTCCGCTGAGCGGATCGTCGGCGCCGTTAACCCATCCGTCGTGGTGGTTGCCTCGCATGATCCATTCGTCGGGCCGCTCGGAGCCGGGCATCTTTGCGATCACATCGTAGATCGGCTTGATGTCCCAGTTAAACTCAAGTTTCATGTGGACCGTCGGCGTTCTGCCGCCGAAATGGTACGTCGTCGGCAGCGAGCCGCGCCACGCGTCCGGTACGACTCCGCCGTCAAGATTCTTGAGCAGCGGCAAAGCGTCGCCGTAAGAGACCGGCAGAACCGGTATCTTGGTCAAGGTTGGAGCGGATTTTGGATCGAGACGCTTGGCATCCTTTGTGGCACCGACACCTTTGGTTAGCGGATCACCCGGATACAACGGCATGTCCATCACCGAGCCGCGTTGGACTCCATTCTCATTGCGATAGGCCCCCTTCGGATAAACATCGCCCTGATAATATCCATCGTCTCGCGGATCAGAATAAATGATGCAGCCGATCGCACCGTGTTCCGCTGCGACCTTTGGTTTGATGCCCCGCCACGAGCCGCCGTAACGTGAAATGACGACCTTGCCCTTAACGCTGATGCCGTTGCGGTCGAGTTCCTCATAATCGGCCGGCCGGCCGTAATTTACATACACCAGCGGCCCCGTGACGTCGCCGTCAACCGAATAAGCGTTATAAGTCGGCAATTGCTCATCCTGCTGTCCCGAGGTCGCATCTTCCTTCAACGCCGGTTCGTTGAGCTTCATCGTGTATTTCTCCGGTGCCGTCATCTCAACTAGCCGCGATTTCGGCGTCGGGAAAAGCACGTCAAACGACTCGATCTGCGTGTCGTAGCCCCATGATTTGAATTGCGCGGCGATAAATTCCGCATTTTCTTTATCGTAGGCCGAGCCAAGATGATGTGGCCTGGCCGACAGGCGTTTTAGCCAATCGCGAAGATTGTCTGCTTTCAGATAACCATCGAATTTGGCTTCGAGTCCCCGCTGGGTTTGTACACTATCTGTAGAAAATCCGAGTATCGACTGGCTGCCAGGCATAGCCGACTGGGCAACGATAGACATTGAGAAAACAAACAAAAGTAGAGTGCGGCAAAGCGATCTGAACATTAGGGCCTCCGATTTATTGGAAATGAATTTGAGAATGGATGTATTGTAAGACAGTTTGCTAGGAATCCGCGAATCAGCCCGCGATCATTTGGCTAGAAAAGAGCGTAAAACTCGTGTTACTTCGTCCCTCGCTTCCTGCTGAACCCAATGGCCGCTGTCCGGTATCCGGTGCTCCGTGTACGCCCCGGCTATCATATCGCCAACACCCGCGACAGTTTCCGGCAGAACGGCCTTGTCTTTTTCACCGTAAATGAACAAGGTCGGCACATCTATTTTCGGAGGTATTTCATTAGAACCGAATAGCCTTTTCATTATATTCGCACGGTAATAATTAAGCATCGCCGTCGCCGCTCCCGGTTGGCCCCATGCTGTTTTATATTCGGCGATCTCTGCGGCAGAGAAAACGTCCGGCTTCGCAGTCGATTCGGTTAGCGATTTTACCAATGCCGCATAATCATTTTTTTTGAAAACAAATTCCGGTAAAGACGGCATTTGAAAGAAAAACATATACCAGCTCGCCAGAAACTGCTTCATCGTCTGATTGCGTTTCCAGATCGGGATCGGCGGAACCTGTAAGGCCCCGAGTTTCCACAAAACGTCAGGCTTTTTCATCGCCAGGGCCCACGCAACCGACGCCCCCCAATCGTGCCCGATCACCGCAGCCTTTTCTTTGCTAAAATGAGCGATTAGACCAACGATGTCGCCGACGAGATGCCCGATCTCATAATCTGATGTATTTGCTGGTTTGTCCGAGAGATTGTAGCCCCGCATATCCGGCGCGACCACTGTGTATTCATCACTCAACGCGAGGATCTGATGCCGCCACGAATACCAAAACTCAGGAAATCCGTGAAGCAGCACGACGAGCTTTTCACCCATACCGGCGGTCGCGTAATGCAGTTTGATCGCGCCGACATCCGCGTAGCCAAATGTGATTTTCGAGAAATCGGTCATGCTAATCCGAGGACGGAGGCTTCCGCGTCGGACACGTCGATATTCATTCGTAACAACGCGGTAGAGAACGTTTTGCCTTGAGCATCCGTCATCAGGCTGCGTGTTCCCCCACCGCCAAGGGATTCGTGCAAGAGAAAATTTAGAGCTTTAAGGTTCGGCAACTCAAATCGCTCGACACCGCCCTTAACGATCTCGCCAAAATGACGTTTTACGCGTTCGGCTGTCACCTCGCGAACCAGCAGCTGATAGTATCCGTCCTTCAGAGCAATAAGCCCGACATTTGCCGTGTCACCCTTGTCGCCCGAACGTGCGTGGGCGAGTTTTAAAAGTTGTATTTGCATAACCAATTGCTAATTCTACATTGTCAATTGTTAATTGTCTCTCGATAAAGCCACCGCTAGCGGATCGTCCGCGATCACGTCCACTAATCCGATCTTCAACGCCAGGTCAGCCGTTATCGGCGATGCCGTGAAAAACAATTCATTCGAAAATGCCGTGCCGATTAGCCTAGGCAAACGCTGCGTTCCACCCCATCCGGTAATAATCCCCAAACCAGTGCCGGGGTGAGCAAAACTCGCCGTTGGTGAAGCTATCCGCCGATCGCAGGCTAAAGCCAAATCGAGCGCTCCGCCAAAACAATAGCCATTGATCGCCGCGATAGTGGTTTGCCGAAGAGACTCGATCTTCGTCATTAATATTTGTCCACGAAGCGCAAATTCACGTGCGCTTTCAGCGGTCACCGTCGCGATCTCGCGCAGGTCGGCACCGGACGCAAACGCATTGCCCGTGCCCGTAAATATCAGCCGTTCAACGCCCCCATCGCAGCTATCGACAAGAAGGTCAACCGGCTCCAAAACCGTGATCGACAGCGGGTTTCTAATCTCAGGCTGCTTAAAACGGATGATCAACGCCCGGCCTTCGCGGTCGATTTGTATTTCGTTCGACATTCCGAAGAACATTTAACCACAAAGAACACCGAGAACACCGGATAACCAGAAAATAAAATGACCGGCAAAATTACCAGTCATTCTGTGTCCTCTGTGGCTAACCCTTCCTCAAAGAATGCTCAACTTCAACGCCAGCGGCAGTAGGTATTTAGCGGAATTCTTTAATGCAAACTTTGTCATCGCGGGAGCCATTTTAGTCGCCATTGGTTTAGCCAAACCGGTCACGACGGGCACAGCCATGTCTTTTAAGACAAATTTCGTCGTACCCCACGCGATCTTCCCCGCCGAGCCGACCACAACAACGCCGACCTTTCCCGCGCCGTTAAGGAAGGACGAGGCAGTTGAATCACCTTGCTTTGGTACCGGCTTTTTCTTAGCCTGGGCATCAACAGCAATCGAGAGCGTCAGCATACAGGCACACACAACGAGAGATTTGATTAGATGCTTTTTCATTTGATGGAGGCGGGAAAATAAGGACTAAGGTGGGGCCGCCGTAAACATGCGACTTCTAAATAATATCTGTTTCGCCCGAATAAGGGAAGATTTTTCTTTAGTGCCGCAAGCCCGCACGTAAGCAAGGGCGTAACACACAGCTCCATTTTCAGGCGTCACTCAAATTGTCGCCAACCGCGATCTGATATAAGATTCACAAATATGGAAAACGGACCCGCGAGATTCGCATTTTACCTGGATCAGTTAGAAAAGCTCATGGCCGAGGCCGCAAAGCAGGACGACCCCGCGCGTTGGCTGTATCAAAACAATGCCCGGACGCCGTTGTTTATGATCGAGGGGCTTGCCAAACTTTACAGCGGTCTCCACAACAAAAAGCGATTCGAAAAGATCGGAACGCAGTTCAAGGTGCTCGAAGACACTCTCGGCGTGGTCGATTACTATGACGCGTTTGCCAAACAGTTCGCGCAGGACAAAACGGTTTCGGCCGACATTACAAACTTCGCCGAGTCCAAAAGCTTTGAAAAGACCGGCTCGCTTAATGATCTGCTTATCAAAAAAGGCTGGATCGGAAAGAAGGCGGACCGGTTAGGCAAAATTAGAAAGAATCTTGCGAAAGCCGACTGGCTCGACGAAAAATCTGAGATGAAAGCGATAGAATCCTACTATCAAGGATCGATAAAAAAGATCAACGCCTTTGCCAAGACCTATCAAACTGGCTTTACCGCGCTCGAAACCCAGGTCCACGAACTCCGCCGCAAACTACGCTGGCTAAGCATCTACCCCCAAGCCCTGCGAGGCTGCATCCAACTAAACGAAGCCCCGTCAAAAGACAAAAATGTCGCCAAATATCTCACCCCTGAGATCGTCAATTCCCCGTTCAACAAAATGCCGCCGCCAGAAACAAATCGCTACCTGTTGATGTTCAACAAAGACTACTTCCTAGCCCTAAGCTGGATGATCGCCGAATTAGGCAAACTCAAGGATCAAGGCCTGCGAACCGTGCTCCTGACCGAAGCCGGAAAGATGACCAAGTCCGACGCAAAAAATAACGCGGCGATATTAGCAAAGTCGACAGAAATAACCCGCACGTTCTTTGCTGAGAAGAACTTGGATAAATTGGTTGGCGGAATAGTTAAGGTCTAAGGCAGCCTTGCTACGATCTCGCTTCCTCTATCATTTCGATCCAAAGTTTGAGCGTCAGATCTTCTCTTTCGGGAATTCCCAGATACGGCCTTAACTCCTCGTGATAGCGACGTTCTAGAAGGTTAAGATCGAATGGAACCAGTTTCGCGAGATACATCACATCTACGCGGTCGAGTTCCCGATTTCGTTCCATCTTGGCGAGGGCGATGTCGTATGCGTCAAAAGCAAAAAGCCTTAGTTTCTCGAAATGCCCGGCAAATACCTCAGTCAATCTTTCATCGTAGCTTTCAGGAACTGTCGCAATACCTACACGATCCAAGTAGACCCTGTGTTTTTGATGTAATGCTGATCCTCTGCCCGCGAGATCTACTAGCGAGGGATGCCCCGGAATTATTGAAACTACGTCAACATCCATCGTCTCTCGAGAAGACCCATAAATCTCGGTTACGACAAATCCCCCGAAACAGTGAAGAGCGGTTTCTTCCTCTAGAAGGCTGTCCAGATCATGTAGAAATGATTTCCACGGTTCGTGAATGATTTGATCATTCATAATTTTCCAGGCGTGGCGAGAGATCAGTCAAAAGACGCCAGCGCTTGGCCGAATCGGGCCTATTTGTGACCAACCATTTCCGCTCAGCGTTCGTCATTCCTTCGCGACAGAGCGTCTCTTCGCGGTTGAGCATCGACAGTTCTAATTCGACCTCGTATCGACGCAATTTCAGGGCTGTCTTTTCATCGCCTCGTGATTCCGTAACTTCTCGGGCGACAGTAGTGACAAACCCAAGACGGTTTTGCAGATCGTTGACCTTTGCCGCTTTTACTAGCCGCGGCCAGTCCATGTTTGAGAAAGTAAGCACTATCCACGGCAGAGCTTCCATATCACGAGGTTCGCGATCGTTACCCTTGAGAGCCGAGAGCAGAACGACAGCGGGATGTTTCGGTTTCGACCGTTTCATATGCGAATATCCCGGATACCCAAGCGTCGCAAGATCGGTTCCAAGCTCGTCGTTTGAAACCGCCTGAACATCAAACAGATTTTCGCTCACCGGCATCTCCGTCGGCGAGAGATGAAACGCCCACACAGCCTTTGCCCGCAGCTCATCCGTCAACGGCCGCTTCCCTTTTTCCAGCAGCGAAAGATAGCCTTGGGAAACCCCAAGCTCCCGCGCCGCCTCAACCTGCGTCCGTTTATTGTGTTTTCTATATTGTACGAGCTGCGTCCCGGTCATAAAACCTCTAATGAGATTGTAAGGCAATCCACGGAATATTACAAAACTGTAATATTCGTTGCATTACTTTAATAACATCCTAATTGCGACGGATACTTGATTCTTTGTTATATTTATTTCAGGAGATCATTATGCCTGACCAAGAAAGTAAACCTGAGCCAACCCAACAACCGACTTCTACTCCTGCGCCGGAGCGACCCGCTGCGGACAGGATACCGCCGAGCGGGGATATAAGGTCCGACTATCCGTTGCCCAGACAATCAGAAATACCAGGGATAAGGCGAAAATAAGCATACTCGCGATTCCAAGTTTCCATTTCTTTCCGAGGAGTTTGACGTTTGCGTCATAATCTTCGCCTGCGAAGAAAATCATATCGCGCTTGAACTCACTCTGAGGCAGATGCAACCAACCGTCCCATAGACTTTTTGGGCGGAGCATTTTAATTTTACCAGCGAAACGAGCATAGGCCCCTAGGCTCATAGCGCCCGCGAGCAGTAAGATCGAAGTAATAAATGACCAGGAAAAAAAGCTAGCAACTTCGTTTTTGAGCAGCGTAGGGATAGCGACGTATGCGGCAAGTGTAATAGTCAGTAGTGTTTGAATACGCCCGTCGGTTGAATCGATGCGTTTTGTAACACTCTCGTAAGATGAGACGGCTATTTCATAAGCAAGATCTATCGATGGAAACCTTTCAGCTAACGTGGGTTCGGTTTTTTTCGTCATTGCACAGATGCGTTGAGATCACAGTAATTAGAAACTACCAACCAGTATAACAGCGAATGTCATCTAATCCTTCTTCCCCCGCTACCGCTGGATGGTGACGGTTTCGGACAATTTCAGACGGTGAGAGCCTTGGTATATATTATTCCCGTATGCTGGAAGTTTTTTGAAATCCATAGAACTAAGTGCTACACTACAAAGGTAGAGGCGGGCCACATATGAGAATCTTCAAAAATAAGTGGTTTGCTAAATTTGCCAGAAAAGAGGGGATCAGCGATGAAAAACTGATTCAAGCGGTGAAGGAAGCCGATGCCGGAAATGTTGATGCCGATTATGGTGGTGGTGTCATCAAACAGCGGATTGCCCGACCGCAAGAAGGAAAATCCGGCGGTTATCGGACAATTATTCTTTATCGTGAAGGTGAAAAGGCTTTCTTTGTCTACGGTTTTGCAAAGAATGTGTTGGAAAACATAGACAAAGCAGATGTGCGAGCTTTCAAGAGACTGGCCAGGGTGATGCTTTCCGTTACCGAGCAACAAGTTGAGATTCTTTTGGAAAAGGGTGAGATCGAGGAAATATAGTCATGAAGAAAACCAAGGCTTACAGGAGTGAGGCCGCGGCGGCCATTCACGAAACCGCAGCCGGACTCTATGAAGCTGATATTATCGACAAGCAAACAATGCGTGAGTTCGATGAGTCTTGCCTTACGCCCATTCACCCCACAGCAGATTCGGGCCCTGCGGGAGCGCGAACAGGTTAGTCAGACCGTCTTTGCCCACCATCTGAATATATCGAAAGACTCAATTAGTCAGTGGGAGCGCGGAGAAAAGCGCCCCGCTGGACCATCGCTCAAACTGCTCTCACTGATCGAGCGTAAAGGGCTTGCCTCGATAGCATAATTGCTCGCGACAGGGTTTTTTTCGCCCACTAATTTCCCAAAAAATAGTATGAGTTTGTGCGTTTGGCGTCATTGCCGCTGCCCAAACCAGTAGCACAGTCCGTCGGGGGCTACTACGAAGAAGACTTTGAATCGTTTGCCGCCGTCGCGGGTCTCTTCATCTATTTTGCCGATCTTGTCGAGGCCGGTGGCGATGAATTCGTCGTGGAGTGCCGTAACGTCATCGGTGTGAAAGGCACAGCCGTCCTGTTCGGGGTCGCCGCCGTTTTCGGCGAGGGCGATGCGGATGCCGTCGCGTTCGAGGATGAGGCGTTTGAACGCGTCTTCGTACGGCGGCTCGCCAGCACCCGAATCCTGCTCGACGACCAAAAAACCCATGTGCCGTACATAATACGGCACGGCAGTTTCGATATCCGTCACCGGCAAATTCATCGCGTCACCCTGATACCCATAAGCCGAAAGCAATTTAGCCATATTCGCTCACCATCCTGTTGATTGTGTATATTATGCCTTTCAGTCACGATCAAACTTGCCCCGGCAGCACAAACGCCCCGATGTGCGGCGACGATGTATTCAAACACGTCTGCAAGGCCAGCAACAGCGATTCACGAAGATTTTCGGGCGTGACGATCGCATCGACCAATCCTCGGGCGGCAGCGTGTTTGGCGTCGAGCTCTTTGTCATAGGTTTCGCGGACCTTTTCCATCTCGGCGAGCATTTCGGCTGGCGGCTCTTTGCCTTCTTTTTTGAGCTTTTCGATCTGCGTGCCGTAGATAGCCACGGCGGCGGAGTCGCCTTCCATCACGCCCATGCGGCCGGTCGGGAGCGAGAATATAAAGTCGGGGTCAAAGCCCTGTCCGGCCATGGCGTAATAGCCGGCACCGGACGCGTGATTGACGGTCAGGACGATCTTTGGCACGGTCGCCGTCGCCATCGCTTCGACAAAACGGGCACCGGCACGGATAATTCCCGAATGCTCGGCTTCAGCACCAATCATGAAGCCGGAAACGTCCTGCACAAACAGCAAAGGCGTCGAGTGACGGTCGCAATTCTCAATAAAATAGGCGGTTTTCTCGGCTGATTCGGTATAAACAATGCCGCCGAAACGCGGGGGCGTTCCCGGCTTGCCTTTGGACATGCCGCGGGAGTTGGCGATCACGCCGACCAAAATCCCGCCGATCCGCGCCGTACCGCAGATCATTTCTTTGGCAAAATCGGCCTGGAATTCGTCTATTTCTCCGGCATCTAAAAACGTGCTCAATACAGAAAGCATGTCGTAGGGCGCCCGGTGGTTTTCGGGGAGAATAGAATACAGCTGTTGGCTGTTAGCTGTTGGCTGTTGGCTGTTTTCAATCGAAACGCGTTGCACTTCCTTTGCAGGTAACTCGCTAACGAGTTCGCGGATCTTTGACAAACAAGCCTTGTCGTCCTTTGTCCGATAATGAGCGACGCCGGAGATGGCGTTATGGGTCATCGCACCGCCAAGTGTTTCATTATCAATGGTTTGCCCAGTCGCACCTTTGACGAGATTTGCACCGCCGAGGCCCATGAATGAAGTGCCCTCGACCATAAGGATCACGTCGGACAACGCCGGAAGATACGCTCCGCCCGCGACGCACATTCCCATCACGGCGGCGATCTGCGGTACCTTGAGATAGCGGCGCATGATCGAGTTGTAATAAAATATGCGTGCGGCACCATACTGGCCGGGAAAAACGCCACCCTGATACGGCAGATTGACGCCCGCCGAGTCGACGAGATAGATGATCGGTACGCGGTTTCGCATCGCGATCTCCTGGGCACGCAAGATTTTCTTGATCGTTTCGGGATACCACGCACCGGCCTTGATCGTCGCGTCATTGGCAACAACGACGCATTCGCGGCCCTGAATTTTGCCGACAACAGTCACAACCGCCGCCGCCGGGGCCGTGCCGTCGTACTGATCGTATGCAACCAGCAGCCCGATCTCCTGGCTGTACGTGTCAGGATCGAGTAGCAGGTCAATACGCTCGCGAGCCGTGAGTTTGCCCTGAGCATGAATTTTGGCGATTTTATCGGGCCCGCCGCCGAGTTTGAGTTTGTGCTCAAGGCGCGTGTATTCATCGGTGAGTTCGCGAAGACGGGATGTATTGGAGGGTAATTTCATGAAAAAAAGGCGACGGCTATTGCTTCTCGCTGATAATAAACGTCGGCACCATACCGCCGCCTGACGATACATTGGCAAGCTCTGTTGACGAAAGCCGCGTAAACGCCGACCCGACCTTACCCATAAATAGCAGCGGGTCGAGATCGACGAGCTGCTCGACCATTTCCCAACTGCCGGTGTCGGCCGCAAGCATCGGGAAATGTTCCTTGGCGGTTTTGACCCGCTCCTGAATGAGATAATCTCCATTTTTCAGGGCTGCAGCGATCGCGGCGTCCCATTCGGCCTCGCTGGCATTCCATCCTATAAAAATGCCATGTCCCCCGTAATCATCGTTCGGCTTGAGCACCAGCTTGTGCGCATTTGACCGTGTCCACTCGACGAGGTCGATGGTTTGGCTGTCGTTTTCAGTTTTTTCGTCACGAAAGACGCGAGTCCATGGGACATGCTTTGTGATGGCCCCGAGTTCTTCACCGTTGAACAGATGCCGGTATCGCTCGCTCGTCAACAC
>JANYIL010000175.1 GCA_025362075.1 Chloracidobacterium sp.
GCCGTAAATGCGATCTTTGAACCGTCGGGAGAAAAGAACGGATCGATTTCGACACCCGGCGTCGCGGTCAGACGCCGCGCCGTTCCGCCATCCCGCGAAACCACCCAGAGATCGCCCGCATACTCAAAGGCAACCAGGTCGCGGCTCACCGTCGGATGGCGAAGCATCCGCGTACCTTGAGCTGCCACCGTCCCGGTAATTGCGAGAAAGAATAAAACTGTTAAGAAAAAATGTCGTTTGTTCATGAATCGTCCTCTCATTGGCTCGCGGACCATACAAAATCTCCATGCTCGGGCGCCGTCGGTACTCACGCCGACGGCTACCAGATCTTTCGATTGTTCGGCTGTACGGTCAGTAGAGCCGGAATAACACTTGCATTCGTTAGAACGAGATTCTCAACCCGACTTGACCTTCGCGTCCTGGCAGCACTTGTGTTGTCGAGCCAAAAGGTTGATTAAGCACCCCGTCTCGATTCTGGATAGCTGCTGGGTTCTGACGATTCAACAGATTAAAGAACTCGAACAATAGCTGCACCTTAACCCTCTCGCGAATATCGAAACGTTTTGAGAAACGTAGATCGAAATTGACGAACGGCGCCGCAGTAAAGGCATTCCTTCCGGCGGTAAAATCGATTCCGGTGAAATTGCCATTGCCATCAGGGTCTCTCGACGCGGCGTCGAAGCGGCTAAAGTGAAATCCGCTCTGCGCCCGAAAAATGCCGCCAATCTGAACCTGCCACGGAAGATCCACCAGTCCGTTGATCTGAAAAATATGTTTCAGAGCCAAATCTGATGGCCCCCTGTCAAGATCCGGGCCATTTACAAATGTTCCCGCCTTAGCGACAAAGTTGCCATTACATGCGGTGAAAGAACTGTTCTGATTGGTTTGACTGGGACACGCTGCCGTTGTCGCGGTGGCTGCCTTCCCAGGATCGGTTACTACGGGAGCAATCCCGATGAATTGGTCGTCTCCACTTGAAAAGATGCCAAGCGAGTTGTCGATTGCTTTGGCATATGTATAATTCGCTCCAAAAAGGTAGCGATGGCTAAGCCGTTTATTAAGGCTCACGACAATCGCGTCGTATTTGCCGCTAAAGAAAGGGCCGAATGTTTGGATCTCACCCGCGGTATTCGGAGGGTCGAAACTGCGACCCGTAACGCGTGACCTGAATGCAAGATTGCTAAGCCTTACGCCCAGAAGATTACGCATTTCGCGGTGATAATAATCTGCTGCGACCACCATGTCCTTTGTTATCTCACGCTGAACCCCGGCGCTGAAACTGATGGTATGGGGGGTCTTGAACGTGCTGTCAACCGTAGTCGCCGCTGTCGCCGGGGGAATAATGGGATTATTGAGCGCCCCAAATTGACCCCAGACAAAGTATCCCGCAGGCTGGCCGATGGCGGTAGCCGCCTGGGTAAGGTATTGAGCCGGTGTCAGGCCGGTCAGCGCCTGGACGTTGCTGATGTTGAGTACCGCATTGGCCGGTATGGGAGCATGACCCGCCGCGACGACGTTGTTAAGGCGGTCAACGCCAACGAAGGTTGGACCTCCCAGCGGGCACGTCGCTCCGGTAGCTATGATCTGGGCATCCGTCAGGCGGTTTGAAACGCACGGTCCCGGAAGGCCGACCACCTTAGCAATACTTGAGATCAAACTGGGCGACCCGTAAAACCCTCGCGGAAAATACAACGACTGCACAAGCCTACGGTCACTGCCGCCGAAACCCGGTATTCGCTCGACGAGCCCCAGCCGGAATTGGTCATAGAACTTGCCAAAGTGGGCACGAACGATCGTTTTAGGAGTAACAGCCCAAACGGCGCCGAGACGCGGCGAGAAATTTCGTTTTGCATCGAACCCCGAATCGCGATCGTAACGGAGACCGAGATTAACCGTCAGGTGGCTGCGTAGCTTCCAATCGTCCTGCACATAGACTCCGTTATAGTTGTTACGTAAATGGATCTCATTGGCCGTCGGCGTGGGCCCTCCCGACTCCAAAAGCAAAAATGGGCCACTATTCACGGCTCCGAACGTAATATAGTCGGCGACCGTGGTGAACAGTTGATTTGTCAAAGTTTGAGAATCAATCCCATCAACCTTGGTTCGCAGAAACTGCCAACCGAATTTCACGTCATGATTGCCAAATGCTTTATCCGCATTGGCCGTAAACGACGTATATTTCTGATTCAGATTCGACGCCGTTGCGGCATTACCAAAAGAAACCACTGGAAGATCGCCGAAAAGACCGCAGGAAGGAGGGCAAACTAATGGGGCGCTAAAGGTATTCAATCGCGTGGATCCCACAATCGCTGGGTTAAATGGCCGACTATCGGACGGCTCGCTCCGAAAGGCCGCGCGAAGCGTTACTAACCACGGGTTGCCCTTGTCACCCAGCAGCATCGTGTCGCCAAAAGCTAGCAAGAGACGCCGTCCGCTGGTTGATGTTCGGGTTGACGGCAACCCTAAACCGGAGCCCCTGGCGTATTGATTAGTGTAATTCACTTCCTGAACCAACTGATGGCGCCCAAATTGTTCGTTCAGCTTAAAAAAGTTCCGAGTCTCGCGGCTGCGCTGGGGAACATTAAAGGGGTCTTCCTGAGTATGCAGGATCTGGAGAACAGACGCTGCCCCTGCGACCGTGCCCAAATTCGGATACGCAAAATCAATTGAGCGATCCTCCGTGATCCTTTCCGATGAGCCAAAAAAGAAGATCCTGTCTTTAATAATGGGACCGCCGCCGGCAAGGCTGTAGTCGAATCTACGTAAGTGCGGAGATTTCGTCACTGTGGGGTCAAGTGAATTCACTGAGTCGAATCTTTCATTACGGTGAAAAAATGACCCGACACCATGAAAATCATTGCCGCCGCTCTTAGTAATAACATTGACTATCGCCCCCGACGCCTGTCCAAATTCGGCTTTATAGCCGGTTGTCAGCACCTGAAACTCAGCAATCGTCTCCTGATTAAATTGCGAGGCAGCACCACCGTTGACGGTATCCTTGTTCGGGTGCCCGTCAATAAAGAAATTGTTATTGCCGCTCCGTTCGCCGAGCACCGGATTGGCATTGTCGCCGGACGACTGCCGGTTAATGGCGACGCCCGGCACAAGCTGCAGCAGGTCGAGATAATTGCGCCCATTGACCGGCAGATCCTGAATCTGCTGTGGAGTAACGGTCAGTCCCGTCGAAGAAGCATTCGGTTCCAGGAGAGGCAGTTCACTCGTGACGGTGACCTGACCTGTAGTCGCACCTCCAACTTTTAACTGAACGTCGAAGGAAGCCGTCCGATTGAGTGTTAACTCAAGGTTGTATGTAGCATTAGCAAACCCCGATTGTGAGATCGTCAGCGTGTACATTCCAGCCGGAAGGGCCACGATACGGTAAAAACCTTCGCTGTTTGTAGCGACGCTGCGTTCGGCCGCAAGGGTTGCCCCGCTTGCCTTGACCGTCGCCCCGGCGATCACCGCACCATTCGGGTCCGTAACCGTTCCCTCGATCGTTGAAGTGGTCGTCTGTGCCATTGATACAAGGGTCGAGCACTGAATTACCAGGAGAACGAGAGAAAGAATCATGAACGAGGAATAATTCTTCCGACGAACTGACTTTCCATCCGTCCCTGTCGGACTGACTGGAAATTGACTGTGAATCGTTTTCATACTTAAACTCCTTTTTTTTCGAAGAATACTGATATCATTTCTAACAAATGCCTCCAAGCAGAAGACTTGCATGAGCTTGAAAGGTGCCTTTCTGCTGCAATAATCTGAGTTTGAGGCGGCCCCTCTCCATTCCCCGGCGAATCTGCTCAACAGAAACTCGCTATTCGCCAAAACCCTAAATACTCAAGATCCGGGTATTCATATGGGTAAGAATTTATTGAGATTTTTCGGCGTTAAATTAATGTTAAATTAATAATGCCCCCAATGTTTACACGGATTGATGTAGAATGTCAATGAAATGCATCATTTATTGCAAAAAAAATCCTCGATGCTCCCGCCTTGACTTTGCAAGTAACAAAATACCCGCTGGCATAGTCGTGACGTGATAACCATTTGGGACGAGAGAAATGGTCGACTGGAGGCAGTTTACGAAAGACATCGTTGTCCCATTGCGGTGCCGCCAGACCCATTCAAGTTATACCGCAACATGTGTTGCAAAGTTTCACTTACTGCTATAGCATGTTGCATCTAGTTGCAACATTTATTCTCGCTGATCGTCTATTTTGCGATCCGTAGGGGCGAACGAGGTCCGCAGGCCTTAAAATAAAAGGAAAACGGATGATGGGAAATAAGACAACATACTTCCAAGTACAAACGGACGCAGATCGAAATATTGATCGCAGTGAGATCGATGCGCAAGAGTTTGTGGAAAACAGCGCAGATATTGTGGGCAATTGGGGCAGTGTTGCACTCACACCGCTGGGTGCCCGTTTTTTTGACACCCAAGCCGATCTGAGTTCAAGTCGTCAACGACTGTTGCGCCAAATTATCGACGAATCGAACGAGACATTCTTTCTCTCGTCACGCGAGATGGGCCGGCGTTACAATGTTGACTCCGCAACCATCATCCGTACTGTCCAGGCTCTCGGCTATGAAAAATTCGCGGACTTCGTACAAGATCTGCGCGAGCACTTCGTTACGCAGATCACGCCATACACCGCTATGAAGGCGGCGGCACAGACAAACCAAAGTGTCGAGGACCTCGTATTGCAAAACGTCAGTAAAGACGTCGAAAACCTTGCGTCCTTCAGGGCTTATCTGAATCCAAATAAGATAATTGAATTTGCTCAACAAATAAACCGCTCTCGCCGGATCATTGTTATCGGCATAGATTTTGCGGCGGGGTTGGCCACGTCGCTGGCATATGGGCTGGTGCGCCTGGGATATGATACAGAAGCGCCGATCGGCAGTACGGGCGTAGTGCAAAACAAGATCAGAATCCTGACCGAAAAAGATCTTATCATTGCCATTAGTTTTGGGCGTGGATTACGTGAGACTGTAGAGGCCGCTAAACGCGGCAGACAGCAGAATGTACCGACCTTCGGGATAACCGACAGCGACACTACACCTATCGCCAAATACTGCGATGCTTATTTGGTAGCATCCACCGCTCACACGTCGTTTATCGATTCTTACGTCGCCCCAGTCGCGGCCATCAATGCACTGCTCGTCGCATGCGCTCATAGTCAATCGGCCCGCTCGTTAAAAATACTCCGGGAATCGGAAGCGGAGAATACGTCTAGTAGCCGTTGGTACCGTGAACCGAGGAACGATAGTTGATGAACCCGAAGACATAGGCGTGCCGTGATGGGTTTGGTGACGTGCAGACAATTTTAATAGAACATGGGATCGGATATTGTGGCAAGTCGCAGTGGTTTGTAGTCGAAATGCGGAAATAACGAAATGTTAGTGATACAACGGTCATTTGCTCTTAATGGCTCTGAGAAGGAAATATGAAAAATAGCTTATTGATGGGGATGATTTTGCTAATCCTTTGTTGCCAGGCTTTTGGTCAGGCGCGGACGAACGGCCTGGAAGGCTCGTGGCAAGGTACGCTTGAGGCCGGCGGAGCAAAGCTTCGGCTGGTCCTTACTGTGACGAAATCGGAGTCGGGGACGTACGCCGGTGATCTAAACAGCATTGATCAAGGCTCCGCCATTCCGATCGACATGATTACAGTTAATGGTGACTCCGTAAGATTAGACATGAAGGCTGCCGGGGCCGTTTTCGAAGGCGTCCTAAATAAAGAATCCAGTGAGTTAAGCGGCAAATTCACCCAGGGTGGCCAAGCCTTCCCCTTGACCTTCAAGCGCGGCGAGCAGTCGGCGGCCGCGACGCCAACGCCTGCGCCGACACCGACACCGAAACCGGATTACTCCGCGCCCGCCGACGCACCTTACACCGCCGAGGAAGTCGTAGTGAAGACGCCCGGTGGCTTTACGCTCGCCGGAACGCTGACGCTGCCGAAGGGCGCAAGCCGCGCTCACCCTGTCGGAGCGATAGTCACCATTACCGGTTCCGGCCCGCAGGACCGTGACGAGGCCCTCGGACTGCCGGGTTTTCAGCCCTTTCGTCAGATCGCGGATTCCCTGGGCCGTCGCGGTATCGCGGTGTTGCGCATGGATGACCGTGGCACTGGGGCGTCCGGCGGATCGTTTAAGGGTTCGACGAGTTCCGATTTTGCGGAGGACGTCCGAGCGGGCCTCGCATATCTGCGTACGCGCGTCGAGATCCGTGCCAACCGCCTCGGCGTGCTTGGCCACAGTGAAGGTGCAGTGATCGCCCCGATGGTGGCCGACAAGGAACCAAAGCTTCGCGCGATAGTTTTGATGGCGGGTGTCGCATCGCCCGCGCGCAGCGCTCTCGATTTCCAGATCAGGAATGGATACGAGCACGACGCTAAACTAACGCTGGCCGAGCGCCAGTCGCTGATCGCCGCGATCCCCGCCAAGATCGACGCCATGATGGCCGCTGACCCATGGATGAAGTTCTTCCTCACCTACGATCCGGCCGCCACAATGCGCCACGTGAAGACACCGGTGCTGATCCTTACGGGATCTCGCGACCAGCAGGCCGCTCCCGAGCAGGTGCCGCTGATGGAAAAAGCGTTCAGGGAGGGCGGTAACAAGGATGTGACAGCGCGCGTCCTGCCGGACCTTAATCACCTCTTCGTACACGACACGGACGGTTTCCCCGGAAACTATGCAAAGCTCCCGCCGCCGGTGATGATGCAGAACGACGTCCTGCAAATTGTCTCAGACTGGCTCGTAAAGCGGCTTCGGTGATTTTGCTTGCCAATGGCCACACCTGATATCTTTTTTGGCCTACGCTTTTATGAACAAAACATGCGGCGGACAGAGGATGGAGGGAGAATTCAGTCCGCACAGAGATTGCATGTGGAGTTTGTCGCCGCCGTCCAAACGGTCGAAACGCTTTGTAATAAAATGCCGTCTGGTAATAGGCATTCATAGCGATCGCGGCAGCCAATGCAGCTCGCACGACTCTTTGTAATCAAACATTCAGACACGGCTTACGGCAATCAATGAACGGGAAAGGCAACTGTTACGATAACGCCCAAGCGGAGAACTTCTGGCCTAGACTAAAAACCCAACTGCTCGAAAAGATCATTTACACAAAATATTTGACGCTACCAAAAAAATAAAGCTTTCTAGTCTACTGAAGTTTTGCACGTAAAAGGGCGTCTTTGATTTCACTGTTTTGCATAAACCAAGCCCAGACGCCTCCGCTGCGTAAATTTTCAGCACT
>JANYIL010000204.1 GCA_025362075.1 Chloracidobacterium sp.
CTCTCCTTCCTTGAATTCCTTTAGAAGTTTCACTTCCTCCGTTGTAAGTTTTATTATTAGTTGTCTCATGGCAAGATAGCTATATTATACTATCTTGCCCTGTAACGCACCAAAATTACTTTGTTGCTACACTAGGCTTTAATGTGCGTCGCCGTCGGCGACAGGAGCGGAGCTTCGAGCCCCAAAAATAGGTTCCCCATCTGCCAAAACATGTATGTCAATATTTACAGCTGACTATGCCGTTGCTTCTGCTTCGCGTGAACGGATGTACATTATCCGTGTGCAGTTTTCGCAGGTGATGATCTCGTCGCCTTTTTTGACATTGAGCTGGACCTGAGGGCGCAGCAAGACGTAACACGCGCTGCACGAACCGTTGACCACCTCGGCAACGGCGATGCCGTCGCGGCTGCGTTGGGCGAGGCGGTCGTAGACCGTTGCCAGACGAGGCGGCAGCGTAGCAAATGCCGTTACGCGATGTTTGGTTTCGGTGTTGAATTCGGCCTTGTTTTTTGCAATGACCGCGTCAAATTCCTTGATCGCGGCGTCGCGTTTGCCATCAAGCGTGTTGATCTCGTCTGCCCGTTCGGTCAGCTCTTTTTCAACGCCCTCGACCTCCTCCATGATCTCGACGACCTGCGTTTCGTAGGCCCCAATCTGTTTTTGCAGGGCGTCAGTCTCGCGCATGGCGGTCTCGTATTCTTTCTGATTTTGGGCGTGTTTCAGGTTGCGGTCGGCGCGTTCGAGATACGTCTTGTTTTCGGCGATCTGTTTTTCGAGATCGGCACGTTTTGCGTGCAAATTATCGCGTTTGCCCTGAATTTCGCGTATAGAAAAGGCGTGCTGTTCAAACTCTTGTTCGATCTCGGCACGCCTGTTTTCTGCTGTCTCCAACGATTTTTTCAACCGCCGGAGATTGGTATCTGTCTGCTGTAATTCTATTAATTTATCAAGATCTGCTATCACTTATGAATGTCTCCCGTTACTCAACGTCAACTTTCTATTTTACGCTATGTACGCCGGAATACAAAATGCCGAAACGGTGAGTTAAAGTCCGAGAAAGAGTTGGAAATGACGCTGTAGGCTGCCGCTGTCAAAGACCGCACCGTTTTCGCCATGCCACTGAGGCAAAGATGCGGCGTGGACGAGGCGGATCTCGGCGCCGGCCTTTGGCATTCCAAAATGCGATATTCTCGCGTAGACCAGGGCCCCGCGCTGCATAATGCCGTCGGCGGGCGTTCGCGCCCAACCCGCCTCGACTGTCAGACATCTTACTCCCTGACGGAGACGTAGGAGCGCGCCGACCATTGTAGAACTGCCCCGGGCAAAGCTGTGCGGCTCTTCGCGCTCGACGCCCACGGGATTATTGCCCACCATCAGGGGGCCTACGATCTCGATCACCGTGTCGAACAGCCACCCCACGCCGGCGGAGCGAATTGCGTTATTTGTCGCCTTTAGCCGCAGGTAGTCGGCGACGTCACGGCGGCCATCATCGCCTGCCCGCGATCCTGCTTCGATAAGCATTTGCGACCAGATATGGTCGAGTTCGGTCATAGGGCGAGGATACGGCGGGCGGGGCAAAAACGCAATTTCGTGATATTATTTTGGAAACGGCGACGTGATCTTATGAGATTTTTTGCAATACTAACGCTGTTGGGTCTCGCTCTCGTCCCAGCCTTTACCCAGACCGTCAAGCCGCCGGTCAAGAAAACCGCCTCCGCTAAAACGACATCCACCGCCAAGCCCAAGCCCAAGCCCAAGCCCAAGCCCAAGCCAAAACCGACGCCGGGCAAGGCCGCAACGGCGAAAACGACGGCGAAAACCGGAGCAAAAATAACCGCCAAAACGCCGGTCGCAGCTAAACCGAAGCCCGGTGCAGCAAAACCGTTAACGCCCACAGGAATGTCCGCGCCGAAACCGAAAACACCCGCCGGACACTCAATCGCAAAAACACCGGCGGCAAGGCCAAAATCTGCCGCGCCGCAGCCGCCGAAACCCGACGAAAAGACCGAGTGGGAAAAGGCCTCGTCCACCGTTGACACCAAAGCGCGCATCGCTGCCCTGCAAAAATTTAATGAGACCTTTCCGAAATCGGACAGACACTCCGGCTCGCTCGAACTCATATCCGCGACGCGTGGCCAAATGGGCAACGAAAAGTTGGTGGCGGGCGATCTAAGCGCTGCTACTGCATTGTTTAAACTCGCGGCGGCCGAGGCACCAAAGCCTATGTCCGACCAATTGTTCGGCGAGGCCCTCTCAAAAATTCCGACCAATCTGTTTTTTCGCGGGGCACGCGAGGGGGCATTTGCGATCGCCAAAATCCTTGAGGAAAAGTCGGATACGAATGTCGGACAGCTCTTGACCGTCGCGTCGTTTTACATGAGCGTCGAGGACGGGGCCGGGGCACGGGGTGTCGCCGACACGGCGTTAAAGCTCAATCCGGAATCGTCGCCCGCCTGGCAAACGATGGGCCTTGCGGACCGGATGGACTTCATGCTCGACGAGTCTGCCGGGGCGTATGCCCATGCCCTCGCGATCGAGCCCGATTCGCTCCCGGCCCGCCGGGGACTGGCCGAAATGAAACGCTCACTGGGCAGGGCCGATGAAGCAGTGACCCTCTATCGCGAGATCTTGGCTAAGGATGCGACGAATTTGCCGGCGGAAACGGGGCTCATTCTGGCTCTGTTCGACGCCGAAAAACGCTCCGAGGCCGAGGCTGAGATGACAAAATCGACGACGGCAAATCCCGGTAACGTCATCCTTCTCGCGGGGGCCGCCTATTGGTATGCTGCCCATAACGAAGGCGACAAGGCGGTTGAATTTGCACAAAAGGCGATCGCCGCCGAGCCGCGATTCATCTGGTCGTACATTGCCGAGGCCCGCGGCTATATGGCCCAGAAAAAGCCCACCGAGGCGGAAAAGGTCCTGCTGGTGGCCCGTCAATATGGGCAATTTCCGACGCTCGGTTATGAGCTGGCGTCAGCGAGGATCGCGGCCGGATTTTACCGCGAGGCGGCTGAGGAACTGGTGAAAAACTTCACCGTGAAAGACGGTGTCGTGAGTGCAAAGCTCGGAGGCCGCGTGCTGCGCGAATCCAAAAGTTTTACCGAGCTTGTGGGGCCGGAACGCCGGGCGAGCATATTTGCACCGACGGCCGCCGACGATCCGGAAAACGCGAATCGCCTTGTTGCCCTGCTTGAGCTAAAGCAGCAGCTCGCCGCCGCCGAGCCAAAGGCCGATGCAATTTCAGCCGCCGCAGATGCGTTTATCCGTGGCGACGACAAGATGAAGGTTCACCGTCAGATCTTTGCCGCGTCGCAGATCCTGGAAAAAAAGGTCGCGTTACCAAAGGTCGTTGAGATCGCGAAGGCGGCTGTGGCGAACGTCGACACAGGCCTCGATGCTCCGTCGGCGACATCGGCGATCCTCGCTAGCGAACTTTACGAGAGCCGCTCTATCGCGGTCGCCCGAGGCGATTACGTGACGATACCTGATGTGTCGCGGTTCACACTGTCGTCGATCATTCGCGGACGTATCGAGGAGCTGAACGGCTGGGCGTTTTACGAAATGGACTATCCGACCGAGTCGGTGCTCCGGCTGCGGCGATCCGTGAGCGTTTTGCCCGCTGACAGCGCGTGGTGGCGTTCGAGCATGTGGCGGTTGGGTTCCGCCTTGGTTTTGTCGGGTAAGGATGCCGAGGGGCTCGATGCGTATATCAAATGCTATAAGGCGAGCGGGGCGGACACCGTCCGCTACAGCGTGATCGAATCGCTCTATAAACGTCTCAACGGCAACACCGACGGCCTCGAAGCCAAGATCGGAGCGAAACCCGCTCCGTCCGCTCCGGTAGCACAAAAGTTCGAGCCAAAACCGGCTCCTGACGTTAAGCCTGAAACGCCGCCTGAAACAAAGGTTGAAACCGTTCCGTCCGCGACGCCTGAGATCAAGTTAACCACCCCGAAACCGGACACGTTCCCGCTGAACCCGATTGCTAAAAAGCTGGAGCCGACCCCGACTCCCGCGGTCAAGATGGAGGTCCCGGCCCCGCCAAAACCGGAACCAACCGTGGCCGCAACCCCCGATGTCAAAATGGACACGGTTCCTGCCGAAGTGGTTGCAAAAACAATAGAGCCAACACCGACGCCGGAGGTAAAGGTTGAGC
>JANYIL010000123.1 GCA_025362075.1 Chloracidobacterium sp.
CGTTCATTGCTAGAAAAGCGACTGCCATTCCGCAACTGGTGCGAAGATAGTCGCGACGTGTCATTCCCAGCCGTTTTGAGCTAGAGTCGGCTAGTTCTACTATTCTTTTCTCAACTCTCCTTTGATCCTGCGACTGCAGGACAGGCATATATTCACCATTTGAAACCATCCGGTTGGGTAGCGGAGTTTGTTCCGATACCAGATGTGCCCGGTTGCATTTTTGCAGTTGTTTTTTCGTGAACCACATATTTCCTCCGTTGTGTCCGTAAAAAAGATGGAAAGTCGTGTCTAAACGACGTATAATCTGTAAATACTCATTTGGATAAGGTTTTTACAACAAAGTACAGGATTATCGATCTATTTTTGAGCATATTTCTAACCTCCAGTCTGTATAATAAAAAACGTTTCGTGATTGATCGGGGCTGAAAAAATCATCGTTTTTGTGGGAACAATGGTCTATAATCCATTTATTCTTTAAGTGAAAGACATTTGTACCAAAAAGGTGCAATTTGCGTCCTGCGGATTTTCGGAAATTTTTCGGAAAAGATTTGGAAACGACAAACGGCGGATTTCCTTGCCGGGGAAACCCGCTGTAGCAATACTCTCAATTACGGCAAAAGCAGGTCTGCATCCGAAGCGACGAAACGCTTATATGTAATAACATTCGTACGAAGCGATCGCAAAGTGCCTCCGATGGGATTGGTCGGATCATCCGATGCCGCATAGGTCCTGTTTCTCGACTGAACCCGGCTGAGGGTATTATCGTCATCGACCGTGAAAAGAAGAGTAGTTCGAAGATTTAGAGCAAGGCTCACATCCGGAAGCGGATTGCTCGGCCCTGCGGGAACGGGTGCAAATGATGCAGCCAGAAACGTCACCACCAATTTGCCGTCCTGACGACATGTCCAACTGCCTATGCTCGGACTGCCGGTACCGGTATTGATCTGGAAGTCCTGTAGGCCGGTCCAGAATTGCAAAGCCGTGCCGTCACTATTCAGCGTCATCTGGAAAATATATTGATGAATGACCAACCCATCGCCAAAAACATCTGACTGTGGGTCGACACGAGTGTACGAACCGACGAATTTACCGGTTTTGCATCCGCTGGCGGCAAAAATCGTTACTGTCGACAGTGTCATCATTACTGCGATAAGCAGTACCATTTTCTTTAACATTTTCTTATTTCTCCTTTTTTTTATTGTTCATCATGACCGAACCTGGCCCTGAACGGACTATTCACCGGTCATCGAACCGCCTTTACGCGCTCTTAAATCTTTCGCCACTTAGAGGAAATTGGTTTATAATCGCGCTATTCGGTTATAGGGATAATTTTTACCAGAACAGCGGAATACGTGTCCTTCGGATTTTTGGAAATTTTTCGGAAATATTTTGGAAACGACAAACGGCAATAAAAACGGGCATTCGGCGAACGGACACCGTCTGGCTTTCGATGATTTCGAGATCGATCCGGCGAACCGGGTATTGCTGCGCGACGGTGAAGCGGTGCCGCTGACGGGCAAAGTATTCGACGTTTTGCTCGTTTTTGCCGAAAACCCGGGGCGGCTGCTCGAAAAGGACGAGCTCCTCGAAAAGGTCTGGCCCTCAAATTTTGTCGAAGAGGGAAATCTCGCCCGCAATGTCTCTACGCTCCGAAAAGCTCTCGGTGATAACGGAAAAAGTCATAAATTTATAGCAACGGTTCCAGGACACGGTTACAGGTTTGTTGCGGATGTCATCGGGCTGGAGAATTCCAATGATCCACGCGCTGCGTCAGAAGTGCAGCCCCGCCAAATCGAAGAATCTATAAAACGTGGCCGGGCGAAGCGTAATTCGCGAAATTGGCTTTGGGCTTTTCCGATAGCGGCGGTATTGCTCTACGGGGCCGCCTGGATCGTCCGGGAGCGGTCCCCCGCACCTGCCAGCCAGATCAAATCCCTCGCCATCCTGCCGCTCAAATCACTCGACACTGGCGAAAATTATCTGGGAGTCGGGATAGCCGATGCAGTTATTAGAAGGATCAGTCAGACTGGACAGATGACCGTGAGGCCGACGAGCGCCGTTCTTCGTTATCTTCATGAGGATACGGACGCTTTGTCCGCTGCCCGGCAATTAAATGCGGACGCGGTCCTCGAGGGAAACGTCCAGCGTGCGGACGATCGTCTGCGTGTGAGTCTCAATCTTTTACGCACCAGCGATGGAGCCTCACTTTGGGCCGATAGTTTTGAGGTGCGGTCTGGTGACATCTTCACGATCCAGGACACGATAGCCCAACAGGTGGCCACGCGATTACACTTTCAACTTGATCCGACGCAGCAGGCCGGCCTGAATAAACAGTACACATCCTCGCCCGTCGCATACGATTTCTATGTAAAAGGTATCTATAACCTTGACCAACGCGGCTATGG
>JANYIL010000211.1 GCA_025362075.1 Chloracidobacterium sp.
GCGAGCGTCAGGTAGTAGCAGCCAAGAACGATGTCTTGGCTGGGCACCGCGATCGGCTGGCCGCTGGCCGGGCTGAGGAGGTTGTTTGATGCGAGCATCAAAACGCTTGCTTCGATCTGAGCTTCAGGCGACAGCGGAATATGGACGGCCATCTGGTCACCGTCGAAGTCGGCGTTGAATGCCGAACATACGAGCGGATGGATCTTGATCGCCTTACCTTCGACTAATACCGGCTCAAAAGCCTGAATACCGAGACGGTGAAGCGTCGGCGCACGGTTTAGAAGGACCGGATGCTCGCGGATCACGTCTTCGAGAATGTCCCAGACGATCGGCTCCTGACGCTCAACCATTTCGCGGGCCTGTTTGATGGTCGCGGCGTGGGCGTCCTTTTCTAATTTATTGTAGATAAACGGCTTGAACAGTTCCAAAGCCATTTTCTTCGGCAAACCGCACTGGTGAAGTTTCAATTCCGGACCAACGACGATAACTGAACGTCCCGAATAATCAACACGCTTTCCGAGCAGATTCTGACGGAAGCGTCCCTGTTTACCCTTCAAGGTACCCGACAACGATTTGAGCGGGCGGTTATTGGCTCCGCGAAGCACGCGGCCGCGGCGTCCATTGTCGAACAACGCGTCAACCGCCTCTTGCAGCATGCGCTTTTCGTTACGGACGATGACCTCAGGTGCGTGCAGTTCGATCAGTTTTTTCAAACGGTTGTTGCGGTTGATTACGCGGCGATAGAGATCGTTGAGATCCGATGTCGCAAAGCGTCCGCCGTCGAGCGGCACGAGCGGACGAAGCTCGGGTGGGATGACCGGGATAACGTCGAGGATCATCCACATAGGGTTGTTGCCCGAGCGGAGGAATGAGGTCGACACTTTTAAACGCTTGGAATATTTAAGTTTTTTCTGCTGCGACGTTTCCTCGCGCATCTTGACGCGGAGTTCGTCGACAAGCTCCTTAATGTCGATTTGCTGGAGCAGGTCCTTGATCGCCTCGGCGCCCATTTTGGCGACGAACTGATTCGGATAATCGCGGGTCAGTTCGCGATAACGCTCGTCCGTCAGCAGGTCTTTTTGCTTGAGGTCCGGCACGTCGCCTTCGTCAATGACGATGTAGGTTTCGAAGTAGAGGATCTTTTCGAGATCCCTGAGCGTGATGTCGAGCAGATGGCCGATACGCGATGGCAATCCTTTAAAGAACCACACGTGCGAACAGGGCGAGGCAAGCTCGATGTGGCCGAGCCGTTCGCGACGCACCTTGCTTTGCGTAACCTCGACACCGCATTTGTCGCAGATGACGCCGCGATGCTTCATCCGCTTGTATTTACCGCACAGACATTCCCAGTCGGAAACCGGGCCGAAAATACGGGCGCAAAACAGGCCGTCGCGCTCCGGTTTGAACGTTCGGTAATTGATCGTCTCAGGCTTGGTTACCTCGCCGTGCGACCACGAACGTATCTTTTCGGGCGATGCCAGTGAGATGCGGATCGCTTCGTAATTTGCGGTCAATTGCGTCTTGTTATCGTTATTAAATCGAAACATATATCTCCAAAATCAATGCTCTGTTCTGTCCCATCTGTCCCATGCTTGTCCCACGACACCGTGGGACAGGCAACTCATTGTGTTTCCTGGGTTTATCGGCTTTTTAGCCCGCCGTCCCACAGTTTTCGAAAAAACTTTTGCGGGGCAGCGGGCCCAGCCTTTTAATCAACCCCAACGAGAGCGTCAACGCCCGCAATTATCTCCTCGGGATCGATCTCATCTTCCTGGATAAGCTCGACGTCGAGACATAAGCTTTGCAACTCGCGAACGAGCACGTTGAACGACTCGGGAATGCCCGGCTCGAAATTCGAAACGCCCTTGACGATCGTCTCGTAGATCTTTGAGCGGCCGGCCACATCGTCGGATTTGCATGTCAGCAATTCTTGCAGGATGTGTGCCGCACCATAGGCCTCAAGTGCCCAGACCTCCATTTCGCCGAAACGCTGTCCGCCGAACTGAGCCTTACCACCCAGCGGCTGCTGCGTGATTAAGCTATACGGGCCAATCGAGCGGGCGTGTATCTTGTCGTCGACCAGATGCGAGAGCTTGAGCATATAGATGTAACCGACGGTTACCTTCTGCTCGAACTGCTCACCTGTCAAACCGTCATAAAGACGCGTCTTGCCCGACAAACCGACCGATGGCGGCAGACCAAGCTCGTCGTATTTACGGTTTGCCTGGCCGATGTAGCCCTTGATCTCCTCTTCGCTCGCACCGTCAAAAACGGGGGTTGCGAAATGCAGCCCCAAAACGCGTGCGGCCCAGCCGAGATGCGTTTCGAGTATCTGTCCGACATTCATACGCGAAGGAACGCCAAGTGGATTGAGCACGATCTCGACCGGCGTTCCATCCGGCAAATACGGCATATCCTCTTCCGGCAAAATGCGGGCGATGACGCCCTTGTTACCGTGGCGTCCGGCCATCTTGTCGCCGACGCTCAATTTGCGCTTCATGGCGACAAAGACCTTGACCATCTTGATCACGCCCGGCGGCAATTCGTCGCCCTGCTTGAGCTTGGTGATCTTTTCGTCGTAGATGTCACGCAAGATGTTGATCTGGCGTTCGGTACGCTGCTGGTATTCCTTGACCTCATCGGCGATGTTTATCGACCCTGAGGCGACCTCAGTCTTACTAAGCAGACGAGTTTCGATGCCGGCCAATTTTTCACGGTTGAGCGTGTCACCTTTCTTTAGCAGGACGTCTTTTCCATCCACGAGGTCTTTCGTCAGCTTACGGCCGTCGAAAAGCTCATAGATACGCTCGTCACGCTGCTCCTGCAGAATACGGATCTCGTCGTCGAGATCGCGGTGGAAATCTTCTTCCTCCATCCCCTCGATATCGAGCGAACGCTCGTCCTTGTCCTGGCCCTTGCGGGTAAAGATCTGAACGTCGACGACCGTGCCGTCGATTCCCGGAGGGCATGTGAGCGAAGCATCTTTAACGTCGCCGGCCTTTTCACCGAAGATCGCACGAAGCAGTTTTTCTTCAGCGGTCAACTGAGTTTCACCCTTCGGCGTAACCTTACCGACGAGCACCGAGCCCGGCTTGACCTGGGCACCGATGCGGATAATTCCGCTCTCGTCGAGATCGCGAAGCATGTTCTCGCCGATATTCGGGATATCACGCGTTATCTCCTCGGGTCCGAGTTTGGTATCGCGGGCCTCGATCTCGAGCTCCTCGATGTGGATCGACGTATAATAGTCGTCCTTAACGAGCCGCTCGGAAACGAGGATCGCATCCTCAAAGTTGTAACCGCGCCACGGCATAAATGCCACCAGCACGTTGCGTCCCAGAGCGAGTTCGCCGCGGTCGGTACACGGACCGTCGGCGATGACCTGGCCTTTCTTGACGCTCTCGCCAACCTGTACGATCGGACGCTGGTTGATACAAGTGTTCTGATTAGAACGCTTGAATTTAACCAACGAGTAAATATCAGCCGTCACCTCACGCGAGATCGTGCCGTCGACCTGATGATCGGCTTTGACGATGATGCGTTCGCTGTCGACATAATCGACGACACCGTTACGTTTGGCGATGACCACCGCACCCGAATCGCGGGCCGCGATCTTTTCCATACCGGTCCCGACAAACGGCGACTCGGCACATAGGAGCGGCACGGACTGACGCTGCATGTTCGAACCCATCAACGCACGGTTAGCGTCATCGTTCTCAAGGAACGGGATCAGTGACGCGGCAACCGAAACGAGCTGTTTTGGACTGACATCCATGTACTGCGTGTCCATGCGGTCGGCGGTGATAAATTCACCCTTTTGCCGGGCGGCGTTTCGTTCGTTAACGATGTTGCCCTTGGCATCGAGCTCGATATTCGCCTGGCCGATGATCCATTTGTCCTCTTCCCAGGCGGTGAGGTAAAACGGCCACGGCTCATATTCGGCAAGCTGGCCATCCTTGACCTTTTTGTTCGCTGCCTCCACGTCCTCGAGAGGCACGTGTTCACGCGGCTTAAATTTGGTATCACCGCCATTCAGGACACGCACGTATTCGATAACTCGGCCATCCAAAACCTTACGATAAGGCGATTCGATAAAGCCGAATTCGTTGATGCGTGCAAAGCACGAAAGCGACGAGATCAGGCCGATGTTCGGCCCTTCAGGCGTCTCGATCGGGCAGATGCGGCCGTAGTGCGTCGGGTGCACGTCGCGAACCTCAAATCCGGCACGTTCACGCGAAAGACCGCCCGGCCCTAGCGCCGACAAGCGGCGTTTGTGCGTAATTTCCGACAGCGGATTGGTCTGATCCATGAACTGCGAAAGCTGCGACGAACCGAAGAATTCGCGAACGGCAGCCGTCACCGGCTTGGCGTTGACAAGGTCACGCGGCATCGTGGTGAACATATCCTGTTGAATGGACATCTTCTCCTTGATCGCGCGCTCCATGCGTTCGAGGCCGATGCGGAACTGATTTTCGAGCAATTCGCCCACCGCGCGGACGCGGCGGTTGCCGAGGTGATCGATATCGTCCTGGCCGTAATTCTCGCTGTCTCTCTTCATCCGAAGCAGGTAATTGACCACTTCGATAAAATCTTTGGGATCAAGCAGCTGATCGGTTATCCGGTCACGTTCGGGACGGCCCATCTTGATGTTAAATTTCAGACGGCCGACACGCGACAGGTCAAACCGGCGTGTGTCGAAGAACATGCCTTCGAGCAGACGATAGGCAGTCGGCACGGTCGGTGGATCGCCCGGACGCATCTTGCGGTAAATTTCGAGCAGAGCATCGACCGGCTTGCCGATCGGGTCCTTTCTCAACGTCGAAGCAATAACCTCGCCGATGACGTCGCGTTTCGGGAAAAATACCTTAAAGCTTGAAATGCCTTCCTCGACGATCTGCTGGAGCTTGCCGGCGACGATCTCGGTGTTCGACTCGATGATGACCTCGCCGGTGTCGGTGTTGACCACATCTTCGAGAGCGTATGCCGCTTCAAAATCTGCGGCATTTACCTCAACCTTGTCTTTGCCCATGCGGCGAAGATCGGCGATCGCTGATTTGGTTACCTTTTTACCCTTGCGGACAACGTCTTCTTTTTTGACCTTAATATCCTCTTCGGCACGCATACCGACGAGGTGCGTTTCGCCCGATTCCGGAACCTTTACATAAAGCTTGCCCTTTTCGGAAATGACCTCATCCGTGACGTAAAACAGACTGAGAACATTCGCATTCGAATATTCAGCATTCTTAACGACCTCCTCAAGGATTTGATCGGACACGGTCTTCATGTCGATCTGCGGATTGAGCCAGAGGCCCAACGCACGTAAAAAGACGGTCGCGATGATCTTGCGCTTGCCGAGACGGGCGTGGAGGATGCCCTTTTGGTCGTACTCGAATTCGACCCACGAACCGCGGTACGGGATGATCTTTGCCAGATATTCGTCACGGTCGCCCTTGAAAAATACGCCGGGTGAACGGTGCAACTGCGATACGATCACGCGCTCCGTTCCGTTAATGATAAACGTACCGTTTTCGGTCATCAGCGGGATCTCGCCAAAGAATACATCCTCTTCCTTAATGTCGCGGATCGTCGAGACGTTTGTCTCCGGATCCTTGTCATAAACCGTCAGGCGAATCTTGACCTTGAGTGGAACGCTGTATGACATGCCGCGCTCCTGACATTCCTGCTGATCGTGCTTATGCTTGAGGCCGACCGGCTCACCGCAGTTGTTACAGAGATTGGGGCGGACGGCGTTGAACGTGCCGCAGTTATTACAAAGCACTTCGGCCGGATTGAATGGATCGACCTTGATCTTGGCCGAGCAGTTCTTACAGTTTGCACGTAGATGCTCGAGGCCCTCGAGGTTGCCGCATTTGCACTGCCAGTTGCCGATCTGATACTCGACGTATTCGAGCATCGCCGTCTCGCGAAAATCGGAGACCGGAAAGATCGAGGCAAAAACAGACTGCAGGCCGACGTAATCACGCTCCTCAGGAATGAGGTCCATCTGTAGGAACCTGTTATAGGATTCGCGTTGGACCTCGATAAGATTTGGGATCTGCGCGGATGTATAGATCTTCGAAAAATCCACGCGCTCGGGCGACTGGCTTGTACGCTTACCGAGTCCGGTTGAGTTGCTTTGTAGAGGATTATTGATCATATAATTAATAGCGGGCAATAAATACTTGTTGATTTTCGCGGGGTTTGCTGTTACGATTCCCGTAAAGAAATCCTCCCCAAAAAAATCGGTCGCGATAAAGACGGCAAACGCGGTCGAGGGTAGAGCCTACCCAGACCGCTTGTAAGCAGCTATTCGCTTAATTCCAGTTTTCCGAGCGTGCCGAAACGAGACACTCACTCTCCACGTATCTAGCGACAAATGTCGCGACTAAAACAAAGGAAACCCGTTATAAACAAAAGAGTTTCCGATTTTGACCAAACAGGTCTCCGCACCCCTGCAAATTAAAATAGAGCGCGAACCCGTCAGTATAGCAATAAAAAATTACCCTTGCAAGAGCGGACAAAAAGATGTTTTAACGCAAAGACCACTGAGGACACAGAGTTACAATCCGGAAATTTTCCCTGAGTCCTCTGCGGTCTCTGCGGTCTCTGCGGTCTCTGCGGTCTCTGCGGTCTCTGCGTTAAAAATACTATTTAATCTCGACGGATGCTCCGGCTTCGGTCAATTTCGCTGAAAGCTCGTCCGCCTCGGCCTTCGAAACGCCTTCTTTCAGCGCTTTCGGGGCTGCATCGACGAGGTCCTTGGCTTCCTTAAGCCCAAGGCCCGCGACGACTTCGCGAACGACCTTGATAACAGCGATCTTGTTGCCACCGGCCGCTGTGAGAATGACGTCAAACGAGTCTTTCTCTTCTGCAGCAGGAGCAGCGTCACCGCCCGCACCGGCACCAGCCGCCATCATCATCGGGGCTGCGGCCGCCGCCGAAACGCCGAACACTTCCTCAAGTTCCTTGACCAATTCCGACGCTTCGAGAAGCGACATTCCTTTCAAATACTCGACTACATCTGCTTTTGTAACTGCCATGATTTTTATCTATCTCCTATTTAGGGTTCTTTATTAAAGGATGAAGGGTAAAGGCGAAGGGATAAAGTTAAATCCCTTGCTAACACCGATCACCGTTATGTTGTGCGAGGAGTATCAGACGAACGGACCGGCTTTCGCCTTTATCCTTTCGCCTTTCTCCTTTCGCTTCCGCCGCTAGAACCCAGGGACGTGCCAAGAACGGGTTGCATCACCTTTCTTCACATGTCCGAACCGTTTGGAATGTCCTGACAAAACATTCACGGTCGTTTTCCTTGAGTACGGCTTTTAAGTTTGGAGTTCCAACTTTAGTTGGCCAATGCGCTAGCAAGAAGCCGGGGCTAAAGCCAGAACTCCGAACAAAACTTTTTCTATTCCGCTTTTTCCTCAGCTTCTGCTTCGGGGGCTTCCTCGACGACTTCTTCCACTACCTCGTCAGCCGGAACTTCTTCTCCCGGTTCGTCAACTGTCTCAGCCGGCACTTCTTCGGCTGGAGCTGCTTCAGCCGCCGGTGCGTCTTCAGCCGGAGCTTCGGCCACAACTTCAGCTTCCACAGGTGCGCCGTCTTCGACTGCCGGTGCAGGGGCCGGAGCTTCTGCCTTGACCTCTGCTGCCGGTGCCGCTGCTGCTGGCTTCTGTTCCCCAATCTGTTTGATCACAACTGCCAGGTCACGCGGCACGGCGTTGATAACCGTAACGAGACGCTGAGCACCGCTCTGGAGAACGTAGAGGAGCTTTGAAATAAGCTCGTCTTTCGACGGCAGATTGGCGATCGTCGTCAATTGCGTGAGATCGACCAATTTACCATCGACAACACCGGTTTTGAACGAATATTGCTTTTCGTTGTCCTTCATGAACTTCGAAATCGCTTTCGAAAGAACAACCGGGTCACCGTCGGTCCACGCAAGTGCCGTCACGCCTTTGAAGAATTCGCTTACATCTTCAAACGGCGTGCCCTTGACGGCGATGCGGGCCAGTGTATTTTTTACAACTTCGTACTTAGCACCCGCTTCACGCAGGGAATTGCGAAATTCCTGATCTTTGGCGACCGTCACGCCCGAAAAGCTGACGACCATCGCGGATGTTGAATTTTGCAGCGATTCCGTGAGGGCGGTCAGATCGTTCTGTTTTGTTTCTCTTGATTTCATTTTTCTACCTCGTACGACAGACTGTTAGTCTGTCGATAACGCTCAAATTACCTTCACCGCGCGTCGATGAACAGGCTGACAGCCTGTTCTACACGTACGCAAGCTCATCGAGCAGTACGCCCGGGCTCATCGTTGCGGCCAAGTTGATCTTTTTCAAATAACGGCCCTTTGCGGTGGTCGGTTTTGCCTTCATCACGGCACCGATCAAAACCTTGGCATTCTCGGCGAGTTTAGCGTCGTCAAACGACACTTTGCCGACCGGCGAGTGAATAACGCCCGTCTTATCGACGCGATATTCGACCTTACCGGCCTTGGTTTCCTGGATGGCGGTTTTCACGTCCATCGTCACCGTACCTGTTTTCGGATTTGGCATGAGCCCTCGAGGACCGAGGAGCTTGCCTAGCTGTCCGACCTTGCCCATCATGTCGGGGGTGGCGATCAGAGCGTCAAATTCGAGCCATCCGCCTTTGATCTTTTCGACCAGATCGTCGCCCCCGGCAAGGTCCGCACCGGCCTCTTCGGCTTCGCGGATCTTGTCACCCTGAGCGATAACAACGACCACCTTAGCCGCTCCGCCCAGGCCGTGCGGCAGAACGATCGTTCCGCGAACGAGCTGATCGGCCTTTCGCGGGTCAACGCCTAACCACATCGTCAATTCGACGGTTTCGTCAAATTTCGCAAATGCGATCTCTTTCAATTTCGCAACCGCTTCTTCCAGTGTATGCTTCTTATGCAGCTCGACTTTTTCGAGAGCCGCAAGATATTTCTTGCCTCTTTTCATTTTACCTCCAGGTGATAACGAATTGCTGTGCAATTCTCCCTAAGGATGAGGGCGGAGGGATGAAATTCAGATTCATCCCTCATCCTTCATCCTTCATCCCTCTACTGTAAGTCCCATCGATTTCGCCGTTCCCTCGATCGTCTTCATTGCGGCTGCGAGATTGGACGTGTTGAGATCGACCATTTTCAGTTTAGCGATCTCTTCGATCTTAGCTTTTGAAATGGTGCCGACCTTTTCCTTATTGGCTTTACCCGAACCCTTTGCGATGCCCGATGCCTTTCTCAAGAGATCGGCGGCAGGCGGTGTCTTCGTTACAAAGGTGAACGATCGATCTGCATAAACTGTTATCACGACCGGGACTTTCATATCCGGGTCGTCGTTTTGCGTTTTGGCGTTGAACGCCTTGCAAAACTCCATGATATTCACACCGTGCTGACCGAGTGCCGGGCCGATCGGCGGCGCCGGATTCGCCTTGCCGGCGGGAATCTGCAACTTAATGTAACCTTCTATCTTCTTTGCCATTTTACTGGGTGACGGGTGACGGGTGACGGGTGACAAGAAATTTTTTACTTGTCACTTGTCACTTGTCACTTGTCACTTACTCCTCTTCTGCAAACGTAACCTTTTCCACTTCCAAAAACGTCAATTCGTACGGTGTCGAGCGGCCAAAGATGGTGATCGAAACCTTAAGCGTCGCCTTGTCCTCGTTGATCTCTTCGACCTTGCCGGTAAAGCTCGCGAAAGGCCCCGATTTGATCCTGACAACCTCGCCGACCTCGTAGGTAAACTTCGGTTTCGGCTTTTCGGTGGCGACCTCGATGTTGTGAACGATCTGGTCGACCTCAGCCTGTGTCAGCGGCGTCGGCGTTTTTCCGCCCAAAAACCCGGTCACTTTCGGGGTCGATTTGATCGCGTGAAAGACGTTATCTGGTATCTTGCCTTTATCGTCACAATCGACCTCGACCAGCACGTAGCCCGGATAGAACATCCGCTCGGAGACGTGCTCTTTGTTGCCGCGCATCTCGACGACCTTTTCTTTCGGCAGCAGGATAGACGTTATCTGCTCCGACAGTTCCAGATCGCGGACGCGAGCCCAGAGGCTCTCGACAACCTTGTTTTCATGCCCCGAATAAGTGTGGATAAAATACCACTGCTTCATCTTGCGTATCCTTATGCTCCGGCGATCTTATTGATCACCCATGTAAGAGCTTCCAAAATGTAAACCCAGCCCCGATCAACCAAAAACAGATAGGCGGCAAAGAACATCACGCTGACGATAACAATGATCGTCGTGCTCTGGACGTCGCTCGACGACGGAAACGACGTTTTATCGAGTTCGGCGCGGGTCTTTTTGACAAATTCGCCAAGTCCCTCTTTATGTTTAACCTCAATCGCAGCTTCTGACACTTCTTCTTTCTCCTATAAGTTGGCAGGGGTACCAGGACTCGAACCCGGACCTAAGGTTTTGGAGACCTCCATGCTAACCATTGACACCATACCCCTGTAAACCAATGGTAAATGGTTAGTGGTGAATGAATATTTCTTCATTCACCATTCACCATTTACCATTCACGATTATTTGTTCTCTCTGTGCACCCGATGGCAGCGGCAGCGACGGCAGAACTTTTTCAACTCAAGCCTGTTCGGCGTATTCTTTTTGTTCTTGGTCGTCACGTAATTACGCTCTTTGCACTCGGTGCACTGCAATATAATGTTATCTCTTGGCATAAATCCTCTTAAAGCATTCAGCACTCAGTCTTTTTCTTTCTGACTGCTGACTGCTGACTGCTGACCGCTACTCAACAATATCCGAAACCGTTCCCGCTCCGACTGTTCTTCCGCCTTCGCGGATGGCGAAGCGGAGGCCTTTTTCCATGGCGATCGGGGCGATCAATGTGATCTCCATCTGGATGTTGTCACCCGGCATGACCATTTCGACACCGGCGGGCAGGTTTGCGACACCGGTCACGTCCGTTGTTCTGAAGTAGAACTGCGGGCGGTAGCCGGTGAAGAACGGGGTGTGACGTCCGCCCTCTTCCTTGGTCAGGACGTAAGCCTCGGCCTTAAACTTCGTGTGCGGCGTGATCGAGCCCGGTTTGGCGATGACCTGTCCGCGTTCGATCTCTTTTCGCTCGACGCCTCTCAGCAGCAGTCCGACGTTGTCGCCGGCCATGCCCGAATCGAGCAGCTTCTTGAACATCTCGACGCCGGTC
>JANYIL010000225.1 GCA_025362075.1 Chloracidobacterium sp.
GTAGCCGCCGCCGCCGGTGTTTGGAATGTAAACGTAGCCAAGTCTGCCGCCGCTAAGTTTGTCGACCGCACGCCGGTTGTCCTCGATCCACGCCAGATTTCTGAGGCCGCTTTCGTTTCCGCTGGGAACGACATCGATCTCGCGTGAGCCGGAACCGTCTGGATTTGGGCCGACCTTGATGATGACCTGTTTTCCGGCTGTACTCTCAAAAAATTGGTATATTTTGTCGGTTGCGGTGACGTTCCGCCCGTTGACGGCGATCAGGTAATCGCCGGGTTTGACGTTGACGCCCGGAGCGGTCAAAGGGGCACGAAGCTGCGGGTTCCAGTTCTCGCCGTTGTAGATGCGGGCAAAACGATAGCGGCCGTTCTCGATCTTGTAGTCGGCTCCGAGCAGGCCGCCCGAAACCGCATTTGGCCGCGGCTGGTCGCCGCCGCCGATAAACATGTGGCCGACGGTGATCTGATTGAGCATCTCGCGAAACAGGTAATTGAGATCGTCGCGATGGGCGACGACGGCTAGATAGGGCTGGTACAATTTCTTTGCCTTTTCGATGTCGAGCCCGTGCGTGCCCGGATCGTAGAGGAAATCGCGTTCGCCGCGCCAGATCTCGTTGAACATCTGTTTCCACTCGGCCCTCGGATCGACGTAAACCTCCATATCGGCGGTCTTGACGATACCTTCGCCCGGCTTTGCGGGAACGGTCGTCGAGACGATGCTCCAGCCCGGCCCCTGTTGGTAGAGCGCTTTTTCACCGTTTTCCGAAACGTGAAAATTGCTGACCCCCGCCTTGAACTCCTCAAATTTTCGTTTGTCGATGTCGTATTTATGGATCGTCAAACCCGGTGTGGTTGCACCTTGCGGAATTTCGCTGATGTAAATCGTTCCGGCTTTTCCGGCGTATATCTCATTAAAATTACGCGTTGGGATCGCCGGGATCGAGATAACGCGCTGATCGATGCCGTCGAGATCGACGCGGGTCGGTTCGGGACCTTTTTTCGGGGCCGGGCCGGCAGGTTTATCGGCGGGCGGGGATCCGGTCGCATCGTCTTTTTTCTCGGCGGCGATCTTTTCTTCGTCGCTTTCAGGCGACAGTGGCGACGGGATGTCATTCCTCAAAACGATCGCGTAGACGCTGCGCGTCGTTTGGTGGTCAACGCCCGAGAGGTCGGCAAAGCTTATCGTCGGGCCGACGTTGGTGCTGGCGGTAAAGAAAATGTATTTTCCGCTCTTATCAAAAACGATGTAGCGGGCATCGCCCAGGCCGTCAGTCACCTGATTGGGCTGACTTTTTTCAAGCGAATAGAGATAAACGGCGCGGAGGCGGTTGTCGAGCTGTTTGACGTAGGTCAGCCATTTGCTGTCCGGCGACCACGACGGATCAAGAACGCCGTCTTGTGTGCCGTAGGTATTTGTATCAACCTTTGTATTTGTGCCTTTCTCGATGTCGAGATACCACAGGTTTATGTGGTTGTCGTTGTAGGTGATCTTTTTGCTGTCGGGTGACCAAACGGGATTTGTGTAAAACGCCGGGAAATTGCCAAGCGCAAATTTTTTCACCTCGCCCATGCCGGTCTGATCACGCAGATGGAGCATATATTCGCCGGATTCGTCCGAGAAATAGGCGATCCATTTGCCGTCCGGCGACCATGCCGGGTCGCGTTCCATGACGTTGGTCGTGTTGGTCAGGTTACGAGCGTCGCCCTTGTCGGCCGGGGCCGAGAGGATCTCGCCGCGCGCCTCAAAAACGGCACGAACGCCGTTCGGCGAGATCGCGGCATTTGCGATGCGGCTGCCGACCTTTTCAAAATGCGGACGTACGCCGGGAAAATCGCCGGATACGCGAATATCGACGTGTTTTGGACTCTTTCCACCCTCGTCAATCGTGAATATCGAGCCAAACTGCTCATAAACGATCGCTCCGCCGCCTGCCGAGGCGTATTTGATATCGAGGCCTTTGTTGTCGATGATCTGGTCGACCTTTTTTGACTTTGTGTCGAACAAAAACAGTGAGACCGCCGCCGTCGGGCTGTTGCGGTCGGACAGGAAATAGACCTTATCGCCGACCCACATCGGGCATTTGTCGTTCGAATTTATGCGGGGCACTTTTTCGATCGATGAGTCCGAGAGCTTGGCGATCCAGATCGGCTGTGTCTGCCCACCGTGGTAGTGTTTCCAGTCGCCCTGCCATTGTGTGAGCGGTTCGTAGGCAATGGATTGGCCGTCCGGCGAGAGCCAGCCGCGATTGGCCATCGGAAGCGGAATTTCAGCGGGCAAACCCCCGCCTTCGACAGAGATCGTAAAGAGCCGCGTGTAATTCGACGTGCTGTTGCGGCCCGACGAAAACAGAACGCTCTTGCCGTCCGGCGTCCAGCCCGAGACAAGGTCCGCTCCTGGATGATACGTCAGGCGCTTTGGCACGCCACCCGTCGTCGGGATGACATAAGCGTCGGTGTTGCCGTCATATTCGCCGGTAAAGGCAACCCAGTTGCCGTCGGGCGAAAAATACGGGTTGGTTTCTACACCAATTCCGGTCGTCAGTCGCCTGGCGTCACCGCCGTTTCGCGATACGATCCAGAGATCGCCTGCATAGCAGAAAGCGATCTCGGTCTTGCTGATCGCCGGCTGCCGAAACAACGTCGGAGCGGCCGTTTGAGCGACGGACACGGTCGAAAAAGCCAAAACGGCGGCGAACGCAACAACAAACGCACGGATCAAGGTCTGCATTAATTATCTCCTGAATTAAATAGGCGTATCGATAGTTAGAATAAAGGATAAAGGCGAAAGGATAAAGGCTAAAGAAAGAAGAAAGGCGAAAAGATCGGAAAATTTACCCCTTATCCTTTCGCCTTTACACTTTCATTCGTCGCTACGACGAGGGCGGGCATGTCTTTGTCGGCGTCTTTCCAGAGGTCGAAGAATTTTTCGTATTCGGCCCTGTCTTTCGTGGCGCGGGCCTTTCCAAGTTGGGCGAGAGGGTAGATGGATGAAAGTGGGCCTTCGCCGCGGTTGTTTAGTATCTTATCGAATTCGCGTGCCGCGTCTTTTGCCTTGTTCAATTTCAGATATGCCAGGCCGCGGAGGTATTGCGGATAGAATTCGGCAGCTTTTTCCAGACGTTCGACAATTTCAAGCTCCTCGATCGCCTCTTTGGCTTTGCCGCTTTGGAGAAGAAGTGCTGCTTTGATCGTCGGCAGCCAGAGATGGTTGAGCAAAGTATCTTTAGGACGGGCTGCCGATAATTCGGCAACGAGCACATTTGCTTCATCCGCCTGTCCTGCGGCCGCCAGCGCTAGGGCGGTCACAATGAGGACTTGTTGCCCTCGCTCCAGATTAAGTGCTTTGTTCGCCTGCGCTTTCAAGACCGGCTTAAGCCGGCTGTCATCGGTCGCGGGCAGGCCGGTTCCTGAACTCCAAAATACTATCCGCAAGGCCTGTTCACCGGCAAATTTAGCCGCGACCTCCCTCGCATTGCTGTGGCCAGCCAGGTCGATCGACCGTCGGGAGAAATCCTGTGCCGTTCGCCATTGTCCCTTGAACGCAGCTGCTCCTGCTTGCACATCGAGTGCAATGTATTCGTCATCGCGCCCAGCAAACCACCTCAAGTGTTCAGCCACGGGGTTGGCGTCATTTTCAATGAACGCCACCTTTAACAGAAAAAGATGAAAATAGGTGCCATCCAGTTTTCTTTCAAATGCCTGCCGGCAAGTTTCCTTGGCTTCTTCATAACGACCGAGCGAGACCAGAGATTCCACGAGATTCATGCAAATCGTGGCGTAGTTGGGATCAAGCCGCATGCCCTCGCGAGCAAAGGCGACCGCTTTCTCCGACTGCCCGAGTCTTTCCATCGAGTCAGAAAGGCTGACGTACGACACGACAAACGTTGGGTAGGTGCTTCGCCACAATTCAAGTGTATCGGTTGCCTTGTCCATCTCGCCAACAACAAAATTATGGTAGTAATAAGTTATGCGAAGCTTTTCAGTCTCGCTGACCGAATCGCGAAGTTCGTAAGCTTTTGCGGTCATCTCAGCCGCCAGTTTCCATTGATCCGTATTGCGATAAACGACAGCCAGCTCGGTGTAGGCCAAAGCGAAGTTCGGGTCGATCTCAAGTGCCTTTTTGTAAAACGGGATCGCTTCGAACTGTCTTCCGTTAACGATCTGTTCTCTACCGAGCACAAATATCTTCAACGCCTCCAACGACGAGGTCGTAATAGACTCGCCCGGAACGTTAAATTTTTCGATAGAACCTAAACTTTCACCAAGTTTTTCGCGAATCCCGGTTGCCGCCCGTCCTAGTGCATTAAGCACATCTTCACGTGAATTGACCTGTTCAAATTCACGTCCGAGGCTTTCGTTTGTTCGAGCATTAACGGCCTCGAGCGTCAAAACATAGATCTCGCCGAAACTCGTTATCGACCCGGTGATAAAGGCTTTCAGATTCTGCCGCATACAGATCTCCTCGCCTAACTCTTTGGTGACACGCTCATCGGGTTTACGCCCCATCAGACGCAACGTCTGACTGACCCGCGTATCGGGAACGATGTCGAGAAATGGCGACTGAGCCAGCGAAAAGGCGAGCGCCATCTTTAGCGTCTGGTCAAAGATCGCCTCACCAGTGGTGTTCTCGAACTCGGTCAGGAGAAGAGAGTCTTTGAGGCTGCTGCCCGAACTTGTCGAAACACGCGGCGCACTCGTCTGGCTCTTCTCCGGCTGATTCGGCACGGCGGTCATATCGAGCTTTGCCTCGAGCTGCATTTCTTCCCGCAATTCCTTTAGATCGACCAGCAGATCTTGGGTTGACTGATAACGCTGGTCGCGTTTCTTTTTTAAGGTTTTTTGGACAATTCGCTGTAATTCGCGCGGCAAATGCGGAGCCAGGACTGTTATCGGTTGCGGGTCGGAACTGATGATAGCCGAGAGTATATCGGTCATTGTTTCGCCCGGGAACGGAACTTTTCCCGTCAGCATTTCATACAGAACGATGCCAAAACTGAAGACATCGGAACGGGCGTCGGTGTTTTTACCGCGAGCCTGCTCGGGCGACATATACGCCACTGTTCCCATGACCACGCCGGGATTTGTCTTAACTAACTTTTTGGTCTCTTCCTCGCCGCCCGTATTGTTCAATTCGGTTAGTTTTGCCAATCCGAAATCAAGCACTTTCACATAACCGTCGGGGCGGATCATGATATTTTCGGGTTTGATGTCACGATGAACAATGCCGGCCTTATGCGCGGCCGAGAGAGCCTCGGCCGTCTGGACAACGATCGAAAGCGTTTCGTCAAAGGTCAGCCGCTCTTTCATCCGTTCGCGCAAAGTCCTACCGTCAATAAACTCGGCCGCGATGTAATGCATGCCGTCGTGTTCGCCTATCTCGTGAACCGTGAGTATGTTTGGATGATTTAGAGCCGACGCGGCCTTGGCTTCCTGGACGAACCGGCTTAACAAACCTGCATCTTTGCCGAATTCATCGTTCAGAAATTTGATCGCGATCTTTCGCCCAAGCTTAGTGTCGTCAGCCAGATAGACGTCACCCATACCACCCGAGCCCAGTTTTTTCGCTATCCGGTAATGACTGATTGTCTTTCCTTTTTGTAAATCGTCCGCCATGTTGAATGGAAGTGTAAAGGATAAAGGCTAAAGGAGCAAGAAAGCAGAAAGGCGAAAGGGTAAGGAACTTTATCCCTTATCCTTTCGCCTTTCTGCTTTAGAACTGGTGGCTTCAGACCTGATCGCAACACAGGTTGTAATCGCTACGGTTGCTCGATTCCTCGCCTAGCCGGGTTCACAACACAAACCTTGTGCGGGGCCTGAAGCCAGGTAAAGGATAAAGGATAAAGGGTGAAGGATAAAGTGGAGGGAGAAGAATTTTATCGGCGAGCTTTTACTTTTTTGGCGATCGTGACGAAGATGGCGGTTAGTTCTTTGGTTTCTTGTTGGATGGGTTTGAGTTTGTCGGCAGGGAAAATCTGCATCTCTTCGAGCAGTTCGAGCCAGTAGGTGGTTTCTTCTAGTTCTTGTAGAGAACCTTCGACCTTGCTGACAAAATCGGCATCGGATTTTGCGTGTTGGGACTCGCGATATTGGGCGCCGACGGACGTTCCCGATCGCAGGAACTGCTTCCCAATGACCTGAGCCTCTGTTGTCTTTGGCAAAGCCGAAAACAATCTAATAATCCTGACTGCAAAGTTCTTCGTCCTAATCTTTAAATCTTCATTCATCGCCCACAAATCAGTAATGACGAAAGGCTTCAGGATCTTACTTTATCCCTTATCCTTTCGCCTTTACCCTTTAATTATGGCGGAAAGGGTGGGATTCGAACCCACGGAACCCTTTTGAGGTTCACTACATTTCCAATGTAGCCAATTCAACCGCTCTTGCACCTTTCCGATGGAAAAGGCTAAAGGATAAAGGCGAAAGGGGAAAGTAAAAAATCTTTCTTACTTTATCCTTTATCCTTTAGCCTTTATCCTTACAAACACTGGCGGAGAGGGTGGGATTCGAACCCACGGTACCCGTCAAGGTACGGCAGTTTTCGAGACTGCTCGATTCAACCACTCTCGCACCTCTCCGCGAACGTATGATTCTAACGGTTTGAGGTGAGATATGTAAAGTCTCCACCTTTTGGAACCGTCCCCGGATTCCGTGGTGAACTCGTCTTAACAAAAAAGTAAACAATAAGCCAGACCCGTGAGCCTTCTATTTCGATTCTGACGCGTATTTAAATATAGGGCGCAATTTAGTTATAACGCTCGTCTTGAAACCGCAACGTCATGAGATCGTTAAATTCATATCAAAGGCAATTTAAGAGGTTAGTCGGCACCTTGACTAATTCGACAGGCCTTTCTATGATTGCGCCTCATCCGGAAAGATCATTAACCATTGTGAGTTCATCAAGGAACGCGCCATCCTCTCTGTCGCAAAAAGAGATCACGGCCATGCTTCGGGCATGGGGTGAGGGCGGACAGAGCGCGTCCTCAGATGAGCTGATGCGGGCTGTTTATAGCGAACTTAGCCGTCAGGCACGCTACCAACTTAGACGTGAGAGACCCAATCACACGTTTGATACGAATGCCCTTATCAATGAAGCCTATCTTAAGCTGATCGGACAGCGTTCAGTCAAATGGAAGGACCGTGGCCATTTTTTTGCTCTGTCGGCCCAACTGATGAGGCGTATCCTGGTCGATCATGCGCGGGCCAGACATCGCCAAAAACGCGGCGGAATAGACGAAACCGTCGCTATCGAAGATGTATCGACTGCGGCCGATGCTGCAATATCCATCAATATCGACCTGATCGCCCTCGACGAAGCCCTAAGTCGGCTTGCCGTCCTTGACCCGCAGCAGGTAAAGATCGTCGAGCTTCGGTATTTCGCGGGCCTCGAGATCACCGAGACCGCCCAGGTCCTAAAGATCTCAGTTGCGACGGTAAAGCGTGACTGGGCCATGGCGAAGGCTTGGCTCAAGGACGAACTGACGCGGGAGGCAGCCAATGAACCCGAGTGAATGGAATCGAGCTAAGGAGCTTTTTGAGCGGACACGCGAGATGCCCGTCGAGGATCGGCCCGCGTTCTTAGAGAGCGAATGTTCCCACAAACTTGCGTTGCGTAAGCAGGTAGAGCGTCTCCTCGCGGCTTATGACACCGATTTTCTGGAGGAATCGATTCTCCCAAAAGCCGTGGACCAGCTCGCAAACAGCAAT
>JANYIL010000020.1 GCA_025362075.1 Chloracidobacterium sp.
CGTCCCTGAAGGGGACGAACAAGGCCGCGGGTATGTTTGTCCCTTTCAGGGACACGATCATTTTTCAACTCCTTTCGTAGGGTTTCACCCTACGCTATTATATTTGTCACCTTCGGCGACCGGAAACGACGGTCAGAGCCAGCATCTGACCGATAAATGCGAAAAATACGAAACCGACATCAACACCGCCGTCTATTCGCTCTACAACTTAACCCCTGACGACATAAAACTGATCGAATCTAGATAGCGACCAAATTTTATGACCTTAGAACAAATGTATAGGGAAGATTGTGACAGCTTATTGCTCCTTGCCGACGTGTTTGAACAAACGAATGAACGCTATCTAAGCGAAGACAACGAAGAACTTAACCGATGCGAGGCCAAAGACATGACTACATACTATCCGCCGACATGTCTTCACAATCTAAAAGCACTCCTGGCGAGTTCGCTGCTTGTTCAAAGTCAAAGCTTGCTTGAATACTACCTTCCGACAATTGTTAAATTACGCAGCAAAGGCGCAACTGTATCAGTGTCGCCTTTCGAGAGTGGAAATGTGTTGGGATGGGTTAAGTGTGTTATTAAGACTGAGATAAAAACCGACTTCGATTTTGGATGCCACCTTTATTCTAGGTTGAAAGATTTCTCTAATATTAGAAACGACCTAATTCATCACGGCGGCTATCTCTCGAAGGAAGAGCGTCGAGAAATCTTGAACAGACTCGACGGCGTTCGCGTAGGGGATACCGATTTATACGAGATCGATTTCTCTTACTGCCGATCCGTGATAAATGACATAGAAGCATTCTTTCTAGAGATTGACGCAGCGCTGGCCAGTTCAACAGAGGCATAGCCTCCAAAATTTTGTGATCTGACGGAAAGGCGTAGCCGTTTCCGCACATCAGAGGGCGAAGCCCGAAGAACCCGGTCGCTATATTTCGATGAAATCCGACAAGCCAATTTCCACTAGTATGGCATCGATCTTGGGCAGCAATGCCTTCACGACCGGAACCTGGTTGCCTGGGAGCAATATTATCGAAAGGTCGAGCTCCGCGAGGTTTTGCTGAAAGCGGAGGTTTTTGTCCGACGTAATAAAAACATTAAAGCTGGCTGACACTAATTTAAGGAGTTCACCATTTTTGATTCAAGCCCAGCCCATATCCTGAACTGACTTGATAGAGCGGTCGGGCAGGCCGCGTTTGACAATGCTCGGGACGCATTCGTCGATGATGATCTTCATGCAGCGAGGCTCATATCGTCGAGGCTGGCCCGGAAATGCTCAAGCACGCTGATGGCCTGTTCGCGGGTGACGGTTGGGAAGTTTTCGAGAAATTCATCAAGCGAGACGCCGACTTCGAGATTTTCGAGCAAAGCCGAAACCGGCACGCGGGTTCCGGTAAACACGGGAACCCCACTCATGATCTCCGGGTCGATGCTAATGGCTGGTTCGATGGTTGTTAACATTGCTTACCTCTCCGAAAATTCTAACACAAAAAAACCCCGCTGAACTGCATTTCCTCGGCGGCGATGTAAAGGTTCCTTGACAGGTCGAAGTGTGTTATCCTTCCGGAATTATGAATACGAAACGTTCTGCGGTCCTCTTGTTGGGCCTACTGCTCATGGCCATGTTTGCCGTTTTGTCGCAGACATCTGACACGAAACGGCCCACGTGTCCACCGCTGACGGACGACATGCTGCAATCTATGCTGCTCCCGACCGCATGGGTCCGGGCAAACTGGAACGCGAACACGAAGCTGTGGGAGATCCAGTGTAACGAGATAGACGCTCTGGCCAACATGCCTAGGGCGTTCCCGGCGAACGCGGCCAACTCGGGGCCTCGAAAGACTCCGCCCAAACGCCGTCCGAATGAGTAAGATCCGGCTCCTGCGCTCGGACGCTAAGGCAGAAAAATAAAAAAAGCCTCGCCGATCACTCGGCGAGGCTTTTTCTACTGACTACTGACTACCGGCTACTGCCTACTTACTCAGCGATCGTCATTTCTTTCGAGTTATCGTCTTTCTTCGTGCGTTTGAGGCCGCCGTGAGGCTAAACTAGATCGGCGAGGATGATCACGTTGATATCAGTCAGCCGTCTAAACCCGTTATCGTTTGCGACCAGGTAATCGCAGTTTGAAGCGATGGCCGTTGCGGCGTGGATCGCGTCGGGGGTTTTAAGATTATGGTTTGCTCGAAGTTCAGCAGCGGCACGCAGAATCGATGTGGTTACGGGAATCAGGGAGACCTCGCCGGCGGTGAGGAGTTCGTCGTAGGCGTTGGCCAGAACAGCGTTGCCCTCCCGGATCGGTCGCACCAATGTCTCAAGCAGCGAGAGTTCGCTAGTAACAATCCGAAGTTTTCCGTCACGGAACTCCGTCCAGACCGGCTGCAATTCGGGCCAATAAACACCATGCTCCTCGATAGTGTAAATGAGAGGAGCAGTGTCAAGGTAGATCCGGGAACCACGTAGAAAGGTTAGTCCCACGAATCCCGCTCCGTCCTTAGATATTCGTCTATGTCGGCAGCAGTGCGCGCGGGCGTCGAGGACCGGGCCGATTCTATAATTTCGAGTACGGAGCGGCGGCGATCAGGATTTTGTGTTTGTTCGGCCGTCTGCTCCAAAATCATCTCAGCCAGCCGCTTTTGGTCATCGACGGGCAGCGGCCTTATAGTTTCACGATAGATCGTCTCGACACTTGGCATAACACCTAGAAGATAGCACAATTGTGACCCAATTGTGACACTTTTCGTATGGAAAAAGCCTCGCCGTTTCCAACGCGGCTTCTTGCTGACTACTGGCTACTGACTACTGCCTACTGCATCGCTAGAGGCCCCCGATCCCACGAAGCCCAGCTCGCCCACGAAGCCCAATTGAAAAAACTCTCACGCCGCAGCGGAAAAGATATCTTAGTAGATGGAGTTATGGATGGCAGCTATGCAAAATATCTTAACGGCAAATAGGTTCCAACACTGTTCGCTGTTCGTTGTTCACTGATATAGCTGTTCACTATTCACGATTTACTATTAACTAACGCCATGAACATCCGAATGAACCAAACCCGACGCGGCACCACTTTCGAAGTCCTCTGCGACCTCTGCGGCGAACCCGTCACGCTAAACGAAACGATCCACTACCTCACGCCCAAGGCCCCTAAAAAAGGCGAAGACCTCATCGCCCACTCCGACTGCGGCAACACAAAAATGGTCCCCGGCTACTGGTCCCAAATGCACCGCGTCCGCTGGTTGCTCGAAAAGCTCTTAAAAACCGACCGCGACCGCCACCCAACCCTAACCGCCTTCCTGGCCACGCTTCCCAATTAGGAAAGGATTAAATGTTCACTATTCATGGTTCGCTGTTCGTTGTTCACTATCTGCCCGCCTCAAAAAGTTGCAACGCAGCTCCCGCGAGATCCTAGTCGATGAAATTTTTGACGGAAGTTACGCGCTCTATCTCAAAGGCTGATCCTACGGCAAGAGAACCGTAACGACCGTGACTTGACCTGCTCGGCACGAAGGTATAGTCTGGCTTTGAGTAATGGTTCATAATGGATCGTCGCTCTATTTTAAGAAAACACCTTTGGTGGTATAGACCATCGAAGGAAGGAGACAAAATGGATAGTATTACTACACCCGAAATTCGGGTTAACGCCGCTTCTTTTCGTTCTAACCCACCCAATCCACAACGCACACTTTCAGCACTTCGTGAATTAGGTTACGACAGTTACTCAGCAATTGCTGACCTGATCGATAACTCTATTGACGCTGGTGCAGAGCGTGTAGCTATTTCTATCATCGAACACGACGGAGATATAGTCGTTGAAATCGCCGACAATGGAAATGGCATGGATGAAGCTCGCCTGGACGAAGCTCTTAGGCTTGGATCTGACACTTCACGTGTCGAAAATGACCTTGGCAAATTCGGAATGGGGCTTGTTACCGCGTCGATCAGCATGTCGAAGCGGGTAGAGGTCTTTAGCAAGATGAATGGTGGAACCGGTTTCTATGGCGGATTTGACCTTGAGATGATTGAAGAGGTCAATGAATTCAGAAAATGGGTTCAGCCGGTTGACGAAATTAGTAACGGCAAGCTTTTTGATGATTGGTCAACGATGATTAGGTTGTCAAAAACCGATCGAATAAATAACCGCCGTCCCAGTGAGTTTGCGAATGTTCTGCGTAAACGACTTGGGCAGGTATTTCGTAAGTTCCTTAAAGCAGGTACGAAAATCTCGGTAAATGGCAAAGCTGTGGAACCGCTTGACCCATTAATGCTCGCTGACAAAGGCACTTCTTTGGTGTTTGACGAACCTATTGAAGTAGAAGGTGGCACGATACATCTTCGGGTAGTGGATCTACCTGATTATGGGCAACATGGAAACAGGGACATGGGGATAATCCCTCAAAACTCTGGTTTTTACATTATGCGAAATAATCGTGAAATTGAGGAAGCAAAAACGTTCGACTTTTACAAGAAGCATCCGGATTTCTCTCATTTTCGTGCTGAAGTTGAATTCGACGGTTCGCTCGACTCAGTTCTTCACACAGATGTTAAGAAAATGTCGATCAATCCGCCCAAGAGCGTTCTTGACAAGATTCTCTCAATCACTAGCGGGATGATCAAAGAAAGTGGACGGCAGGGGCGCAAAAGAGCAAATGCCAATAAGGGTTCGATCGACCATTCACTGGCTGAGGGAAATATTAAGCGCCGCTCACAGTTGATACCGAAACCGAAGGCGTTGCTTGAAACTCGCGAGAGAAAAGGCATTAAAGGTACGCACGAATCAAAAGATGGCCAAAAGCCTAGAAGTCCACACGTTTCTGACCTTAAGACGCCAGCCGGACTGAGGGTTGAATTCAACGAAGCGGATTATGGTGAGGGGCCATTTTACAGTGTTCGACAGGATGGAAAGACTGTTTTCGTTACATACAACCGCGAACATCCGTTCTGGCGCGAGATAGTTGAGCACGCGAATGAACCGAAGGTGGTCGCAACTCTCGACTACCTTGTCTTCGGACTAGCCAATGCCGAACTCTTGGTTCCGGAACAAGCGGCAATAGTTAAAGCGAATGTGAACGCGACATTAGTTGGTCTACTTGTATAGACGACAGAGGTCAAAAAAGGGGATAAGTGTGCCATCAGCACCGTCCCCTTTCATCCTCGTTGTCGTATATAGTCCCCCGGTCGCTACCGCTCTCGACAGACGGTTTTAGCCGTCTTTTCCCGAAGGGCACATAGCCACGCGGCTTTAGCCCGTGGTATGGATATCCTAAATATTTGAGAGGGCGTTTTAACGTCCTTGCTCAGGCTGGCTTAAGCCCGTCGGGATAAGGACGTTAAAACGCCCTTTTGAGAAACTTTCAACTGCTGTCCACGCCCTAAAGGGTCGTGGCTATATGCCGCTTCGCGGGCAGCCGCCTCGATCCTTCGCAGCAGAGCCCTTCCCCAAGTCGTAAAGTCTTTCTCTTGTCGCCAACGGCGACGCACATTAAAGCCTAGGGTGCAGCCAAAGCGGAACCCTAGGTTTAGGCATTACGAATGACCCGTCCCCTGTAGGGGACGAACAAAAGGCGCAAATTGTTTGTCACCTTCAGCGACAGATCCTCTTGGGTAATCGGTTCCTAGGGTTTCACCCTAGGCTTTATTATTTGTCACCGTTGGCGACGGGAACACAAAAAAAGCCTCGCTGATCTCTCAACGAGGCTTTTTGATTTTAGGAACCCAGTCGCTACCGCTCCCGGTTCTGACAAGACTGCTGACTATTCAGCAATAGCCATTTCTTTCGGCTGTTCTTTTTTCTCGCGTTTGAGGCCGCCGATCTGGACCATTGGTTCGGCGGTGATCTGGTTTTTTTCCATGATCATCTGCTGATAGAGCCCAGCGCATCATCTGCATTTCTTCGGCGGCGGTCTTGGGGCCTTCCATTTCGGGTTTGTTCGGAAGCGATTCCTTTACCTTAGCGATTTAGTTTAACGACGACCGCCGAACCAGGTTTCGCATCCGCGAGAGAATCGAGGACTTGCGGTGCGAACGGGGCGAGGTCCTGATAACGATTGCTGAGGTCTCTGAGGACGATTAAGGCGATGTCATATTTTGGAAGATTTTGTTGATAGGAAAGGTTTCGGTCAACGGTGACGAATATGTCGA
>JANYIL010000102.1 GCA_025362075.1 Chloracidobacterium sp.
CGACGACGGGTACAGTTACAGTTTCTGACGTTGTACCTGCGGGGTTGACGGCGACGGCGATTGCGGGAGGTGGCTGGACGTGTACGCAGCCGAGCGGCACTTGTACGCGTAGCGACGTTTTGGCGGCGGGAGCCTCATATCCGGCTATTACGCTGACCGTCAATGTGTCAGCTGGGGCCCCGGCTTCGGTGACCAATTCGGCGACCGTCGCGGGCGGCGGCGAAACCAATCTCGCTAACGACTCGGCCAGCGACCCGACGACGATCAATGCGGTGGCCGGACCCGCCACTCACTTTGCGGTTACGGCGCCTGCCAATGCGACAGCCGGTATAGCATTTAGCTATACCGTAACGGCTCTTGACGCGGCGAACTCGACCGCTACTGGCTATTCGGGAACCGTGCATTTCACTAGCACCGACGGTGCGGCAACTCTGCCCGGGGACTATACGTTTGTTGCTGGAGATAACGGTACACACACGTTCGCATCTGGGGCAACTCTACGAACTGCGGGCAATCGGACGATCACTGCCACCGACACCGTATCTGCTGGTATCAACGGGACGAGCGGTAATATCCTTGTTACTGCCGGAGCGGCGACTACGATGACAGCCAACGCGGGAACGACACCGCAATCGGCGACCATCAATACAGCATTTGCAAACCCCCTGGCCGTCACGGTCAAGGATGTTGGCAATAATCCAGTCTCTGGCGTGAGTGTAGTATTTACGGCCCCCGGTGCAGGTGCGTCGGGTACTTTCAGCAACTCGACGGCAACGATAACAGTTACGACCAATGCCTCGGGAATTGCTTCTGCTCCGTTCACGGCGAACGGAACCGTTGGTGGTCCGTACAATGTAACGGCCGCATCTGCGGGCCTTGCGACAGTCAACTTCGCCTTGACGAATACGCTCGGATCGGACCTCGCGATCAACAAGACTGACGGTATTACGGCCGCACCTGCAGGGTCGTCTGTGACATATACGATAGTCGCAAGCAATAACGGGCCGAGTGGTGTCGTCGGGGCAACTGTGATCGATACGTTCCCGTCCCAGATTGTCTCCGCTAACTGGACGTGTACAGCCTCTGCCGGCAGTTCGTGCGGTGCTCCAGCGGGTTCGGGAAATATTAACCAGACCGGCAGTCTGATTGTTGGCGGCTCGGTCAGCTATACGGTAGCAGCGGTTATTAGCCCGAATGCAACCGGTACCATGACAAACACGGCATCAGTGGTCCTTCCTGCGGGACAGACAGATCCCGCTCCGGGCAACAATTCGTCGTCGGATACCGACACGCTGACGGCACCGTCAGTGTTTGTCATCGACGACGTGACAAAGGCTGAGGGCAATTCGGGGACGACGCCGTTTGTGTTTACTGTGACGAAGCAGGGCGGAACGGGCTTTGCGACGGCGGTGCAGTTTTTGACTGTCGACGGGACGGCCTTGGCAGCCAGTGACTACGTGGCCCAGAATGGAACGCTGACCTTTGGCCCGCTTGAAACCGCTAAAACGATTACCGTTTTGGTCAACGGCGATACCACGGTCGAAGGGATCGAGGCGTTTACGGTCCACCTCCAGGGAGCCGCTAACGCTCTGATCGGCGACGCCGACGGAACCGGAACTATCGTCAACGACGATTCGGCCGCAACACCGACCCCAACGCCGACTCCAACCCCGACTCCAACCCCGACACCGGTTCCGACACCGACGCCGGGCAACGGGTTTGAGGGCGACATCAACAGGACGACGGTGGGATCACCCGGAACCGGCGATGGCGATGTCAACGTCGGCGACCAGCTCCAGTTCGTTCGATTCCTGAACGGAACGGATTGTCCGTCGGCTGGAACGACGGTCGCGACCCAGAACGAGCAACAGCGTCTGGATGACGGCCCGAGAGACCAGCCCGTGCAGTTCTCACGCGGTGACGGCCTGCTCGGGGCATCGGACGGCACGGCGATCGACGCTTATGCCCGGCATGATGCGACGACCGACTTTAACCCGAACACCCCGACATGGGATCCGACACCCGCAGGCGGCCCGTTGGCGATTACCAACCTCAGCCCAACCTGTACGGTGGCTCAGGCTGAATCGGACAACGTGACGGCAACTATACCGGAAGCAGCTTCGAAGTCAGCAGCCAGAGCAATCCGTCTGGTATCAGGCAAGGCAAACGGTCGTGACATCACAGTCGAGATCGAGATGGCCTCGCAGGGCAACGAGGCGGGAACGCAATACAGTCTCCACTTCGACCCAAGCGTCGTCTCGATTAGCGACGTTAGCGGCGTCAACTCGAACCCGGACATCGCTCTCGGAGCGAACTCCCCGGTTGGCACGTCTCTTAACGTCAACGCGGGCAATGCCGCCAATGGATCGATCGGCATCGTTGAAAACTTCAACGCGGCCAGCAATGTCATCACGGCTATCTCGAAGGGATCTCGTCGAATCGCTCGAGTGACGTTCCACGTTAGAGAGGGATCACATTCAGGAGTTTCTCCGGTGACCTTCGACGACAGCGTCGTCCGAGGCCTATCGGCCGACACTAACGGCGTGATCCTCGGTACGACCTTCGACCAGAACGGACGCATCACGATACCCGTTTCGGCGGGCGTAACGGTCTCGGGTCGCGTGACGACTCCAGAGGGACGGGGCCTGAGAAATGCCGTCGTTACCATGACTGACGAGAATGGAGTTGTGCACACCGCTTCGACAAGTTCGTTCGGCTTCTATTCGTTTGAAAATGCCGCGATCAGCAGACGATACGTGCTTCGCGTGTCGGTCAGATCATACCGCTTCACACTGCGGATGATTGATGTGAGTGACACTCTGACGGATGTAGACTTTGTCGGACGACAATGATCGGCTATCCATAACCTAACCAAAAAGGCGGCCCTCGCGGGTCGCCTTTTTGATTGATAACGCCGTGAAAAATAAGTTAGGGCATAATTTGCTTTACCTTTTGCGATTTTAGGCATAAAATTTACAGGTACTCGAAGCAACCTGTAATTGGAGGTCTGTCATCATAGCTCAAGACGAAGTTCTACAATCCGGCAACGATCTTTTAGGAGTGACTATGGATTCACACTCGGCTGTGATGGAACAGGAAATCGGCTTTGGGCTGGAAGCGGCGTCGGGCCTTGCCTTTCAGGCTCCGGCGGCGGTTGAGACATTTGACGAGACCGCACCCGATATTACGCTTTGCCGGCTGGCGACGGACGGAAATATTCCGGCGTTTGAACTGTTGTATGAGCGGTATCACCGCCGTACATATAGCCTTTGCCTGCGAATGACCAGCAGCCAGACCGAGGCTGAGGACCTGACACAGGAAGTCTTTATCCAGCTTTTCCGCAAGGTCGGCAGCTTTCGCGGCGACTCGGCATTTTCGACGTGGCTGCACCGCCTGACGGTAAATCAGGTGTTGATGCATTTTCGCCGCCGGAGCGTCAAAAACGAACGAACGTCCGAGGACGGCGAGATGCCTGAGCAATCAGTTCCGGGCACGGCAAATCCTAATAAAATGCAGGTCCTCGACCGCATCGCACTGAAAAACGCGATCGCCGAGCTGCCCAACGGATACCGCAACGTATTCGTCCTGCACGATGTCGAGGGATTTGAGCACGAAGAGGTTGCCCGCATGATGGGCATCTCGGTCGGCACGTCAAAATCGCAGCTTCACAAGGCCAGGTTAAAGCTGCGGGGACTTTTGATCAAAAAACAGGATTAGCCGCAAAACCTAAAATAAAGGACACGGACAAGGGAAACTATTGTTCGTGTTTTTTTGTCGGTGTTTATTGAGGAACCGTCCGAAAAATATCGGCTGTCGAGGCAACTATTTTGCCCTCGGTCTAATCTATCAATGTGGTCAATAACGATAGTTTTGGCAGATTAAAGGGCTCATTGCTCAGGTATGAATTGCGAAGAGTGTAAATATCTATTAGGTGCCTTTATGGACAGCGAGCTTGGCGAAGTCCAGGCTGCCGGCGTTCGTGTGCATCTCGCATTCTGTCTCGCGTGTGCCCACGTTTGCGAAGACCTGACGTCGATACTAGATGTCTGCCGGTCCGGGTCGCCCGCCGAGATCGTGCCGCCGAATTCACAAGCCCTCTGGTGCCGGATTAACAACATTATCGAGAGCGAGGCCAAGCCACCAGCACCCGTACCGGCCGAGGAGCCGCGCGGGCGTTTTTGGCGGATGTCGTTTTTACAGTTTGCGGCGGCTGTCCTCGTGATAGCTGTCATTAGTTCGGTCGTGACCGTTTTTGCGGTTCGTAAATATACGCAGCCGCCGGCGGACGATTTTACGGCCCGGTCGGCCGCGAACCAAACGACATTTGAAAAATTGCTTGGCCGGGTCGGCCTGATCGAGACGCCCGCCCAGGCGCGGCTGCGTCAGGCCAAAGAGCGCGAAGCGACAATCGAATATTGGAACGCCCGCGTGCAGGCCCGCCGTATTCAATGGAACCGGACGACGCGAGAGGCGTTTGACCGCAATCTGCGTGTGATTGAGGAATCGGTAAACGATTATACCGCGATCCTGCAGAAGGATCCGGAGGACGATCTGTCGGGTGAGATGCTCGATTCGGTGCTGAACGACAAGGTTAATTTGCTTCGTGATTTCGCCGACCTTTAGAATTCAACAAATGATCTTTCGATCGAAAAATCGCTTTTGCCCGCCGTCGGCCGCAAAAACTACGATCCTGTTATGCGTAGTTTTTTTCTTTGCGCTCTTTGCCGGCGACGTGGCGGCTCAGCGGCGATTTTCGAAAAATTATCCTGCCGGCCAGAACGTCAGGCTCCAATTGATAAACCACACCGGGACCGTGACTGTCATCGGCTGGAACCGGGCCGAGATCAACATCACCGCCGACCTGGAGGCTCCCGCCGCACTGATCGTGCCGCAAAACCTGTCGGGCACGATCGTTATCAATCTATTACGCGATAATCAGGGTAAGGAGGTAGGCAGCGTCAATTTTACGATCCGCGTGCCGTACACATCGATGGTCGACATCGAAACACGGATCGGCAATCTAAGCGTGAGCAATATCCGCAGCGGATTGGTGCGGGCCCGTATCTCGACCGAGGGCGATATTACGCTGACAAATATTGAGGCGTCGGCGGTCTCGGCTGAAAACACCATCGGCGACATTCTCTTCGACGGCGTGATCCAGGATGGCGGAAGTTACCGGTTCTCCTCGATGAGCGGAAATATCAATATCCGCATCCCGTTCAATTCGTCATTCCGCGTCGTCGCCACCGCTCCGTCAACCCGCAATATCTCGTTCGGCTCGTGTGCCAATCAAAACATGAACTACCTCGGCGACGGCCGCCGCATCGTCGGTAAATGCGGCGAAGGCAGCGCCACCATGAGCGCCACCAACCAGCGCGGGACGATCAAGTTTATCAGCCGCTAGCCGATTTTTATTGACCGCTGCTTGCTCAAAATCGTAAGATTAACGCGTCTGCTCCCCTTTCAAAGCTAAACATGAACGGATCAAAAGCCACGCTATTTGCGGTTGTGCTAACACTATTCTCGCTATCGGCCTTTTCGCAAACGTCGTTGCTGACACGGACGATCACCAAAACCGACCGATTCGATTTTGGTTCGGGCGGAACACTTGCGGTAACGGGTGCTCCGTCAGGATCGATACGGGTTGTTGGCTCAACGAAAAACGAGGTCGAGATCACGGCGCGGATCGAACTGCAGGCGGGAACCGAGGCCGATCTTACAAAGTTGGCCGAGGTTACGGGATTCGTAACCGAAGAAAGCCCGGCACGTACCGGAATCGTGTCTATTGGCACACATAATAAGCTCGGGCAAAAAAAACTGCCAAACAAGTTTCCGAAAAATCTCTTAGGCCTACCATTCCGTGTCGATTATGTGATCACGGTGCCGCGCTATTGCGACCTTGAGATAGACGGCGGCAAGGGTGATCTTGCGATCAGCGGGGTCGAAGGCACGATGCAGATCAATTTTTTGGAAGCCAAAGCAGATATCGAGATAATAACCGGCCCCAGCACTATTACGATTGGCAGCGGGACGGTCGAGGTGGCGATCGGCACGCACGGGTGGCGGCCGAGAGCGGCGAATATTAGGGTCGCGAGCGGCGACCTCACGGTGCGATTGCCACCAAATATGAGTGGCGAGATCGACGCCACTATCCTCAAAACCGGCAAGATCGAAAACATGCTTCCCGATCTCAAACCCCGCGACCGCAAAGCGCCGTTTACCGACAGATCGGTTATTGCTAAAGCGAATGTCGGCGGAGCTGCCCTAACATTCACGGTCGGCGACGGGACGCTGAGGCTTTCGCCGCTCACGCAGCGTTGAGCGGAGCGGGTTCGGGTTTTGCGTTCGGAAGGTGGTAAACTACTCATGTTTACCACCTTTTTTATGACTATCAAATCCGATATTTGGCTGCGAAAGATGGCCGGGGAACAGGGGATGATCTCGCCGTTTTTGTCCGAACTCGTCCGCGAGGTTGACGGCAAACGCATTATTTCGGCGGGCTGTTCGAGCTATGGTTATGACATGCGCCTGGCCGACGACGGTTTCCGAATCTTCTCGTCCGTCCATGCAAAAGAGATCGACCCCAAGCGTTTTGACGAGCAGATGTCGTTGATCGAACCCCAGGTCCACGAGGCCGAGGACGGAGCAAAATACTACCTTTTGCCGCCGCATCATTACGGCCTGGGGGTGACGGTCGAGACGTTCAAGATGCCGCGAAACGTGACTGGCGTCGCCCTCGGCAAATCAACCTACGCCCGCGCCGGCCTGCTTGTAAACACAACTCCGCTGGAGGCGGGATGGACCGGCCGACTCGTCGTCGAGATCGCCAATCTCGCCAATCTCCCCTTGCGCGTGTACGTTAATGAAGGTATCGGCCAGATCCTGTTTTTCGAGTCCGACGAAGACTGCGGCGTTTCCTACGCCGACCGCGGCGGTAAATATCAGGGCCAATCAGGGCTGACCTTCGCGAAGGTGTAGTCAGAACCACCTGCGGTAGCAGGTGGTTGAACTTAAGCTGGAGATCAACCTCGGGTTGATTAAATCACCCCGCTACCGCAGGTGGTTCTGACCGTATGCTGCGAATCGACAACTACATCGGCGGAGAATTGGTGCAGCCGGCGTCGGGCGAATATCTCGATAATTTCGATCCGGCCACGGGCGAGGTCTATTCGCTGATCGCCGATTCGGACGACCGCGACGTGCATCTGGCGGTCGAGGCAGCAAAGGCCGCGTTTCCGGCATGGTCGAACACTTCGGCGGAAACCCGACACGACAGTCTGATGCGGCTTGTCGGTTTGATCGAACGCGATCTGGAACCGCTTGCTCTGGCCGAGAGCATCGATAGCGGAAAGACGCTGACCATCGCCAGACGCCTCGATATTCCGCGGGCGGCGGCAAATTTCAAATTTTACGCGACCGCCGCGATGCACACGGCCAACGAATCGCACGACAGTGTCGGGCAGGACGCCATCAACTACACGCTGCGTCAGCCGCTCGGTGTGGTCGGCTGCATAAGCCCGTGGAATCTGCCACTGTACCTATTTACGTGGAAGATCGCACCCGCGATCGCCGCAGGATGTACCGTCGTCGCAAAGCCCAGCGAGATCACCCCGATGACAGCGTATTTGCTTTCAAAACTGTGCATCGAGGCAGGTTTGCCGCCCGGCGTTTTAAACATCGTCCACGGTCTCGGGCCAAAGGTCGGCTCCGCAATCGTCGCTCACAAAGAGGTCAAAGCGATCTCGTTCACCGGCGGTACAAAAACCGGCGAAGAGATCGCCCGCGTCGCCGCACCGATGTTCAAAAAGCTGTCGCTCGAACTCGGCGGCAAGAATCCGAACATCATCTTCGCCGATTGCAATTACGACCAAATGCTCGCCGAGACCCGCCGTGCCGCCTTTGCCAATCAGGGCGAAATCTGTCTGTGCGGTTCGCGCATCTTCGTCGAGGACAAAATCTATCCGCAATTCATCGAGCGTTTCGTGGCCGAGACGAAAAAGCTGCGGCTGGGCGATCCGTTACAGCCAGCCACCGACCAGGGCGCGCTGATCTCGCAGGCCCACCTGGACAAGGTGCTGTCGTACATCGAACTGGCGAAGGCGGAGGG
>JANYIL010000171.1 GCA_025362075.1 Chloracidobacterium sp.
AACGTCAACGCTTCGGGAGCAGCCAATGGCACGATCGGCATCGTCGAAAACTTCAACGCGACGAGTGATTCGATCACTGCGATCACGGAAGGCAACCGCCGCATCGCAAGAGTGACGTTCCACGTCCGCTCTGGTGCGGCAGCTGGCGAATCGAAGGTCACCTTCGACGACTCGGTCGTCAAAGGCCTCTCAGCCGACACGACTGGCATAATCCTCTCAACGACGTTCGACCAGAACGGCCGAATCACCATCCCGGCAACAGCCGCAGCCAGCCTTTCGGGCCGCGTCACAACCCCCGACGGCCGCGGCGTTCGCGGAGCAACGGTAACAATCGTCGATCGAGCTGGTTTCGCACGGACCGTGACAACGAGTTCGTTCGGCTACTACACCTTCGACGGCCTCGACACGGGTGCAAACTACACGGTCGGCGTTGCCTCACGGCAGTACCGCTTCGCCAGCCGATCAATCGAACTAACCGACAGCCTCGCGGATGTCGACTTTACCGGATTGGATTAACATCCAATCCCTAACCTAACCCAAAAAAGGCGGTCGCGAGGCCGCCTTTTTTTGTATTAACACTAGCTATGTTTTCTGTTATATGGCCTATTGCTCGATCATCTCGCGGTCCATCAGCGGGATATATTGACGCCGCAAACGGGTTGCGAAGCCTTGAGCATCACGTAGAAGCTCGGTGTTTTCGCGAAGATCGTTTTGAAGCTGCACCAACAGGGCAGACAGATTTGTGCGGTCGGACTGTAGCTTTTGACGGCGGCTTTCGCGGAATTCTTCGGTCTCGGTGGTCCCTTCGAAGGCGACGCTGCGGTCGATATTTCGCGGGCGGAGATCAAGCTCGGTTTGCGATAATTTGCCGCGAGTGTCGTTTAGCCTTTGCGTCAGATCGTATTGAGCGGCCTGTAACTGAATTACTCGCTGTTCGGCACCAGTCAGGGCCTGGATGCCCATAAGTATCTTTTGCCGAGGATCATTAAGGGTTGCAGCAGCGGTACTTCCTTTGTCGCCAATGGCCTTCAGGCGTTCGTTCATCGCCTGCACGTTTCGCGAAATGTTAGCGAGTTCGTTGGCTATGATCGCTACTGAGTCCTGGTTTACCGCGATGGGCTGAGCAGCCGGATACTGGGCTTGGGCAACGGCGGTGGATAAAACGATGACGGCTAACGGTAAAAGAACCTTTGCGTTCATGATCTCTCTCCTTTTTTTTAACGGACTCGTTATTTTTTAGGTGACACGAGAAATTGCCTCTTTTATTGCGAAAATATCGGCGTCAAAAGGGACTTTGCCGCTATTTTTTAGCGCGATCAACTCTGCGAGACCATCGAGAGCTCCTATCCGGATACCATCAGGATAGTTAAACACAGCAGTATTTTTCTCAAATTCATCCAAATCCAGTGTCTTATGGGTACCGTCCGGCCATACAACCACGTCGATATCCAGGTCGACATAATCAAGCACGCCATTTTCGAAAACCGGCGGCATATTGACGTTGCAGTAGTAGTTTCTCAAGGCCCCGTCCGGGAGCAGAAAGCGAAAAACGTTGTACCAGCGGTCGAGCCAGTAATATTCGTACGAGACCGTACCGCAGGGGATAAGGCCGAGATCGGCGTGCTCGACATCGTCGCCGAATTCGCCAACAAACACTAGCATCGAACCCACACTCTCGATCAGATCAGCACGCCAGCTGCGCCGGATACTCTGATCGTATTTGCGCGAATTGATCGTGACGTTCATGCCTTACGCCGCGTCGGTCCGAACGACCATTACCGAGCAATGGGCGTGATGCACCACAGAATTTGAAACCGAGCCCAGGAGCAGGCGTTCCCACTGTTTATAACCGTGTGAACCGATGACGATCAGGTCGGCCTTCATCTCTTCGGCGGTCTCGACGATACGGCTGTCCGGCGATCCGAAGAGAACATCGGTGGTGATATCGACCTTGTCGCCAAACGATGAGCGGATCTTTTCGCTGGTCTCGGCGACGACCTTTGCGGCGTTCTCACGGGCGACTTTTTCGATTTCGGTCGTGTCAGGAATATAACCACCATAAATGTCGATGGGCATCGGCAGGGCCATGTCGACCACGCAGATGATCTTTATCTCGTCGCCATCGGCGAGTTTAAGCTTTCCGGCCATGTCGGCAGCCGCGTCGCCGTATTTTGTGCCGTCGGTAGCAAGCAGGACTTTCATTTTCTGTATCCTCCAGATCCGAGATTTCGGACAAATTGTTCGATGCTTATATCTTAACTCGATTTTTCGGTAAATGAAACGATTTTAATCTTCCTCGGGCCCCGGTGCACCCGTGTAAGAGCTGCGGAGCTTGCCGAGAAGCTCAAAGAGCACGAGGCGCTCGGTCTCGGTGAGGCCGGTTAGGCAGCTTTCTTCGAGCTCGAGCCACTGTGCCTCGATCTTGCCTCGCATCACCCGACCGCCTTCCGTCAAAAATATCCGCTTTGAGCGGTTGTCGCCCTCGATCTTTGTCCGCGTTACGAGGTGGATCTCGATCAGGCCATCCACCATTTTTGTCACGGTCGGAGCGGCGACGTTTACACGCTCGACGAGGTCGATCAGCCGCAGGCCATCCTGCTTCCATAATTCGAAGAGGATAAAGATCTGTCCGCCATGGAGATGGATCTTGCCCATGTGCCGCTCAAGGGAATTGCGGAATGCCGTCGTAACTTTTGCCAGCAGATAGCTGACTGTGTCTTCGAATTTTATAAGCTCGGCCATATGTACTCTTCTTAAGTGCTTAAAATACAATAGTTAGCCGGGTAATTAGATTTTCTTAGCCGGCTATTAATGGATTATTAGCGTGCTAAGAGAAAATAATTAGCAAGCTAATAATCAAAAGTTAGCACGGTATGCTTTAATTGCGAAGTAGGCTAAGATAAATTTATGCAAAACGCCGAAAAGCTCAAAAATGCACGCAATTTGCTGCTTAAACTGCACAAATCGATGCTCGATCTTGAGCGCGGAATGTACGAGGGGCTTAACGGCCCTCTGACGCCGGCGCAGTTTGTGAACATTTTGATGGAGGACGAGGATTTCGCCTGGCTCCGAAAATTTTCGATGCTGATCGTCGAGATAGACGAGATGTTTGCGTCAAAAGAAGGTATTCCTGACGGGATGATCGACGCCAACCTGGACAAGGTGAGGGAGCTGGTCGAGATGAAGGAACCGGACGAGTATTTTAGGGCGAAATACCAATTCTCAATACAAAGAAGTCCCGACGCGGCAGGGCTTCACAGCCAACTGAAAAATCTCTTGTCGGAACCGCCTGCGTGAGCGGGCGGCAGACACCAAAGAAAAGCTTACCTGCAGATAAACGCAGATCAAATTCTCCTTTTTATCCGCGACATCAGCCCTTATTTGCGGCGAATTTTCTTAATATTGTTCGTTTCGCCCGCTTACGCAGGCGGTTCTGACTTAGTTTCTACCGCTTTTCTGCCAGTCCGACAGAAACCCTTCCAACCCTTTATCGGTCAGCGGGTGTTTGACCAATTGCTGGATGACCTTAAAAGGAATAGTAGCCACATCTGCGCCGGCAAGAGCGCAGTCGACAATATGCACCGGATGACGGATCGAAGCGGCCAAAACCTCAGTTGCGAAACCGTAATTGTCATAGATCTGCACAATATCACGGATCAGGGCCATCCCATCCCATGCGGTGTCGTCAAGGCGTCCGATAAAGGGCGAGATATACGATGCCCCCGCTTTCGCCGCCAAAAGGGCCTGGGCAGCCGAGAAACAGAGCGTAACGTTTACCTTAGTGCCCTCGGCACGGAAGGCGCGGGTCGCTTTCAGACCGTCGAGCGTGAGGGGACATTTGACGACGACATTCGGTGCGATCTTTGCGAGTTCGCGGCCCTCGGCCAGCATTCCTTCGGTGTCGAGGGCCGTCACCTCAGCCGAAACGTCGCCTTTCACAATCTTGCAGATCGCGGCAATGCGCTCCTTAAAGTCGATATCGCCTTCCTTCGCCACCAGCGTAGGATTGGTCGTCACACCGTCGATCAAACCAAGTTCATTTGCCTCTTTTATCTCATCTAAATTTGCTGTGTCTATAAAGAATTTCATATGTTTTTCTCCGTGATCTCTGTGTCCTATATGGTGAAAATACCTATTTAATGGGGTTTCTTAAGATTCCTATCCCCTCGATCTCGACCTCGCAAACGTCGCCGCTCTCCATTTTCGAAACGCCGGACGGCGTTCCCGTCGCAATCACATCACCGGCATTCAATGTCATCATGTTTGAAATATATCGTACCAGAAAATCGACCGGAAAGACCATCTGCGATGTCCGCCCGTCCTGTTTGACGACGGCGTTTACCCGGCAGATGATGCGAATATCGGTCGCGTCCAGATCGGTCTCGATCACCGGTCCGATCGGGCAAAATGTATCAAATGATTTTCCGCGGGTAAACTGAACATCCTTTCGTTGAAGGTCGCGGGCCGTAACATCATTGAGACACGTGTAACCGAGAACGTATTCATGTACATTGTCCGCATCAGTTAAATCCTTACAGGTCTTTGAGATAACAATGGCAAGCTCACCCTCATGCTCAACCTGAAGTGATTGTTTAGGGATCTCGATCTGCTCGTTATTCCGGAGCACGGCTGACGGAGCTTTGAGGAAAAGAAGCGGCTCGGTTGGCACGGCATTGCCAAGCTCCGCGGCATGCTCAGCGTAGTTGCGGCCGACACAAACTATCTTTGAGGGAGAGAAATCTTTTTCTATCTCAATTTTCATAACTGTTGCGGCCTCGCGTGTAGCAAGGGTGAAGTCCGTTCACTAGTACTGAGTGTTAAGCCCTTGCTAACGCGCGGGTTCTGCAACCTAGGGCACCGTCTCCGATACTACATCGGACGCCGGACTAATGTTGCCAGCCTTGTCAGTGGCCGTCAAATAATAGTAATAGGTTTTGCCGGATTCGATCTTAGTGTCCTGAAATGTATTTGTTTTCAACAATTCAGGCGTAAGCAGCGTCCATTGGGCCTTAGGCAGATTTGCGTCGGTTGAGCGATATATCTTGTATCCCGCGATGTCTTTCTCAGGATTAACCGCGAAAAATATCGAGATCGTGCCGGGGGCCGCCGCAACGGTCAACGCCGACGGGGCAGTCGGTGCAAAGGTGTCTACAGCCTTGAATTTGACGATATTCGACTCCCCGCTTTCGACCGGCTCCGCCTGAACGCCGACAGAAACTGCCCGGACAAAGTAATAATAATCCTTGCCGAAATCGAAGAATTCGTCGTCAAAACCCGTCGTCGTGATAGGCGTTTTATTGAGTTGCGTGGCCGGTATCTTGTCGGACGTCGAGCGGTAAATGTTGTATCCGAGAATGCTGACAGGCGTCGATCCGTCGACGTTTGTTGCCGCTGGCTGCCATTTTAACCGGATCGCGTCCTGCGAGGCCTCGGCGACAAGGGAAACGGGTGTTCCGGCGACCTTTGAGGTCGGCTCAATCAGCAGGGAATTTGAGAACGCGGCCTTTTGCCCTGCGGCATTTACAAACCGTATTGCATAACGCAGCCTAGCGGCCTGGCCGGCAAAAGCCAAAGTGTCTTTGTACAGAAGATCCTTCGAACCAAAATCCGCGTTGGTGATCGGCATCGCGGCGATCAGGGTGCTGCGATTGGCAAACTCCTCCTCCGAAAGCTGCAGCGGAGCAGTCACCGGTTCGGCCAAACGATAAACATCGGCACGGCTAATATTCAGAACGCTGCCCGCAGAGGCGTTTCGGGAGGGCATTTTCCAGGAAATGATGATCTGATTGCCACGCTGATAGCCCGAGATCTCGACACGCTGTAGAACACGTTCTTTCGGGGGCACCGGAGCACCACGTTTGCCGCAGCCCATGCTTAAAAGCACCCCAAGCACAATAAGCGTTAAAGGCGCTTTAGCGGCATTGTGCTTAAAACGCCAAAAATTACTGACCCGGATATGCCCCACAGTGTTTAACATGTGCTTAACTATAAAATATACTGGCGCAAGTTTTGATCTTCGATCAAAGTGCTTAATTTGTCGTCGACATATTCGGCGTCGATCTGCTGGTTTTTCTCTTCCAACTCGCCACCGAGAAAACTTATCTCCTCGAGCAGCTTTTCGACAAGTGTGTGCAGCCGCCGGGCCCCAATGTTTTCAGTATTTTTATTGATCTCCTCGGTCATTTCGGCCAGCCGGTCGATGGCGTCTTCCGTAAATGTGAGGTGAATTCCCTCGGTGTTTAAGAGGGCCTGATACTGTTTTATCAGCGAGTTTTTAGGCTGTATAAGGATTCGCTTGAGGTCGTCAATTGTCAGGGATTCCAACTCGACACGGATCGGAAAACGGCCTTGCAGCTCGGGTATCAGGTCCGAGGGCTTTGAAACGTGAAAGGCGCCGGCCGCGATAAACAGGATGTGGTCGGTCGCGACCATGCCGTATTTTGTGTTGACGTTCGTGCCCTCGACGATCGGCAGCAGATCGCGCTGGACGCCCTCACGCGAGACGTCCGGGTTTCCACCGGACTCGCGGCCGGCAATTTTATCCATCTCGTCGAGAAAGATTATGCCCTTAGACTGAGCCTTTTCGAGAGCCGCACGCTGGATCTGTTCCATGTCGACGAGGCCTTCCTGTTCGTCGCGGATTAGGTATTTACGGGCTTCGGCAATGGTCAATTTGCGTGTGACGGTCTTGGTCGGGAACATATTTCCCATCATGTCGCGTATATTTACGCCCATGTCTTCCATTCCCTGTCCGCCGATAAAATCGATCGTCGCGTTTGAACGGTCCTGGGTTTCGATGTCGACCAGGCGATCGTCGAGGCCGCCGTTGCGTAGCTGTTCGCGGAGCTTTTCGCGGGTGCGGGAATGCGGCTGTTCGATCTCTTCGGATTCGCCCTCAGTCTGCGTCTGATAACGTAAATCCGCAGGCGGTGGGAGCAGAATATCAAGCAGGCGTTCGTCGACGTTTTGTTCGGCACGCTGCAGCACATCCTCGAACGCTCCCTGCTTCGCCATATCAACCGCGACCTCGGCCAGCTCGCGGACCATGCTCTCGACGTCGCGGCCCATATAGCCAACCTCGGTGAATTTCGATGCTTCGATCTTGATGAACGGGGAATTTGCGAGCCGCGCCAGGCGCCGGGCGATCTCGGTCTTGCCGACGCCGGTCGAGCCGATCATGAGGATATTTTTTGGCAATACGTCTTCGGCGATCTCCGGCGGCAGCTTTTGACGGCGGATGCGGTTGCGCAGAGCAACGGCGACGGCTTTTTTGGCTGCGTTCTGGCCGACGACGTACTTATCCAACTCCGCAACTATCTGCCGCGGTGTAAGGTCGTCGAGATTTCGTTTGTCGGCGGCGGTCTCGCCGCCTAAGTAAATTGGCATGATCATTGTGCAGAAGCCCGCGTGTGAGCAAGGGCGTAACTCACAGCGTTGAATGTTACGCCCTTGCTCACGCGCAGGCTTCCGCACTCTAGCTCCCCCACTCTAGATTTCCTCCACAGCTATATCCGAATTTGTATAAATGCAGATCTCAGCGGCGATCCGCAGTGCTTCCTCGGCGATCTCGCGGGCCGTTAATTCAGTGTGTTTCATCAAGGCCCGTGCGGCTGCCAGGGCGTACATACTGCCCGAACCGACCGACAGCAAACCGTCGTCGGACGAGATCACATCGCCCTTGCCGGATATGAGAAAGGCGTCAGTTTTGTCGGCGACGATGAGCAATGCCTCGAGATTTCGGAGATACTTATCGGTGCGCCAGTCCTTGCTCAGCTCGATCGCGGCACGCTCGAGCTGGCCTTGAAACTGCTCAAGCTTAGTCTCAAACCGCGTCAGCAGCGAGAAAGCATCGGCTGTCGAACCCGCAAAACCCGCTAAAATATTGCCGTTTGAAATACGGCGTACCTTACGGGCATTGCCCTTGATGACGGTCTCACCGAGCGTCACCTGGCCGTCGCCGGCCATCGCAATCTGACCGTCACGTTTGACGAGCAGAACGGTCGTCGAGCGAATTTTTGGACTCAAATCTTTAGTCTGCATTTAGAGATAAATGATACGGTTTTACATTCAAATGCTCAAATTGGGTTTATCTCTGCGTCAACCTCAGCGTTTTCAGCGTTAGGATCATTTCAACGCAGAAATCGCTGAGGTTGACGCAGAGATCGCGGAGAAGAGACCTTATTGAGTAATTTCTCAAATTGACATAAATGGTCTTATTGATTGAACATAAAAGGGTTTATGGGAAAACGTCCACGAATCGGCATCACAATGCGGCTGGAGCTGCAAACTCAGCGGTTTTACCTCGGTCGCGACTACAGCGAAGCCGTCGAGGCTGCGGGAGGTGTGCCGGTGCATATCAGTTTGATCCCGAAACGTGAGTATATTGCAGAGGTTTTGGCCGGTCTGGACGGGATTTTGCTGCCCGGCAGCAATACGGACGTCGACCCGCATTATTACGGCGAGGAGCCGCATCACAGGCTTGGACCGGTGATCCCGGTTAAAGACGAGACAGATATTCTCGTACTCGAAGAGGCCGAGCGGCTTAATTTGCCTGTGCTGGCGATCTGCTTTGGCATGCAGGTACTGAACGTTGTTCGCGGCGGTACACTGATCCAGGATATTGAATCGCAGGTGCCGAAGAGCTATAAACATGAGCAAGGAGTCCCGGCAATACGGAATTCGCATACCCTCAAGATCGCAAAGGGAAACCTACTTTCGGATCTCGCGGCGGTAAAGAATGCGGACGGCTCGGTACGTGTCAATTCATCCCACCATCAGGCTGTCGGAAAGGTCGGTAAGGACCTAAAGGCCATCGCGTGGGCAAAGGATGGCATCATCGAGGGCATCCAGGATACGAGGAAAGGCCGATTTGTACTCGGGGTCCAATGGCATCCCGAGATATCGGCGTCGTTTGATCTTGTGTCGCGGGAGATATTCGAACTGTTCGTTAAGAAATGTGGTGTGGGCGAAAGAAAGCGTAACTAACGGCGGGTTTGTTCGTATTACCTTAAGTGAAGGTCGTTGTTGATAAGTTAAAGTAAATAATTAGCATTATTCTTGCAGCTAAGGTACTTATCAACAGAGGTTAGCGTGGTTAAGTTAAACGGTTTTGTGAATATCTTAATGTTCTACATTAGGGCGGATTTAGAGAGTTGAGAATTTATTAATGGATAATCCAGTCATAATTGGGATCATATCGTGGTTTGTACCGGGAGCCGGGCACCTAGTACAGGGGCGCTACATCCGCGGTGGGATAATAGCGGTTGTGGTTTGGCTCATGTTCGCGATCGCGATCGCGAGCGGTGGAGCCCATTACCCCGGCTTCGACTTTAAGGATGGGGCGTTGCTCTATTTGCTAAATGTGTTCGCTCGCTTAGGCAACGGCCTGGGGGCGATAGTAAGTTTTATCATGGCCGGAACGCTGTCGCCGCAGGTTGCGGCGCTTGCAACATTTGAATACGGCGGCAGATTTCTTGAGGTGGCCGGGCTGCTTAATTATCTGGCGGTAATTGATGCGATCGATATCGCGGTCGGGAGGAAAAAATGATCCATTTTCTGTATCTGGTGGGATTCGCATTTTTCGTCTCGATAGCCTTCGCCTCCTTTTCAAACGGCACTACAAAGGAACGGGTTATTTATGGTGTTAAGACGTTTTTGCAGTTTGTCGTTGTGAGCCTTGCCCTGGCCTGGCTGCTGTATTTCATTCCATGGTAAATCGATGGGTTTGATCGAGACCGAGAGCCTTGTAATTAAGACCTATAATCTGGCCGAAGCGGATCGGATTGTTGTGCTTTTGACCCAGGCCCAGGGTGTCGTCCGCGGCGTGGCCAAGGGGGCCAAGCGGCTGAACAGCAAATTTGGCAGTGGTCTTGAGCCATTTTCGGTCGTGCATGCGACCTATTTTCAAAAGGACTCAAGCGAACTGGTCTCGATACAAAAGGTCGATCTGATCCGTTCGAATTTCGAGGCAGCGGGGAATCCCGACTTTTTGCAAAAATTCTCGTATCTTGGCGATCTGCTGGTAACAATGTCGCCGCCGCACGACCCCAACGAGACACTTTACCGAATGGTCAAAACCTGCGTCGAGACCGCCGCCAAAGATCCTGAGACCTTGTTGAGTACGGGCGTTTACTTCGAATTGTGGATGCTGCGGCTGGCTGGCTGGCTTCCGGATTGGACCCGGTGCGATGACTGCCGACGGATGTTTGACGTAACTGAGACTGCAAACGTTCAGACAAATTATCATCTGAGCTGTTTGTCATGCCGGGGCGGACGGGCGCCGAGACCGTTTAATGGGACGAGCCGAGCTATTGTGGCGGCGGCAAGGCGACTTGCACCAGCCGACTTTGCGGTATTCACCGCTGAAAAGCACGACGAGTTAAGGTCGATCTCGATCATTCTAAAGCAAATGGCCTCAAGCGCGATCGGCAGGGAAGTCGTCGGCGAAAAATCGCTCGCGATTGATGGACGAGTTGTCTAGCGAAGATTTTTAACAGGGATGAAGGAGATAAAGGGGATATAAATAATCATTTTTTGGTTTTTTTTCATATCCTTTTTATCCTCTTCATCCCTGTTAAGTTAATTAGTAATGAAACGGATCAGTTGGCTCATCTCAATGTATCTCTTGCGGACGATCATTCCGTATTTTGCCTTTTCGTGGCTGCTGTTGAGCGTTATCCTGTTCGTCCAGCAGGCAAGCCGTTATTCTGACATATTCTTTAGCGTCAATATCCCTACAAATCTGATCTGGCAACTGACGATTGCTTTGATACCAAACGTCATTGCATTTACGTGTCCGATGGCGATGCTCGTCGGCACGATCATCGGCCTCGCCAAAATGCGGGGCGACAGCGAATTGGTGGTTATTCGAGCGTCGGGTGTCGGCAACGTGCAGATCGCCATTCCGATAATTATTCTGGGTATTTTGCTGTCGATCTTTGCGTTTTTTGTCAATCTGAAGGGTGTGCCGGTCGCGGCCTCGCTTGTCCGCAATGTTGCATTGCAGACGGCCATCAAGAAGCTCGAATCGCCGCTTGAGCCCGGCGTTTTCAATACTGAGGTCGCCGGCTACACAATCTATGTCAAGGGCGGCGATTTCGAGACCGGCCGCTGGAAGAATGTCTTCATTTACAGCGAGGACGCCAAAGCGGGAACTGTGCGTCTGATAACGTCAACGAGAGGCCGCATAGATACGACCGACCAGCTTTCGGAACTGGTGCTGGAAAATTCCTCCGTCTCGACGCTCCCGCTCGTGCCCGGGCAGGGAAAGTACGTATCGGAAAGCATCGGGGAATTCAGGCTCGCGATCAAGACGCGACGGAGCGAGATGATCGATAAGCTGACGAGCTCGACGCTGATGCCCGAAGAGCTGGGCCTGTCGCAGCTTTCCGAATACGCCGCCAATGCCGATGGCAGGGAAAAGATCGAGGCCCAGATCATCTGGCAACGGCGAATTCTGCTTTCGATCACGCCCTTCATTTTTTGCATTCTTGGCACGGTGATCGTGCTGCGGTTTAATCGCGGCGGCCGTGGGTTTGGCATCGCTGTTGCTCTTGGGGTGCTGATCGGGTTCTATTTAGTTGCGTTCCTTGGCGAGCAGCTCGCCCGGACAGGAAAAATAAGCGTTTTTACCGGCAGCCTGCTGCCGATCGGGGCAAGCGTGGTGATCGGGCTGTGGTTCAGCTTTTCGCGGCGGATCAACTTTTGGAGCAGTGTGTCTGAAAGCCTCAGGGCTGGATGGGCCAGTCTGCGTAACGCACCGAACAAGATTCAGATCCGAAACCTTTTCGTCGATCTCACCACGGGCTTGCGCGATTTCGATCTTTTGCGGAATCTGATTAAGAACTTTGTTCTGACACTAGCGTTTCTAACGGCGATCTTCATTATTTTCACGGCGTTCGAGCTTTGGAAATTCGCCGGTGCGATGGATGGCGGCATTGTTTTGCTGATCAAATATCTCTTTTATTTGCTGCCTTTTGTCTATCTCCAACTCGTACCGTCGGCCGCGATGATAGGCACCCTCGCGACCTACGTCATCAAATCGCGACAAAACGAGATCGTTACCTGGACGTCCGCCGGACAAAGCGTTTACCGGTTGCTGCTACCGTGTTTTCTGATGATGGCCCTGCTCGGAGGCATTAATTGGGTGATCCAGGAACGCATATTGCCGCGTGCAAACCAGCTCCAGGACGCAACGCGTGAACTTATCCGCAGCCGTGGCGCGGTCGGCAATCAGCCCGGAAGATACTGGATCGCGAACGACGAACGTATCTATTCGTTCAAATTACAGGTTCCTGCGTCTGATAACGATAGACCGATTAGCCCAAACAATTTGAACGGGAATTCAATCGCATCTGCGTCTGATAACGGAAAGCGGCCTAATCAATGTGCGTCGGGTTGTGCGACAGACCTCTCGGTTTACCAATTTGGCGATAACGGAGCGCATTTGCAATCCGTGTACCGTGCCAAATTCGCGAAATGGGAATCGGGGCGCGTTATCTTGCTCGGCAATGTCGAGAAAAGCGACATGCACGATGGGAAGGTTGATACCGCGACGCAGCAGGGCGGGGAATTGAGCGAGGAAAATAACCCGTTTTCAGGATTAAAGACAAAACCGAGCCATTTGACGACCACAGAGATAAAAACCCGTATCGCAACGAGCGATTCGGAGCTCGAACGCAGCAATCTGATGGTGGCGCTTGAGAAAAAATACACGACGCTTTTCCTGCCATTTGTCCTGGCATTGTTTACGGCTCCGTTTTCCTTGAGTCTGAGCCGGAAAGGGAACGCCGTTACGGTCGGTTATGCAATCGGGCTTTGGCTGCTGTTTACGGGAACAAGCAGCGTATTTGAGCAGCTCGGGCTGAACGGCTTTCTGACGCCGCAATTGGCGATCTGGTCGCCGCTCATGATCTTTTCGATGGTCGGAATTTATCTTCTCGCAAGGATCAAAACTTAAACGTTTTGTTATAGTTAGCTATGGTCGAAAACATCGCCGAAAAGCCAAAAAGAGGCTGGTTTCACCCGCAGACGCTCCTGGATTGGTCGTACGAGCTGGGAATAATCGGGAAAGGCTTTAATGGGACCCTTGAGATTGTCGGCGGGATCCTCCTGCTCGTGCTGCCGACCTCGACGATCGAGAGCCTGTTTGCTTGGCTTGCCGGCCTGTTTAGCAGTGACCCGACGACTTTTTTCGCTCGTAATCTATTGCATATCGGCGGCGAACTCGCAACAGGTGGTTCGACCGCTGCTCTCGTATTTTTTTTACCGCACGGCATTGTCAAGGTCGGCCTCGTAGTCGCCCTGCTTCGCCAAAAACTGTGGGCATATCCGTGGGCTCTTGCGGCGTTGACCGCCTTTCTGATCTATCAGATATACCTTGTGGTAGTCCACCAGACCTTTCTGATGGTATTTCTCGTCGTCCTCGACACCGTCATCATCTGGCTCGTCTGGCGCGAATGGGAAAAGGTCACCGGCCGCAAACCTGATCCGACCGCCTGACTCCGTCCGAAAACATTCTAGCTATCATTTTTCCGACTTAAGACAGCCCCCGGTTCGAAGATTGGCAGAAATTTGGAAAGGTGTGCAATGAGAATATATTGACATTTTAGTTGCCGTGGATCTGCCAGGGAACGTATATCAAAGACTCCGACGGCCGCTGCTACTACGTCACGATGACTGGGGGAAAGCATTTTGTCGCACGGGCCAACTGCTCACTGTATCGCTAGGGAAGACTTTTGTTTCTCAAAATGAACACTCTTCTTGCCGCCATAATCGATGACGACGTTGCACGGGTTACGGAATTACTGAGGATCAATCCCAGCCTAGCTAGTCAATTCGTGGAAAACGAAAGACTGTACAGGGCGGGGATTTTTCATTGGCTGTACGTTGGCGATACCGCCCTTCATCTGGCGGTCGCATGGTACCGCGTAGAGATCGTGCGGGAGCTGCTCGCCGCTGGAGCTGATCCAAACTCAGCGGGGAATCGCCGCCGGAGCACCCCTTTACATTATGCTTCCGACGGCTACATCACGGGTCCGGCGTGGAATCCCGAAATACAGGTCACGACGCTTCGGACCTTAGTCACCGCGGGGTCCGACGTCAATTATATCGACGGCTATTACAACCGCATCAGACTTCATTCGGGCCTCGGCTACCGCAGCCCGATCGAATTTGAACGGCAATTGACAAACGGCACCAGTTTGCCGCAACCTGACAACCAACCGGTGAAGCAGCGACGGGCAATGCCGGCGGGCAACCCGTCAAGGAATAACCGGCCGCAAACTCATCAACCATGAGTCGCGCATGAGTCGCGGCGAGATGCCCCAAAACCATCTCGCCGCCCGCTTTTTAATTGTTGATAGATTTGCCAATGCTTAAAAAAACGCAAACTTTGAAACTAAATCAAACACAAGGAGCGAGAGCATCGTGTCCTGAATAACTTGACCATCTCAAACAGACAGGTGTCGTGTCCTGGCAATAACCTGGCAAAATCTTCAGCGACAGGCCAATCGAGCTTCGTTTGCAGCGATCATTATTGGCGGGGAATCCGCGTTCAAAAATAATTCTATTTTTTGAACGCGGATTCACGAGAGCTTCAATTTTTCTAAAAAAGCGATTCGTATTTAGGGATTGCCCGAGTGCGGAGTGCCGAGGTAAGGAAAAGTTGTCAGATATGGTACATCGTTTCCAGAAACGCCATCTCCGAGTGCATTATTCGGTGCCTTGTTGGTTTTAGGCGTAAATGGCGTGCCTCCAGCCATTGCCCTAAACGAGATATCCGTAACATCGTCTCCGACCCGGCGTCCATTGGGATATCCGGCCGGATCTCCGCCAAGCAGTCCGAGGCGGTTAGGTGAGGACGTAGGCGTGATCGCGACATTAAGACGCATCATCTCGTGCGGCTTGCCGTCCGAGAGAAATGTGTTGAACGACGCGGCTCCCGGAACGCTGCCGGCCTTGATTCCGGTTGCAAAGATAGCGACAAGGTCATTTCGCGGAGCAGCCGGAATGTCTATTTTAAAAGCCGCTTTCATAAGCTTAGCAAGTTGTGGATCAAGTATGAATGGAGCTGCGATAGCATCGTCCTTTGGTGCAAGGCCGTTAAAAGCGTCTTTTGTCCCAAGGGGAATCACGACTTCATTTACCAATGGATTGCCGAGACGTGAGATTTGCACCCATTCGCCATTCTTTGCACCAGATTTCTGACGATCGTTGAGAACATTTGTCATCTTGCGGCTGGCTGTTGACCAAATACCGATGACCGAATTCGAGGCGGTCGAATCTTTCGGTACGGAATGATCTCGTGTAAGATCACCTATTGGCACTTCAATCGCGATACTGCTGACATTCTTACCCGCCAAACCATCTACGCCACCCGTTTCTTTGGTTGGATCAAAATTTAATGTGTCAAATATCTTGTTGACCGCAATGTAAAAGCCCTCGTCACGCTGGCCGGCAAAAACGCGCATATTATTTGCCTTCGGCAAGGTATGGATCGCGTGTTCAGCAAGGGCCTCGTAGTTCGGCGTCGTTCGGCTGCCGATGTTCGAAGGCGGTGTCGACAATACAGAGGCCATCTGTTTTGGCGTCTTGCCTAAAGCCCGGTCGACACGCGCCACGCTGTAAGTTTGAAATTCGTTATAGTCTTCGTCATTTAGTGAAGTGATAAGCGGGTCGAGCGCTCCTTTACCCATTAAGGCCTCATTAGGAGCGGCCATTCCGAGTACAGTATTAGGATTTTTGATCTGGTCGCTGAATCGAAACTGATAAGTAATATCCTCAACGCCATCACCTGTGTTATCGATCTTGATCTCATACAGAACAGTCGAATCAAACTTAAAATAATGCGGGCCGGCACCCGGCGTTTGGTCGGGAATAAAGTTTGCGATCAATGTGACAAAGCCTTCACGGCCCGCTTCGGTCGATCGAAACGCGTAAACGTCAGTATTATCAGCAAGTCTGTCACCCGCGATAAGCGGTGCCTCAGAGTGGCTGGATGCAAATACCGGTGCGACTGCGATTGTACTGATCTGAGCGGCAATTGCTACAACTCCGGCCGCAGTGTAAATAAACTTTTTTAACATATTATCCTCCATAGTAGAAAAAATTAGTTTTCTTAAAACCCTTGCATATAAGTAAATCTCAAAAATGGGTCTGTGCATCAAAATTTGGAGGGGAAATTCGATGAAACTCCATAAGTTTAATAAATCAGGTAATGTCGTACTGTACTGTAGAATACATAGAGCTTTTACTTTTACCACAACCTAAAATAGGTTTCGATGCTCAGGACCAGAACGGCGCTACCGCTCTGCACCGCGCCGTGAGGACGCGGTGTGCAGCTGCCGCTCTCTATCTTCTGTCCGTAGGCGGCAGCCCAACCACTCGCAACAAGAGCGGATCAACGCCCTTTCACCTTGCGGTCCAGAACACGGGACGCGGCGGTTCGGCCGCCGAGGCGGCCAAATATGCACAACGACAAATCATCGAGGGATTTCTCTCATTCGGTGTCAGCACCGGTCTCAGGGACGGTAAATGTCAGTCCGTCTTGGATTGTGCCCGGAGCGGCTGGATACGAGATCTCTTGGCCAAGGAAGTAATCTAGAAAGTGTCGCCTGTAATTGTCGTTCCGTCGCATAGACTTGGAAAAAGCAAGATCACACAAAAAATGGCCTCGTCGCGATCGACAAGGCCATTTTTCATTCTCAATTTTGCATTGATTACGTGCCTGATTCCCAGCTCGACATGTATTCGAGCATTTCGGGGGTCAGGATATCCATTTGTACGCCCATGGCGTGGAGTTTGAGGGAGGCGATCTCCTGATCGACTTCCTTTGGCAGGATGTGGACGCCGGCGGCGAGCTTGCCTTTGTTAACGACGAGATACTCGGCAGACAGTGCCTGATTAGCGAACGACATATCCATCACGCTGGCCGGATGGCCTTCGGCGGCGGCGAGGTTGATCAGGCGACCTTCGCCAAGCACGATCACGCTCTTTCCACCATTTTTGCTGATATATTCTTCGACGAACGGGCGGCGTTTGACGGCCGGCTCGGACATTTCCTTTAGAGCATCGAGGTTTAATTCGAGGTCAAAGTGTCCGCTGTTGCAGACGATCGCTCCGTCCTTCATCTGTGCAAAGTGTTCGCCGTCAACAACGTGGCGGTTACCGGTGACCGTGACGAAGAAATCGCCCAGTTTGCAGGCTTCCTTCATCGGCATTACGCGGAAGCCGTCCATGACAGCCTCGATCGCTTTGATCGGATCGATCTCGCAGACGATGACGTTCGAACCCATACCGCGGGCACGCATCGCAACGCCTTTACCGCACCAGCCGTAGCCGACGACGACCAGATTCTTACCGGCGAGCAAAATGTTTGTCGCACGAATGATGCCGTCAAGCGTCGATTGGCCCGTTCCATAGCGGTTGTCAAAGAAATGCTTCGTCTGAGCGTCGTTTACTGCTATAGAAGGGAAGGTGAGCACGCCGGCTGCGACCATCGCATTGAGGCGGACGATACCGGTCGTCGTCTCTTCGGTCGTGCCGATGAGATTGGCGATAAGCTCGGGCTTTTCCTTGATCATCGTCGCAACAACGTCGGAACCGTCGTCGATGATAAGGTTCGGATTTGTTTCAAGTGCCGCTTTAACGTGGCGGACGTAAGTCTCTGTGGATTCGCCCTTATGGGCCATGACCGGGATGCCCCAATCGGCCACAAGGGAAGCGGCGACATCGTCCTGCGTAGAAAGCGGGTTCGACGCGATCAGGAGCGATTCGGCTCCGCCGGCCTGCAAGGTGCGGGCCAGGTTAGCGGTCTCGGTCGTGATGTGTGCGCAAGCGATTAGTTTTACGCCCTTGAGCGGCTTTTCAGCCTCAAAACGCTCGCGGATGAGCCGAAGGACGGGCATTTCGCGGTCGGCCCACTCGATGCGCTGTTTACCCTGCGGTGCAAGGTTGATGTCTTTGATGTCGTATTCCATTGAAATTGCGGCGTCTGCCATATATTTATTCCTCAAATGTTAGGTCTTTTCTTTGTGACCTTTGGGTCTTAAGCTTTGTGATCTTTGTGATTAAAAATTTTCCCATCACAAAGGCCACAAAGGGAAGACACAAAGGTCAATGAGTAAAAAGTCATTTATCCGTTTGTTCCTACACCTTTGTGATTATCAGCCGCAGTCCTCAGAGCCTCGGCTTTGTCTGTAACTTCCCATGTGAACTCGCCGTTCTTGCGGCCAAAATGGCCAAAACGAGCCGTCGCCTTGTAGATAGGGCGGCGAAGGTCGAGCGTTTCGATGATCGCGGCGGGCGTAAGCGTGAAATTCTCACGCACGATGTCCGAAATACGTTCGTCATCGATCGTTCCGGTGCCGTGACTGTCGATCAAAACTGAAACTGGTTCCGCAACTCCGATGGCGTAAGCTAACTGAACAGTACACTTATCGGCGAGGCCGGCGGCGACGACATTCTTCGCGATATAACGCGCCATGTAGGCCGCCGAGCGGTCGACCTTGGTCGGATCTTTGCCCGAAAAAGCACCGCCGCCGTGTGGGGCATAGCCGCCATAGGTGTCAACGATGATCTTACGTCCAGTGACGCCCGCGTCGCCCATCGGGCCTCCGACGACAAATCGGCCCGTGGGATTGATATGATATTTTGTGTTTTCGTCAAGCAATTCCGCCGGAATGACGGGTTTGATAACTTTTTCGAGAATGTCAGCCCTGATCTGTTCGATCGGTACCTCACCGGTTTGTGATGAGATAACCACGGCTTCGACACGAAACGGACGGCCGTCGCGGTATTCGATCGAAACCTGCGATTTGCCATCGGGGCGAAGGTAGGGAATTGTGCCATCGCGGCGAACTTCGCTAAGTTTGCGAGTCAGATTATGCGCCATTTGGATAGGCATCGGCATCAGCTCGGGCGTCTCGTTACAGGCGTATCCGAACATGAGTCCCTGATCACCAGCACCGCCGGTGTCAACGCCCTGCGAAATGTCCGGTGACTGCGTTCCAATGGCGTCGATGACGCTGCAGGTATTCGAATCGTAGCCAAATTCGGCGTTGTTATAGCCGATCTCTTCGATCGTTTCGCGAATGATCTGCTTGTAATTGACTGTGGCGGTCGTCGTTATCTCACCCGCGATAACTGCCAAACCGGTTGTGACAAGCGTTTCGCAAGCAACCCTGGCATTGGGGTCCTGCTCAAGGATAGCGTCTAATATGGCGTCCGATATATGATCGGCAATTTTGTCCGGATGGCCCTCGGTAACCGATTCGGATGTGAATAAAAAATTTCCGTTACTCAATTGTTTCGTAACTCCTTATATAGTGTTGGTCTATCGGAATCTGCAGTAGATAACAAAACGATAATGATAGCTTTTTACCAGAATCGTGTCAAAGTGAGTGTCGAATTTTGCCGATTAAGAGCTACCGGGAAGCAGTCAAGGCGTTCGCACTTAACGCTCGGTTAGTGCAATTGAGATACATTCTTTGCGTCTGATAATAGAGATTATGTAATCAAACCCAGGGGATTATCCTATCAGTTCCGGCCAGTCGTCGCTTGGCTTAAAGCCTTCGTCGGTGGGATCTTCGGTTGGCGTTGACGCTGCCGAGAGATCGATCA
>JANYIL010000200.1 GCA_025362075.1 Chloracidobacterium sp.
CATCCGCAAAAATATCAGCCTCGATCAGACGTTCGGTCGCTTCGTCAATCTTTCTCCCCGAGGGCAAAAATATCTTTATCCCATTGTCTTGAAACGGGTTATGCGATGCACTAACGACAATGCCGGCATCAAAATCAAATGCTTTGGTCAGGTACGCCACGCCGGGAGTTGTAATGACAGCAGCCGATTCGCAGACCGCGTTTTCCGCGTGTGCCCCGGCGTGAAGGGCATTCTCGATCCATTCGCCCGACTCGCGCGTGTCCCTACCGGTCACAAAACGCGCGTCGCGGCCGAGCTTTTCGCGGAACTGCCGCGCAAGCGACGCTCCGATGATACGTACAGTTTTCTCGTCGAGAGGAAATTCACCGGCGAGGCCGCGAATACCATCGGTTCCAAAGAGTTTTTTCATACAAAAATGCCCGACGTGCGGCGAAAATGTAAGTTATACATTATGGACGCGAGCAAAACAATTGTGAAATATCCATAAGCTCTTTTTGTATATGCAATAAATTATTTAAAAACTGTTGACAACCGCGTTACATTTGAGAGAATCTTATACCTGCTGAGCGGTAGCGACCGCGTGGGTCGAGTGTTTCCAACATCAGTTCTCCGTCATAAATCTATGAAAAAAAGTATCGTGCTTGGCCTTTTTGTCTTTGCAACTGCGGTTTTATCGACATTTGGACAGGTAAATCAGGTGAAACCAGTCCCTACGCCCTCGCGTGTAGTGGTAACAAGCACGCTGCCACCAACGACCACGACTACAACACCAACTCGCACCCCGGTGCCCGCTCCGCTGCCGGCCAAGACGCCCAATGTAGTTGGACAAAACCCGCCGGGACCTCTTACTCAGGCCAGCAATCTTAATTACAAAGGCCTCAGCTTTCCACAGATCAAGGCCAAGATCGCCGAAGCAAAACGGCTTATGCAGACGCGTCCGCTGACCACGGCAATGACCGAGCCCGTCACCGCCTCAAGCCTTGTCCGCATCGCCTACTATGATTGGAAAGACAAGCAGATCAACTACATCGTCATCAGCAAAGACGTATTTCTGACGGCCGATTCGCCGACATCCGCGATCTCGTCGAACGGACACGCGGTCACCGCACGAACGCTCAGGGTAAACGGCGTCAACACCCCGATCACCATCACCGATGAGAACGGTCAGGCCCAGCTGCCGCTGATGATCCAATATCCGGTCGAAAAGGGCGGACGGTTTATCGAAACGGCCTATTACATGTCAACGCACCCAGGGCTGGTCACGCCCGAGGTCGTCAGCGCCGGACGATTTTATGTTCACAACGTGATCGATATCGCCCGCGACCAGCTTAAAAACAAAGGTTACTCCATCCAGCCCAAAGTAGCGGATATTGCCGAGCGGCTCGCCACTGTCGAGCACGTCGATCATCTGCGGTTTCGTACCGAGTTTCAGCCGAATATCTATAACGACATCTTTACGCTTTACGCCCTGAACGAGGGCCAGACCTACCGCTATTCGGTCAGCTCGGCCGGTGCCGGCGGCATGGTGCAAATGATCCCGTCGACATATGCCATGATTCGCCGATTGTACCCGAACGCGTCCCTAATGCCGGATTTTGTAGAGGGAATGCGTAACCATGTCAACGCCAGCCAGGCGATGCTGCTCTACATGCAGATGACGTGGAACGACCTCTCAGCCAGCCCGACGATAACCGGAGCGATGGCGACCGGCATCGCCAGCCAGGAACATCTGATGGCCGCCGGCTATAACTCAAACCCGGCAAAGATCGCGGGCTACATCAATCGCGGCGGATCAAACTGGACAAGCCTGATCCCGCGCGAGACTCAAATATATTTGCAGATCTGGGATTCGCTCGACCGGGCGGTAACCTTGACGCCAAGAAAGCAATAGATGCGGACGCCTGCGGGTAAGCAAGGGCGTAACAGCCAACTCACGAGTTACGCCCTTGCTTACGCTCGGGCTTCTGCACCCTATTCATCGATAGTTTCCGCTGGAACCGGCGTATCGGAGCCAACCTTTGCCACCTCGGCCTGCACATCTTCAAATTTCTTTTCAACCAGGCTCACGCCGTCAAAAAACGGATCGTTTGTCACCTCAAACACCGCAAATGGCGGTGGAACGAACGCCGCCATCTGCTCGCGATCTCCAAATTCGACCCTGGCCATCTTCAACCCCCACAGCGACCCGAGATATACATCAAAGGCGAACGATGTGCGGTCGAATTCGTGAAAGTACCGGTTTTTCCGTATCTCGCGGCCCTCAAACCCTTCAAAAGCAGCGTATTCCACGTCATTCAGATATATCTCCGCGAGTTTCGCGATTGCCAGTTCACCGTCGTGTACCGAAAACCTTTGCTGCAGGATGCGCGTCCAGATCTTCGAATACGGGTCACGTATCGAACGCAGCCGCATTCGGGTGTTTTCGATGTAGTTATCAAAGAGCTGGAGGTGGCTGCTTGCCGGTGTTAACGGTTCGGGCAGGCCGTCGATCAGAAAAAGGCGGTGTAATTCAGTTTGAGCGGTTTTGTTCATTTTCGTCAAATTTATTATACTCGTGCCTTCGATAATTTTAGGAGAGCCAGGATTATGAAACGCAATTTTTTTCTATTTCTTTTGATAGCCGCCATGGCGTCGATGATAGCGTCATGCGGCGGTGGAGCACCGGGTAACGCCGGCAACACGGGCAACGGTAACGCAGCGGCTAATACTGCAAATGACCCGCTTGCAACCACAAAACCGGCTAAAGAGCCCACAACGAACAACGCACCGACGCTAACGCCGGTTTTCAAAGCCTATTGCGCAGCCTGGGTCAAAAACGACGAAGCGGGCCTGCGTAAGGTCTATTCATCGGATACGCTCAAGGTTTTTGAGAACGACATGAAGGCGGACAAGATCAAAAGCCTGATCAAATTCCTCGAAGATGACAAGATCTCAGGCACGCCATGCGAGGTTACAAACGAGCAAATAACCGGCGACAGCGCGGTTGGGAATATTATCTCGAACAAATACCCCAACGGTATTAAGATCATCTTTGTAAAAGAAAACGGCGAATGGAAAATGTCCAACCGGAGCCCGGTAACGGATTCGATGAAACCATCCCCCTCGAACTCGAACGCTGCGGCAAACACCGGAAAATAATTTGATCACGGATTTTTTAACCACGAAAAAACACGAAACGGCACGAAATAGGACCGACTCTATTTTAGGTGTGATTTCGTGTTTTTTCGTGGTTACTTCTCTTCTCGATCTAACCTGCACTTGGTTTGTACGGCGGCAGGGTGACACGAGCCGCTTTTTCTTTCTTAAACCCGAGCGCCCAATCCGCCTGCATCAGCGTGTGGATATCCCGCGTTCCTTCATAAATCACCGCAGCCTTGCAATTACGCAGGTATCGTTCGACCGGGTAATCGTTTGTGTAGCCGTTCGCCCCGTGGATCTCGATCGCCATCGAAGCGGCGGTCTCCGAGCGGACCGTCGCCTGCCATTTGGCAAGACTCGCCGCACGGCCCGAAGGCAGCCCCTGATTTTTCAGATAGCCCGTCTTTAACCACAGCAGATGGGCCATTTGGTAATCGGCCTCCATGTTCGCGATCTTCTGCTTTACGAGCTGAAAATTGGCGATCGTCTGTCCCTGCACCTCACGTGTGTTGGCATACGCAACCGATGCATCCCGCGCAGCCCGGATCACGCCCGTCGCACCGGAGGCAACCGTATAACGGCCATTCTCAAGCGAAAACATGGCGATCTTAAATCCCTCACCTTCCTGCCCAAGCATGTTCTCTTTAGGCACACGAACGTCCTGCAATGAGAAATAGCCTGTATTCCCTGCTCTGATACCTAGCTTGCCATGCAGCGTCCCGCTCGAAAATCCGGCCATCGTCCGCTCAACGATAAAGCAGCTCATCCCGCTGTGATCGCGAGCCTTCTGCTTCTCAAGATCGGTCCAGCAAAAAAATAGAAAATGATCGGCTACATCGCCAAGCGAAATCCACATCTTCTCGCCGTTCAAGATCCAGTCGTCGCCATCGCGTCGAGCATGCGACCGCATGCCGATAACGTCCGAACCGGCATTCGGCTCGGTCAACCCAAATGTCGCGATCTTTTCGCCCTTGGCCTGCGGCACGAGGTATTTTTGCTTCTGCTCCTCGGTGCCCCAGCTATAGACGCTTAAGCTGTTTAGCCCGACGTGTACCGACATCGCAACCCGCAAAAACGTATCGCACGCCTCAAGTTCCTCACAGACCAGCCCAAGCGAGATATAATCAAATCCCGCCCCGCCGTATTCCTCCGGAATACAAACGCCCATCAGCCCAAGCTCAGCCATCTTCTCAAAAACCTTTGGTTCGAAATACGATTTTTCATCCCATTCTTTAATATATGGTGCGACTTCGCCCGCACAAAATTCGCGTACGGTTTTTTGTAAGGCAATGTGTTCTTCGGTCAATTCAAGTTCGATCACAGTTTGTAATTTTCCTCTCTAAAAATTAGGTATAATAAGATTCGAAACATTAATTCTGAAGAGAATTTTATCACTTCGCAGCCGCTTCCGCGAAAACGGCGGTAACATTGCACCAATGATCGAGATCTCAAAAGCTCTAAAACTGATCGACCGCGAAACGTCAGCCATTGGCACCGAAAAGCTCGACCTTTCGGATTCCGTTGGCCGGGTTCTGGCCGAAAACATCGTCGCGGACAGTGATCTGCCGCCATTCGACCGGTCGCAGATGGACGGGTACGCGGTCGTGGCCTCGGACACAATAAATGCCCCCGTAAAACTCAAGATAGTCGGCGAATCCGCCGCCGGACGCGGATGGCACAAAACGATGAAACCGGGCGAGGCCGTCAGGATCATGACCGGGGCCCCCGCTCCCGATGGAGCAGATGCGGTTCAAAAAGTCGAGGTGACCAAAGAATCCGATGGAGCGGTCGAAATACTCGAACCGGTCGAAAAAGGTCGGTCTATCGTCCGAAAAGGCAGTGAGATCGGAAGCGGCTCGATCGTTTTCAGATCTGGCGAGGTCATTACCGAAAACATGATCGCAGCCCCCGCCGCATTCGGCTACGCAAAAGTGAGTGTCGGCAAAAGCCCCCGTGTCGCGATCCTCGGCACCGGCAGCGAGATCGTCGAGATCACCAAAAAGCCCGGTCGCGACCAGATCCGCAATTCAAATTCGATCATGCTCGAGGTTTTTTGCCGAAGATTCGGGGCTCGGACCGAGATCCGCTCGATCGTGAAAGATGATATCTCAAATTTGAAATCTGAAATAAAAAGTGCGGTTAAAGGCTGCGATATTCTGATCCTCACCGGCGGCGTCTCGGTCGGAAAGTACGATCACACAAAAACCGCTTTGTCCGAACTCGGTGCCAAGATATTTTTTGAGAAAATACGACTCAAGCCCGGCAAACCCGCAGTCTTTGCGCGGCTGGGCACGACGCTTGTTTTCGGCCTTCCGGGTAATCCGGTTTCGGCGGCGGTTACGTTTCACCTGCTCGTCCGCAAAGCGATCCTCAAAATGCAGGCGGCGACATCGACCGATCTGCGAACAGGCCATGCCATTCTCGCGGCAGACGCCAAGGCCGCAAAAGACCGTGACACATACTTGCCATCTCGACTCGAATCGAACGAATTGGGCCAACTAATCGCCCATCCGCTAAAATGGCACGGGTCGTCTGATTTTATCGGCTTTGCAAGGGCCGATTCGCTCGTTTATGTGCCGAGTGGCACGCATATTAAGAAAGATGAAGTCGCGAGCATCGCAATCCTCTAAAATTTGATGTAGTTTCGTGTTTATTTCGTGGTTACTATGAACGAACTTTCGCATTTTGATGAGGCGGGAAAAATAAAGATGGTCGATGTTTCGGACAAACAAACGTCTGTCCGCCGTGCCGTCGCCTCGGGAAAAGTGTTGCTTTCCTCTGCAACTCTCGAAACTCTGAAAACTCAGCCAACTCCCAAAGGCGACCCGCTCGAAATCGCCAGGGTAGCGGGGATCATGGCGGCCAAAAAAACGTCCGACCTGATTCCACTTTGCCATCAGATCAACTTGTCGAAGGTAAATGTCACGGCTGAGTTTACCGATTACGGTATTCATTTGACCGCCGAGGCCATCACAAATGCCCAGACCGGGGTCGAAATGGAAGCCTTGACGGCAGTTTCGGTCGCGGCCCTGACAATCTACGACATGTGCAAAGCCGTGCAAAAGGATATCGTGATTTCGGGCATTCGGCTCGAATCGAAAACTGGTGGCAAGACTTCCGACGCAGAAGGCCACGCGTAAGCAAGGGCTTATTCGAACGTTGTATATTACGCCCTTGCTTACGCGCGGGCCTCTGCATTTTACGAACTTTCGTTTATAATAAACGTATTCGCTTGTAAGAATAAGGAGTTTTACGAATATGAAATACAAGCTCGCCGAGGACGCCCGACCGCAGGTGACCCTTTTGCTCACGGCCACGCTGATCAGCGTCGCGTTGTGGGTCGTGTCCTGGTATATGCCGTTTGTCGGTTATATCGTCTATCCGCTCCAGCTATTTGCGACGTTTGTCCATGAGAGCAGCCACGCACTGATGACGCTGATCACCGGAAATACGGTGATGAGCCTCACGGTTTCGCCGGATGGGAGCGGCGCGGTCTGGTCGCAATCGTCAGGCTTTTCGTCCCTGCTGATCTCAAGCGCGGGATATCTGGGCACGACCATTTTCGGCACGCTCCTGCTTGTCTGGATGCGATATGGATTCTCAGCGCGTCTTGCCCTGTATATCTCGTCGGGCCTCGTCGGCGTTATGACGGTCGTATTCGGTTTTGTGGTCCCGTTCTTTTACCTGCTCGCGAATGTCACATTTGGCAGCGTTGTATTTACCGTGCTTTCGGGAACCGTGTTGACGGCAGGACTTTTCGCCATTGCTAAATTCGCACCGCAAAAGTGGGTAAATTTCTCGCTAGCGTTTCTCTCGGTTCAATGTCTCTTAAATGCGTTCTTTAGCCTGAAAGACCTGTTTTTCATCTCCGCCTCCGGCAGCCAGCCGACGGACGCGGCAAATATGGCAACCGCAACCGGTATCCCCGCCATGCTCTGGGTCCTGTTGTGGATCGGCATTTCGGTAGTGGTCATTATCACCGGCGTGAGGATGTACGCATCGGTCAAAACCGTGTCGGGGACCGAATCGCTTTTCGAAGACTAAGATGAAGTTGCTTACGGCATTTTTCGTTGGAGGTCTACTTGTGTCGGCTTCGCTGGCGCAGGTCAAAAAACCAGAGCCCGAGCCAGTCAAAGCCCCTTTTTCCAAATCTCTACAAATGGTCCTCGTAACGACCAAAGACTGGAACACGGTCGCGGGCAAAGCGCAGCTATTCCAGCGAAAAAACGAAAATTCGGAGTGGAAGGCTGTCGATGAAAGCTTTCCCGTCGTGGTCGGCCGAAATGGTCTTGCTTGGGGCGGCGACGTCGCAAATGGGTCGGCCGCAAAGATCAAAACCGAAGGCGACGGCAGCTCGCCCGCCGGAATGTTTCCGCTGACCGCGGCATTCGGCACGAGCACAAAACCGAGCAAGCTCATGCTGCCGTACACCAAGCTCGACCAATTCACCGAGTGCGTCGACGATGTCAGATCGTCTCATTACAACCGGATCGTTAACCGGATGCAGGTCGGCAATTTTGACTGGAAATCGTCTGAAAAAATGCTTGCGATCGGCGAGGCCTATGAGCTTGGCGTATTTGTGGGCTACAACTCGTTCCCTGTCGAAAAAGCCAAGGGCTCGTGCATCTTTTTGCATATATGGAAGGATGCATCGACCGGCACCGAGGGCTGCACGGCGATGGAGCGGCGAAACCTTGAGCTGCTGACCAGTTGGATCTCCGCCGACAAAAATCCCTATCTCGTCCAGTTGCCCGAGGACGTTTACAACAGTTCGAGAAAATCTTGGAAACTGCCGAAGATCAAATAACGCTCCAACATCTGGCCGTCGGCTCGCGTCTGATCGTTCGCTCTAAGCTCGACTGGCGGTTCGCCGCAGTGTCAAAGATCGTCGAGGAACGCGTCGTCCTGACCGTCTGTTCCCCCTCGGGACGCACCTACCGGCTGAGACGCGATCTTGACTGCGAGTTGATGATGGAGGGTACGATTCCGATCCTGGCTTACGACGAGACCGACAGTTGGCGGGACAATTTTAGCCGCTACGATCTCCGATGGTGATCTGCTATGGCGTAATCTTTTTGACGCCAATTATCCGCAGAGTCGAGTTTTCCTGAACAAAGATAACGTATCGCAGATTCTCGGTCTTCCAACCCGAATTTTTTGGTAATGCCGCTTCAAATTTGCCGTTCGTTTGTCCGGCGTCAATCTTCCCAACTGAGCGCAGATCGCGGACAACCGATACATGCGAGAGACGCTGTCCGCCATTTTCACCGCCGCTGACGCTGGAATTCAATCCATTTTCCGCAACCGCGAGGTACACGGTCGAAGCCTTTTTTGCTGGTATGTCCGAAATATCGACCGTGATTTTATCGCCCGCAATTTCAGATGAGATCGCCGCTTTAGGGACAGAAATACGCGAGCTTATACCATTTTTCACAGCCCCGTCGTTACTTCCGACCGCCTCGACCGTGCCGTCAATAACGGCCTCGGGGGTGTAGGTCGATCCCGATTTGAGGTGGCCCGCATATTCCTGCTGCCGTAGCGTAAATGCGGCCGAAGAAAACCTGTCCCGCCACTGGCGGCTGTCCCAATAATCGACGTGAAACCCCAACGTAATGATCTCGGCCCCGGCAACCGGCTGCTCGCGATCAAGTTCGATCAGCAGACTGTCCGCCGGCGGGCAGCTCGAACACCCCTCTGACGTGAAAAGCTCGACCAGCACCGGTGTTTTGGCACCTTTTTCCTTATCCACGGGCTGATCTACAGTCATTACTTCGCTGTTGTTCGACCCCTGAACGCTCTGCATTGAGCAAGCTGGAAATACTACTGCCGCGACAAACGCGATAACCGCAAAAAATATATTCATACCCTGAATATATTACGCCCGACGACTGATTTATTCCCGTTTTTGTCCGCGAAAATTAGATTTGGTAGAATACTCTTTTGCCTTAGTGTCGGGATTTACATCTATGCAGGCCGCGAAAACAAAAGAGGAACATATCGAGGTCCGCGGGGCCCGCACGCACAACCTCAAAAATATCTCGGTTTCGCTGCCCATAAATAAGCTGACGGTCATTACGGGCGTTTCGGGCTCGGGCAAGTCGTCGCTTGCATTCGACACGCTCTATGCCGAGGGGCAGCGTCGGTATGTCGAATCGCTGTCCGCCTATGCCCGTCAATTCCTTGAACGCATGGATAAACCCGATGTTGACGAGATCATCGGCATCGCCCCCGCGATCGCGATCCGGCAGAAGAACGCGACCAAAAATCCGCGTTCCACCGTCGCGACCCAGACCGAGATCTATGATTATCTGCGTCTGCTTTACGCCCGTGCCGGCCAAACGATCTGTCATGTGTGCGGCCGCGAGGTAAAGAAAGATTCGCCCGAGTCGGCGGCGGATGAGATATTGGCGGAGCTGGCCGAAGGGACGCGATTCTACGTGCTTTTCCCCATACAGGACGAGGTTTCGCGAGAGATAGTAAAAACCGCAAAGTTGCAGAAGCCCGCGCCTAAAGGAAGGCATAACGCAGTCTCCAATCTCAGCACTCAGGCATTCCTGATCTCGCTGCTCCAACAGGGGTTTTCGCGACTCTACCGCGACGGCGAAATGCTTGAGCTGCAAAAGCCGGAAGATTACAAATTCGACGATTTTGACAACACCTATGTCATGATCGACCGCCTGAAAGCCGACACAGACATTCGCCAGCGGCTCGTCGATTCACTCGAGATCTGCTTTCGCGAAGCACACGCGGCCATCGTAGAACAGGCTGCCGAGCCTGTTCATCAAGCTACGGAACGAGCAACGCCGGTCAAGTCCTCGAAAGCTGCCCAGACCCGCGTTGATCGACAGGCTCGGCAGCCTGTCGTACTCAAATTCTCCGACCAGTTCGTCTGCAAATACGACGGAACGCGTTACGAGCAGCCTGAACCGCATCTTTTCAGCTTTAACTCGCCTTTCGGGGCGTGTCCGACGTGTCAGGGTTTTGGCAACACGATCGGCATCGATTACGGCCTCGTTATTCCGAATCCTTTGATCTCGTTAAAGGATGGTGCGATCGAGCCTTTCACCAGACCCACGCACGCGTGGGCGCAGAAAGAGCTTGTAAAATACGCTGCGTCCGCCAATATCGACATGACGGTGCCGTTCGCCGATCTGCCCGACTTTCAGCAAAATTGCATCATCTACGGTGATGAAGGCTGGCGTGGATTGAAGGGCTTTTTCCAATGGCTCGAAACCAAAAAATATAAGCTCCACGTCCGCGTTTTCCTCGCGAAATATCGCGGCTACACAAAATGCCCCGACTGCAATGGCCAGCGTCTGCGCCAAGCGGCCCGCGACGTTAAGATCGGAATACTTTCGCTGCCTGAGATCGTCGCGATGTCGATAGCGGATGCTCAGGCATTTTTTGAAACGCTCGAAATGAGCGAGGAACGCATGAAGATCGCCGACAAACTGCTGATCGAGATCAGCCGCCGCCTTAAATTTCTCGTCGAGGTCGGCCTCGATTACCTGACGCTCAGCCGCCTCGCGGCGACGCTTTCAGGCGGCGAAGCTCAGCGAATACAGCTTGCGACAAATCTCGGCTCCCTGCTCGTCGGTACGCTTTACGTTTTGGACGAGCCAAGCATCGGCCTCCACCCGCGTGACAACGCCCGGCTCATCAAGATCCTCGAAAATCTCCGCGACATCGGCAACACGGTCCTCGTCGTCGAGCATGATGAGGAAACGATGCGAGCTGCCGATCACATCGTCGATATCGGCGTTCACGCCGGGGAATTTGGCGGCGAACTGGTTTTCGAAGGCAATTTTACAAATCTGCTAAAAAGCAAAGAGTCGCTGACCGCCAAATACCTGCGGGGCGACGCCGCGATCAAGGTCCCGCAAAAACGCCGTGCCGTCACCAAGCGTGCGATCGAGATCATCGGTGCCCGCGAGCATAATCTACGCGACATATCGGTTTCGATCCCGCTCGATATGCTCGTCGCGATCACGGGTGTCTCCGGTTCAGGAAAATCGACGCTTGTTCACGACATTCTTTACGCAGGTTTAAAGAAGAAACGCGGCGAATGGAACAGCCACGTCGGATTTTTTAAGGAGATTACCGGGCACGATCAGGTCAACGACGTGATCCTCGTCGATCAATCCCCAATCGGCCGGACACCGCGTTCGAATCCGGTGACGTATATCAAGGCCTACGACGCGATTCGCGAGGTTTTCGCCGGTACAAATCTGGCAAAGACCAAGGGCTACAACGCATCACATTTCTCATTCAACGTCCCCGGCGGACGCTGTGAAATTTGCCAGGGCAGCGGCACCGTCACCATTGAAATGCAGTTCCTCGCCGATGTCGAGCTGACCTGCGAAGATTGTCGCGGCATGCGGTTCAAACAGGACATCCTCGACGTCAAATACAAGGGCAAAAACATCCACGAAACGCTGCAATTGACCATCCGCGAAGCAATTCTGTTCTTTAAGGATATTGCCAAATTGGTGACCCGGCTAAAGGTTTTGGACGCCGTCGGCCTCGGGTATCTCCGTCTCGGACAATCCGCCACAACCCTCAGCGGCGGCGAGGCCCAACGCGTCAAACTCGCCTCGCATCTGGCCCAGAAAACAACATCGAAAACGCTCTTCATATTCGACGAGCCGACGACCGGCCTGCACTTCGACGACATCAACAAACTGCTCACCGCATTCCGTGCCCTGATCGACAACGGCGGCAGCATCCTCGTCATCGAGCACAACATGGACGTGATAAAAACGGCCGACTGGGTCATCGACCTCGGCCCCGAAGGCGGCATCGGCGGCGGCCATATCGTCGCCACCGGCACTCCTGAGGACGTGGTGAAGGTTGAAAGCTCGTTTACAGGAATGTATTTGGAGAAGGCCATCACAGCGTAGCTACTCGTTTACACGCCTTAAAACCTGTTCAATTAAATCTTCAGATAAGCGGAAGTTTGTCGCCTGTATTTTTTCGATCAATGGCTTGATCGCCGGAATATCGCCCGCGCGCTTGGCCTCGATCAGGACTCCCAGAGTCCCCGTAACCCGAATCCCGAATGACTCGGCGACCAAACGCCCTCTTAAATCGTCAATTATCAAAAGACAATCGTCGAGGTCGAGAGCCAAAGCAATAGCGCTGATCTCGCCGGGATCGATTCGATACCGGACGACCTTATCGTAGCTTTCGGTACTAGGGTCTTCAACATTAATCCAAGGCGGAAGCGTCGATCCGAATTCCGATGCAACCACCGAAGGTATGGTTATCTCGGAATATGCAGACCTGAGGAGTTCCAATGAGCCTATCTTCTCCAACAGGATCAGGCAGCTTGTATCAGAGACGATAGTTTTTTGCATTGGCTATGTCGCGGTCGAGGTCGGCGATCGGGTAGTTAAATATGGAAACGTCGAACTTGCCTAGCATTTCCATGAATTCCCTTTTTGATACACCGGCCACTTCAGCCGCCTGTCCGAGTGAGAGAGTACCTCGCTCGTAGAGTTTCGCCGCAACGTATTGCTTTAGGTCACAATCACCCCCAATAGCCATTTCAATATCTAAATCGGACGGTGAATATTGCCACGCTGAAACCTGATACTGCGCCAGGATGCCGGGAAACTCAGCCCTACTTACGCCCAGGATTTCCGACGCTTTTCCTTGGGAGACCCTGCCAAGTTCGTACCATTTCACAACGGCCGCCGCGAGTATTGAGCGGCCCGCATCATCCGGTTCCCCAAATATTCCGCCCATAGATTCCGGCACTTGTATCGATAATGTATTCACATTCATTATTATACAGCCAATTTACCAATAAATTCGAATAATTCACCGATGGGGCTCTTAGGCGTTCGACTGCGGCTAATCATCCCCAAATTTCCCACGCCAGATCGGGGCGATCTGCTCCAGGACTTTGCAGTCGCAGTAGCCGCCGTTTTCGTTTAGCCACGATGTGATCTTGCCGAAATTGAGATGGTTTTCCATCATGTAACGCATTGCGAATTGGAGGCTGTGGTTACACTCCGACTCGGAAAGCTCGTCTTCGACATGGTCGATCAGTTCGCTGATGGTGTCCTGCCCAGTAGGGAGCGAATCGATAAAAGCCTGCAATTCCTCGCCGCTAAGCTGTTCGAGATTTTCGATCTGACGTTTACGTACAATTGGCATAATTTAGTTAATAGTGAACAGTGAATAGTGAATAGTGAAAAATATAGAATCGGGGCGACTCAGGTTTTTGCTTCGCTTTCCTCTCTTTAACTGTTCACTGTTAGCTGTTCACTGTTCACTACTTCGCGTTCGGCCTCTTCGATCTCCCGCTGCTTGATTCCTTCGCGGCCGTCGTAGGTCGCAAATTTTGGCAGAAACAACGCAGCTCCGGCAACCGCGACGATACACAGCATGCCGCCTGAGATCAATGCGGCCTTCACGCCGTAAAATTCGGCGACGATACCCATTTTAGCACTACCGAGCATCGGGCCGGTGAGATAGCTCATCATTTCGATGCTCGCCATGCGGCCGCGAATGTAGTTGGGGATCGTCTGATTCCATATCGCACCGCGAAAAATGCCTGAGATCATATCAAAAAACCCGGCCGCCCCGAGGAAAATAAGAGCTGGCACAATGCTGTCCATGAACCCAAACAAAACGATCGCCACGCCCCACAAAACCGCCGCGATCGTCACCATCAGGCCGTGACGATGTACATTCTTTGTCCAGCCCGACGTCAAACTCGCCGTCAAAGCTCCGACCGCGATCGCCGCCGGAAAGAACCCGACGTATTTCGCACCGTAGATAACCGCTAACGCCGGATACAACGCCTGCGGAAACGCAAAAAACATCGCCGCGATGTCGATAAAGTACGTACCGACCAGTTCCTGACGGCTAAAAGCATATTTCCACGCTTTCTTGATCCCCTGAAAACTGGGCTTTTCAGCATTCTCTGGCGATGGCACGGCCTGCAGCAAAAATACTGCGAGCAGCGACGCCGCAAACGTCACCAGGTCAATCGAATACGCTACCGACGGACTGAGCGTCGTCGCGATGATACCCGCCACGGCCGGCCCGACGATCATACCGATGCTAAAGCGTATCGAGTTGAGAGCCATTACGGCCGACATCATTTCGGCGGGAATTACCTTCTGAATAAACGATTCGAAAGCCGGCCGCTGCAACGCCGCGAGTCCCGCGTGAAGCGCGACCGCGACGAACAATATCCAGATCTGCGGCTGCGGCAGCAGCGAATTCCCAAGCAGTATCGCCGTCACCAGCGTCTGCCCGAACTCGGTATATCGCAGCAGCCTTCGTTTGTCGAGATAGTCCGCCAACGCCCCGCCGACAAACGCCAGACACGTCATCGGCACAAACTCCGCCAACGAAATGTACCCCACCATCGCCGACGAATGCGTCAACTGATACATCTGCCACGGCACGACGATAAACGTCATCATCGAGCCAAAAAACGACACAAGCTGCCCGAAAAACAGCAGACGATAATCGCGTGAGGCTTTTAAAGGAGAGAGATCGAGGAGCATAACTACCTTAAAAATGAAAGGTTAGCATATCTATATCGTCGCGACATCTCGAAAGCTTTGGCTTCGTTGAATGTTTAATTTTGGGCGTCTCATATTTTTGTGGTGCCGAAAAACTGTAGAGGCCGCGCGTTAGCAAGGGCTTAACACTCAAGCTGGTTTAATAGTAGTCGCCCGCACGCTCCGCGTATCTACACTCTTGTTAGGTCCTTGCTAACGCGCGGGCTTCTGCACGATGAGGACCACTCCTTTAGGTCAAGACCTTTTATACCAAGACGAAGATTTTGTTTTAACTCGTAAGGACGCTACAATTTTTTACTCCAATGAAAACTAAGAATGAACCGAAGAATCTAAGCTCGGTACAAATCACGCCGATCGAGCATTCCGTCGAAGATGGCCGAGAGGAACCAGTGCCGAATGGCGTTAACCGTTTCTCAGTAAAGGGCTTCATCCGACAAATCGATTGGCCGCTGGTCAGAATGAATCTGGCGATAAAGGCTTTGCTCGTTGTCTTTGGGGCGATATGTTATAAGTTATTTGACAACCAGAAGATCGACGGCTGGTATGGCTGGCTTACTATGTGGCATAGATGGGATTCGCTGCGTCATCTGCGAATCGCTCAAACCGGCTATGTAAATGTCGGGCCGGAACGAACTGATTTGGTCGGGCTTCCCTTGTATCCCTGGATCGTACGCGCGTTTGCATTTATCTTTCAGGACTATCTGATAAGCGGATTTATCGTGGCCGGCCTGGCATCCATTGCGGCGGCATTGCTCCTCTACAAGTTAGTTCGAATCGATCAACCCGAATCGGTCGCTCGAAATTCGGTTTGGTTTTTATTGATTTTTCCAACGAGTTATTTTCTTCATATCAATTATACGGAAAGCTTATTTCTCGCCCTGGCGCTGGGCTGTCTCCTGGCCGCTCGGAAAGAAAATTGGATAGTCGCCGCCATTCTCGGACTCTTAGTATGCATGACGCGGGTCAACGGCCTGGTAATTATTCCTGTATTAATGGTCGAGGCGTTTCAACAATACTGGGAAACTCGCCGGTTGCGTTGGGAGTGGCTCTTAATTGCTCTCGCACCTTTGGGGTTTGTAGTTCATTTGCTCGTAAACTATCGTGTCGCCGGCGATGCATTCGCGTTTTTGACGATTGGCAGCGTGGACTACCACAAATCGCTTTCTACACCCTGGGGCGGGATTATTGGCGTCATCAGCTGGTTTTCGAGCGATCAGCCCGCAACCGTGATAAACAGCGGCGTGCTGGAATTGATGTTTATTGCAATAGGGTTTGCCTGCATCATTGCCTGTGCCTGGCTGTTGCGCCCGGCTTACACCGCATGGATTGCGGGTAATTGGTTAATGTTCACAAGTGTGGGTTATGTGTTAGGGTCTCCCCGTTACACGCTGATGCTGTTTCCGATTTTTATCCTGTTTGCAAAACTCGCCGAACGACAGACATGGTTCACCATTATTACTGTCTGGTCGCTACTCTTTCTCGCTCTTTTTGCCGCCCAGTTTGTCCGTGGTCACTGGGCTTTTGGGTAATGGTTTACTGAGCACGGTAAAGCAGATAGGTCCCTTCCTTTCGTATCATTTCGCAATTCGTGCAGGCCTGTTCAGTGCTTATGACAATCGCGCCGGGCGGCGGACGCCTGCCGTCTTCGACATGGAAAAACTCCGACGTGAACCGCGGTTCGAGCGTCGCATACCAAAGCGCATGTATATATGCGGGGCCCCAATAATTGTCGAGCAAATAGATCGGGCGCTCCGGCTCCCGGACAGCAGCGTCATAGAGCGTTTTGTACGCCGAATCGAAGACGTACCCGCGAGATGCTCCCTTTGTATAATACTCCCAGTGAAAATATGACGCTTCGACCAGCGTAAACATCAGAAGTACTATCGCCGCCACGTGTCGGATTTGCCACGGCAACGCGACCCGGGGACGTTTCACGATCTCGTCCGATTCAGCATCCGGTTGTTGCTCCGGCTGACGCGAAGGGAGCAGCCAATCGAGCGCCGGAACCGTTAGCATAATCAAAAAAACAGGGTATGCGATCATCCGCAGCGTATGAAATACGTCGACAGTCAGAGACGCGGGTATTACAGACGCGAATAATCCAAAAACAATAAATCGCCAATACGCATCCGTATGTTTCTTGATAATAACAACGATCAACCCGATAACTGCCAGCACGAAAACACCCAGGAAAAAACTGCCAAAAGCATCCGGTAAGTGGTGCCGCTGGTTAATATCCCCGCGATATATCATGGTGACGGGATTAAGGTCCTCGAGAAAACGCGGGATAAATTTAGAAATGATCTCGCCGTACGAACTGGTTGGCGTAATGTAGGACAAAAGATAAAATCGCGTGGTAAGGCCCGGATTATTTTTGTTAAATAAATACAGCGGTATCAGCGTCACCGCGTAAGCCAGCCACGTTGCGGCCACAGCGATAATCCGCTTTCTATTAACCGCAAAACTGATAAGCCCAAACGCGAGCAGCGGCCCCAACACCCGGCCGATCGTATAGCTGTAGGTCACGAGCGTCAACGCGAGGGCGATCGCGACGACATTCACCCAACCCCAATTCTCCTTCCGGTGCGCGCGGTAAATCGCCCACAGAAGCAGCATTACCGCCATCGGATAAAAGAATGTTTCGAGAGCCAGACGGCCAACCTCAAAAAACCACGGCGTTATCAACGCCAGCACACCAACAATGATCCCGATTACGCGCCTACCGGAAAGCCGGGCCCCAAGCACCCCCAATAGCAGCCCCGATGAAAACATCGAGGCTGCCGCCAGCAGCCGGGCGATCACTATTCCCGGCCCAAATAGCCAGAAAACCGCCGCGAGCAAGTATATCTGCGTTGGATTGGAATACTGGGTAAAACCGCCCGAATATATCTGGAAAAAAAGTGGAAATTTCGACCCGAATTCGCCCGCACCAGTTTTTGCGACAAGTAGCGCGTTATAACAAAGCGCCGATTCATCAACATAAAACCCCGGCGGGTTACTCGTTATTCCAAATGTATAAATTACGAACAGAGCGACGATACCGGCGATGCATAATGCTGCATAGGTCAAATTCTCACGACTTAATTTTGAAAACAAAGAGAACATTTATTCAGCAATTAGAATTACGGTTTGGCTAGAGAACCCGCGCCCGCCCCAGCCAGCTCCGCACGCACATCTCGCAGCACGGCGCCGATCTGGTCAGCCTCACTAAAAACGGGCATGACTATCGAAATGAGTTGGTTCGTTTTGTCCGTCATCGTCAGCTACTCAATTTCAATTCTGCTCCAGCAAATGTCAGGTTCTGCGATGTCCGACCGCACACGAGGTGAAATCTCGTTTATTATTTTTGACTCTTATCAGACTGATTCATAAACGCCCCGACAATTCGAATAACGAGAACGTCTGGATCCTTTATAAGAAACAAAACCCTATATCGCCCCGCTATCAGATGGCGAACCTCCTGATCAAATTCCAAACTTTCGGGGGCTATCGAATATGCGAGAGGTATTGTTGAAAGGCGCAATTTAATGTACTGCACCATCTCATCGAACCACTTACCCGCGCGGTCGGCGCCCCAGTTCTCGATACCCCATTCCAAAGATACACCGAGGTCATCGAAAGCGTTGTCGCTAAGCTTTACAGAGTACTTGCTTTCCATCCTGAGTACTAGGAAGGTAGATATTTATCCCTTATTTTCGCCGAGGCCTCATCAATCGAAATCCATTTATCTGAATTATCAATATCCTTCAAACCCTCACGGAGAGCAGCAACAGTTTCCCAATATTCCTGATCCCTGACTATTGATTGATACATCGCGGGGTCTTGTATTACGACCGCAGGCTTGCCATTTACAGTTAGCACCAGAGGACGCTTGGTTTTCTGGACTTGTTTGATCAATCTGGAAGCATTTTTCTTAAACTCGCTCAAGGTTTGGATATCTTCTATAAAATTCATACTTAATAGCATATCAAATTCAGACCTTATTTCAATACTTCTTTTAAGCTAAGCAGCATAAATCTTCAGCTTAAATTCGTCATTCGCGATATAGATTTCCGGCTTACGGCCCGAAAATCGGTTCGATTGCCTCAGGATCATCGGCAGGCCGCCATGCGGGACGTTTATGCCGTATTCGCGGCGGGTGAAGATCGCGCATATCTGCGGGTTGAGCCGCTGGGTGATGCCGTAGCGGATCGCCCGCGAGGCGGGTGGCGAAAACCCATTCGTCCGGCGCGGGTTGATAAACTCGATGGCGTTGTCGTAAATATTGATCCGTGTCCGAATTTCGCGAAGAGCGAGATCGCGGTGCATCAGGGTGTTAATGATCGCCTCGCTCACCGAGTAGAAATGGTAATGGCTGCGGGGCTTTACAACCGCGTCGGTCACGAGCGTCAATTTCTTTTTCGGCCGCTCCTTGCCGAGATCGCTGTAACGTTTGACAAAATCGAGGATCGCTTCATATTGCGTCAGCATATTGCCCTTGACCTCGACCGCCTCGATCAATTGCGCCGTTCCGTTGTCACCCGAAAAACGCGCTACCGTCACGTTCGAACGCGGGATCAATTCGGCAACACGCTCGTTTTTGCCAAAAAGCAGCAAAGCCGCGACCGTCGGGAAAAACTCATCGGCGTTACCCACTGCGAGCAGCAGGTCCTTTCGCAAAAAATCGCTGGTATTGTAAAGACTCAAATTAGGAGCGTTGTCATCAAAACCGCTCGCAAAGCTCCACAGCAAAGCGTCGTCAAAATCTTCTTCCGAGACGTCCTGGAGTGGAATATTCTCAAACCCCAGCGGCCTGACCTCGTCGAGCCAAAGCGACAATTCTTCCCGCGCAACCTCGCGTTTTTCGGCCCCAAACCGCAGATAAAACCGCCCGTCCTTCGTTCTATATGGCCGACGCTTGCCGTCAATATCGAGCGCGACTATCCGCTTGCCGCTGTCAAACGCGATCGTCTCAAGTATCGGCACGATCGGCGGCACGATGTCTTCGCGGCAGATGCGGGCGAGCTCCTGCTGGACCCATTCGGGATTGCTGACGCCCTCGATCCGCAGCTGGTCGTTGACGCCAAATATGATCGTCCCGCCATCGGTATTCGCGAGCGCGACGATCCCCTGCATGATCCGCTCGCTGTTCGAGAGCTTGACCTTGAGCTCGAGATACGTATCTTCACCGCCCCGGATCAGGCGCAGCAACTCGGTGCGGGTCGTCGATTGGGTTGGCTGATTTAAAAGATATTCCTGAAAGGTCGGATCGTCGGAAGACTCGAAACGGGGGCTGTGACGAAATTTTCTTCGCGGCATCAGTTTTTCGCGTACAATTTATGTCAAGACGGCGACGCATGTATCCGCCCGAATGTCTGCGGGAAACATTACTGGTGTCAAAAATCCAACAAGGCTATTGAAACATTGAACGCGCGAAAAGTAAACATCCATGAGGTCACGGGGTAGCGTCTTATTTTGCGAAGTATATTCTGCCCAACACGACATTTTAAATTGAACGACTTAGCAAACTCTGCGTCTTTCTCAGCGATCTCTGCGTTATAACCCAATTTAACGCAGAGGCCGCAGAGTATTTCGCAGAGTACGCAGAGAGCCTTTTTCGATGGATTTATGACAGCTCAAATTACGACACGACCGGTCAGGGAGTAGCGACCGGGGTTTTTTCGAGTTACACTGCACACATCAGCAAAAGGAGAGTCACGACGGATGTTATCAATTGCCGATATCAATGAAGCCCGAACGACGATCGCGGGTTCTGCGATCCGAACACCGCTTGTAAGGCTAAACGTGCCGGACGCGCCGGCCGAGATCTATTTAAAACTTGAAAACCTGCAGCCCATCGGCTCGTTCAAGATCCGCGGTGCGGCGAACGCCATGGGTCATATGTCGCCTGAGACGCTGTCGCACGGCGTTCTTACGGCGTCGGCGGGAAACATGGCACAGGGCGTGGCGTGGCAGGCTCGCAAACTCGGCATTCCATGCACGGTCGTGGCTCCCGAAACCGCACCCGAAACAAAGATCCGTGCCATCGAACGCCTCGGCGGACGGGTCATCAAGGCCCCGCACGAAGTGTGGTGGCGGGCATTCGAAGAACGCTCTTTCCCCGGCGAAGACGGCGCCTTCATTCACGCATTCGACGATCCCTACGTAATGGCCGGCAACGGAACGATCGCCCTTGAAATAATGGAAGACCTGCCCGACGTTGACGCCATCGTCGTCCCATGGGGTGGCGGAGGCCTCGCCTGCGGCATCGCCGCCGCGATGCGTGAACTAAAACCGTCGTGCAAAATCTACGCCGCCGAAGTCGCGACCGCGGCCCCGCTCGGGCCGTCGATGGCCGCCGGTTCGCCGCAGACAGCCGATTACCAACCGTCGTTTGTCGATGGGATCGGTGCCCGGACCGTATTTCCGCAAATGCTCGCTCTCGCCCAAACGCTCCTCGACGGAGCCCTCGTCGCCGAACTCGAAGAAGTCTCCTCTGCCCTCCGCCTCATCGCCGAACGCAACCGCGTCATCGCCGAGGGAGCCGGAGCAACCCCCGTCGCCTGTGTCCTCCGTGCGTTCGGTAACACCAAGAAGGGTGGTTTCTCTGCGGGCCATTCCTCAACTGTTCACCGTTCACCGTTCACTGTTCACTCTAAGATCGTCTGCATCGTCTCCGGCGGCAATATCGACTTCGACAAACTCTGCTCGATCCTCACCGCGTCAGAACTGGGAGCGATAGCGACTGGGTAATCCGTATTGGACTCACTATCGAAAGCCGAAATGTAATCAAACGCCTTCTGTTGTCTTTACGTGATACATATCAGAGTTCCTCGACGCGCCTCAAAAAATCGGCGGGCTTCAATATTTCAAACTTGAACTTTTTCTTTTCGAGATCGGAAATATCCAATAAGTCGCGGTCGAGAGTAATCAGAAATTTGGCTTTACCAGCAATAGCGGTCGCGAGTACAAAATTGTCGTCATCATCGCGACTTGAGGTTGGAATTGTGCCTGGGCGCACGTGGGTCACAATCGGGTATGTCGCCAGCAAAGTTTTCATATTTTCGATTCTTTTCTCTGATACCGAGAGCCTTTCCAAAACACCGAAATATTCCTCGGTCATCTCCCGGCTGGCAATCAGTTGGAGTTTTCTCAAGTCGCGCCACAAATGGAAAATGCGCGAAATTGCCGACTTTGAACTACGGCTCAGGTAATAACCGATGACGATGTTTGTATCCAAAACAACCGGAACTCTCTCTTTACGCGGAGGCACGATTATTTTTCTTCTCCAACCGGTATTTTTTAACGAGATCTACGGCGTCGGCATCCGTATAGCCGCTCTTCAACGCGTCCTTTCTTATTTTGCGGTCGAGATTTTGATGTTCCCAGATTTGCAGCGTCTCACGAATATATTCGGTCATTAGCCTCATCGGGTTCCGCCGATTTTTCTTCGCCGCCGATTCAAATTCACTCCAGAGGTCTTTATCGATCGTGATTTGCTCTTTCATACGAAACTCTCCCAATTCTTATTCAGTTTATCACTCATCCCACCGCTTTTTGAATTTTTTTGATTTTGAGGATAGCAACCCCGTCGCCTGCTCCATCTCCGACAAAGCCGGCTGCGGCAAAATAGTGTGCATCGTCTCCGGCGGCAATATCGATTTTGATAAACTTTGCGCGATCCTCACCAAGTCAGCAGCGACTGGATTCCGTGTCATCTAGCAGTATTTCTTTTGTTCTTACCGAAGCTCTTTTCATCGCTTGGGATCATATCCGGCAGATTATAGGCGTCATCTACCAGAACTTCTAAATAAACATTGGCCAGGTTGGAATAGGCGTAAAGCACTAATAATGGCGGTTCGCGTACTCCCAGCTCAAATCCCGAAATACTGCTCCGATTGATACTCGAATCCTGGTATCCCAGTTTTATCAGAATCCCGTCTTGAGATAATCCGAGGGCTTCTCTGATCCGTTTCAGTTTTTCGGCCAACCTTAAAGGTTTTTCTCGAGAAGCCCTGCCCATAACAAAGTTGTAACCCTGTTACGGCGTGCGTTCTTGTTCAGACAATTGAAAATAGCACTAATTAGTGCTACGCTTCACGCAATTATGGTTGGGTAGTTCGGAGGCTGCCGTGAAACGAGCCCCTGGCAGGCTTTACCTCGCCCTTTAGTTAGCACTCTAATCAATGTAGGAGGCACAATGAAAACTTTATTAATTCTCGCAAGTATGATGGTCGTTCTTTTTCTAGCCATACCGTATAAAATAAATGCCCAAGAAAGAAAACCAATTACAAACGCTGATGTCGTCAATATGGTAAAGGCCGAATTGCCGGAAAGTAATATCATTAAGGCAATCCAGCAATCCATTACAAACTTTGACATGTCTCCTCAAGGGCTTATCGAACTAACTAAGCAGGGTGTAAGTTCAAAAATAATTGATGCAATGCAGCAGGCAGGAGCACTAACACCAACTCAAACACCACAACCGCAGACAAACAATCCAGTCTCTAATCAGCTAGCCCTCGCTAATGGAATGGGAATGGGCGAGGTAGTATTTATAGATGCTGCGGGCCGGACAGAGATGAAAATTACCAACGGCGAAATTCCCTTTAAGATCGGATTGAAGGATATTGTTCCTTTTGGTTCAAGTAAAACGATGCGAGAATTCAAGGGAAATCGAGCCAAGCTCCGCACCACAACAACCTCTCTTACCTTTGAAGTGAGCGCTTTAAACAATCGCTATGTAAACGAGCAAATTGGTCTTGTTATACTTACACCAAAATCGGATATACGCGAAATTCAAGTTGGAAAAGAGGCAAATGGTTTAGGTAAGGATTCGAGCGGTTTTAGAAAGCAGGATGTAGCCCGAATCGAAATAACAGAAATTAAGGAACAAAGTGCGCCGGGATCATTCTATAAACGATATAGCATTAAGCCAGTAAATCCCTTGCCGCCAGGAGAGTATGCGTTGATAGCAAATGGAACCTACTATGCCTTTGGCGTTGATCCTGTAATGGTCGCTTCGAGCGAGGCCAGGATCAAGTGGACGAACGCTCCAAAGCTACTCATAGGTAGTTGGCGATTTGACAACAGCGTAATAACCTATAATGCGGATGGAACAAAAATTGACACATATGACAGCGGCAACTCCTCGAAGGGCGTATGGTCAATTGATGGAGATATTATCACTCTGGGAATTGCTGAGTCTAATGGGAAACGATTAGAAGCGAACCGGCAATCCCAATTCCAAATTATCGAACTCACTGCAGAAAATTTCGTATCGAAGGGGACCGACGGAAAGCAATGGCGTGCAGTCAGGGTCAAGAAATAGAGCAAAGGAAGTCTGATCCGACTCGCGTTCAATAGATCTCTGCCAACAACGCCGCTCGATGTACGGAAAATCGGCTAAAGTTGCCTTGAAACCGCTGACCACTAATATTCTTTACTTTCAACACAATGTTCCTCATAATTATTTCGATATGATTCAAACGCTTGAGGCAGTTGTGAGTGAGACCGGGACAGTCAGACTTCTTTCGGAAATTCATCTAAAAGAGAGCCGCCGGGCGCTCGTAATGATCCTTGAGGAAGAGCCGAAGGTTTCTGAAACTGAGTTTCTCAGCGAACAGTCTCTTGCCACCGACTGGCTTAGAGACGAAGAAGACGAGGCATGGTCACACCTACAGTTGGAGCAGTAGTCTTAGTTCCCTTCCCATTTTCCGACCTTTCAAATTCAAAACTGCGGCCGGCTGTGGTTCTGGCCGACGCCGGTCGCGGTGACTTTGCCCTTTGCCAAATCACAAGTAACCCCTACGCCGATAGCCGGTCTGTTGAGATCAGCCTCGTTCACGAGGCTTTCCCGCAGGGCAGATAGCCACGTCGTTTACGCCGTGGTAATGTCCGACAAGATTAGCAAGGGCGTTTGAACGTCCTTACCTCCTTCGGCTTAAGCCAGTCCAATTTAAGCCCGTTGAAACGGGCTAAAATCACATTCCGCTTCCTACCACGCCGTGAACGGCGTGGCTATCTGCCGCCAAAGGCGGAAAGACGGTTGAGGCCGCCTCGAAACCTGTGGAACCTTAACCGCCTTGGAAACGTAAAGGTTTGAGAAGCAGGTCATTATGTTTTGTCCAAAATGCGGATCGCAAAATGCCGATGAAACCAAATTTTGCCGCGGCTGCGGGGCGGATGTGAGTAATGCGCTTGCTCCTGCAACCAACGCTCGCGGCCGGCGTTTGTCCGGCAGGACGGAGGCCGCTCCGATGTCCATTGCTGAACAACAGATCGAGCTTTTTAGCCGGGGCATAAGAGGCCTGATAATGGGCGGCGGGTTGTTTGTCGTTTCGGCCTTGGCTTTTGTACTTTCGGAGCGCGGCCTGACTTTCTCACTGTTTATGCTGGCGTTTGGATTCCTGCTGGTCGGAACAGGGATTTCGCGTCTTATTCACGCAAAGGGACTCAAGGCTCTTGATAAGAGAGGCGGGCCGGCGGCACTCCCGCCGGGACAGGCCGACTATCTCCAGCCCCGGCGATCATTTTACGAAACGGATGACCTGATCGGGCGGCCATTAAGTGTTACCGAACACACGACGACCCATCTCGAAATGGATACGGATCGCAACATGTTTCCCTCGCCGAAAAAGCAATAGTCGGAAATCGCACAGTCGGTTAGCCCATTCACGCAAGATATTCGGTTGGCGATCGTTTTCAGTCAGCGAAGCTGACGCCATATTTGTAGCCCACAGTGCAAACTGTGGGAACCGCGAACATCCCGAAAACACGAGCGTTGAAAACGGCGGCATAAATTGCATTGGATGTTCGGGCTTTATGTCACCGTCTTCGACGGTTCTGTTTGTTGGTTGTGACGAGCCCACATCTTGCGATGTGGGCTGCAAATATTCCACCGTCTTCGACGGTTCCGAAACTTACGAACCCAGCGATCGGCAAAATCCGCAAAATACGTCAAAGCCCGCAAAATAGCATTTAAATCTGTTTCGATACATGCAAGGATGTAGAACCGGTAGCCGTACCTTGGCGTACGGCGACCTTGTTCTTTGAAAATATCCTGTTTTGCAAGGTCCGGATCTGGAGCCGAAAAGTTTTTTTCGAAAACTCGAGGGACAAGGTGGGACAGCGGGACACGATCGCGGTTCGCAAAAAAACGTTGGGACAGTGGGACAGTTGGGACAACAGGGCACAAGCCGTTTGTTTACAACGCTAAGCCTGTCCCACGAAATTTCGGACAGTTGGGACAGCGAAACGTGCGTTGACAATGCGGGCGTTTCGTTCGATTATTATCCAGCAACCCAAGTGGACAATGACTTTACAATCGCATACATAGGCCTCGGGTCAAACCTCGGCGACCGGGCGGGCAATCTGCTGATGGCCGTTCGCGGGCTGATGGAGGCGAGCTTTCACGTCAATAAGCTGTCCGGGATATACGAGACTGAGCCGGTCGAGATCGAGAGCGACTCATATTTTCTAAATATGGTCGCCGAGATACACGTAAAAAACGTGACGCCTTCGCAAATGATGGCCCGGCTTCTGCGTATCGAATACCTGCTCGGGCGTACGGATAAGGCCTTGAATAAACCGCGTACGGCCGATCTGGACATCCTTTTTTTCGGGCATACGCAGATGGAAAGCGATTTTCTGATCATTCCTCATCCGCGGCTGCATTTGCGGCGATTTGTCCTCAAACCGCTGTCCAAGATCGCACCGAATTTTGTCCATCCCGTTCTCCAAAAGGAAATAGCCGATCTCCTGGCCGAATGCGAAGACACGAGCGAGGTGATACGGTGGAAGCCGGTTTAGCAGTCCGCAGTCGGCAGTCGGCAGTAGCGCTTCGCTTTTTGGTATTGGATTTTGGGTTTGAATTTTGGTTTTGGCTGCTGAGTGCTGACCGCTGATCGCTGATTGCTGCTTCGCCTAATAGCTAGACTAAAACCCACCGAAACGCTATTCTTGATAGAACTTTATGGCGTATCTTCAACCCGACAAAGAAGGCAAAGTTTATCTCCCGGCTATCCGCACGGCCAAGGAAAATGGGCAAAAACTCGTCTGTCTGACGGCGTATGATTACCCGACGGCCCGTATCGTCGATGAGGCCGGAGTCGACATTATCCTGGTCGGCGACAGCATCGGGAACGTCATCCACGGCTACGGCAACACGATCCCTGTGTCGATCGAGGAGATCCTTTCGGCCTGCATCGCCGTCAAACGCGGCACCGAGCGGGCGATGGTCGTGTGCGATATGCCCTTTGGCACGTATCACGTCAATGAGGACGAAAGCGTCCGCAACGCCCTGCGGCTGATGAAATACGGCGGTGCCGAGGCCGTCAAGCTCGAAGGCGGTCGCAACCGCGTGCCGCTCGTAAAAAGGCTGGTGAGCGAGGAAATCCCCGTCGTCGCCCACATCGGATTAACGCCCCAATCGGTCTATAAAATGGGCGGTTACCGCGTGCAAGGGCGTACGGCCGAGCAGGCAAAACTGCTGATCGAAGACGCCAAAATGCTTGAGGAGGCGGGAGCGTTTGCCATCGTTCTCGAACTGGTCCCCCGCGAGGTTGCGGCAATGATCAGGGGGGAGCTTTCGATCTCCACGATCGGCATCGGTGCCGGGCTCGAATGCGACATTCAGGTGCTGGTGCTTCACGATTTGATGGGCATGACGTTCGGCCGCCAGCCGCGATTTGTCCGCCAATACGCAAACCTTCGGCAGGTAATGACCGACGCCATCCATACATGGACCGCCGACGTAAAATCCGGCGCATATCCTAGCGACGACGAGTCATACGGCCTGACGGCCGAGACGAAAAAGGAAATGGCAGCAAAATGATGCAGTTTTGTGCAGAGACAAAAAGAAAGATCGCCGAACTTTGTAAAAAGAACAAAGTTCGCGAGCTTTGTCTTTTCGGCTCGCGAGCCCGCGGGGATGCTCGTGCAGACAGCGATTTTGATTTAATGGTTGAGTTTATCCCGAATTCTGGCATCACATTATTTGAGTATTCGCGAATGCAGATTGATTTGGAAGAAATAATCGGGACGAAAGTCGATCTCGTTACTAAAACCGGGCTCAAGCCTAGGATAAAAGCTGCAGTTCTGGCAGAGGCACTTCCAATATATGAGGGATGACCGCAACTTCTTGCTCGATATTGCAGATGCAGCAGACTTAGTCGCGAGTTACGTCGAGGCCGTTTCCGAGCAAGAGTTTCTCGTTAATACCATGCTTCAGAACGCCATAAACTATAATTTTGCAATAATTGGCGAAGCGGCCTCAAAACTTACTCCCGAGACAAAAGAGCGGTACGGGGATATTGAATGGCAGACAATGACCTCATTTCGTAACGTCATTGTTCATGCGTATTTTTCACTTGATTTGGACATCATTTGGGGTGCTGCGACTACCAAAGTAAAGCCGCTTTCAGAACGAATTCATCAGATTATTGACAAGGATTTTCCGGAAACCCAAGAATAATGGAAATCATCAACCGCCGGCAACGAATGTTCTCGATCTCGCGCAAGCTGCGGCGTGACGCGAAAACTGTGGCGCTTGTGCCGACGATGGGGTCGCTTCACGCCGGACATTTGAAGCTGGTCGAGGAGGCCAGGCAGCGATGTGACATTTTGATCGTTTCGATTTTTGTAAATCCGACGCAGTTTAACGATAAATCGGACCTCGAAAAATATCCCCGCGATTTGACCTTTGATGCTGCTTTACTGGCCGAGTATGACGTAGATTACATTTTTGCTCCCGATGTCGAAGAGATTTACCCAACAGGTTTTTCGACCTATGTAAATGTCGAGGGCGTAACCGAAATGCTCGAAGGCGCGTCACGGCCCGGACATTTTCGCGGCGTCGCGACCGTGGTCACGATATTGTTCAATACCGTTCGCCCGAACCTCGCATTCTTTGGACAAAAAGACGCGCAGCAGGTCGCCGTGATCAAACGTCTGACGCTCGACCTTGGCTTTGAGACTGAGATCGTAGTTATTCCAACGGTCCGCCAAAAGTCAGGTCTCGCCCTATCGTCTCGCAACACATTGCTGTCCGAAGAGGAATTTCAAAAGGCATCCGTCATCATCGATGCATTACGCGAGGCCAAGATCGCTTTCAAAAAAGGCGAACGAAATGCCGCGATTCTGACTGAAATCGTCAGAAATCGCATTTCCGGCGAGCCGCTTGCCAAAGTAGACTATGTTGCCGTCGTTGACCGCGAAACGCTGCAACCCATTGAAAGGGTTGGAGATGAAGAAGCGTTAATAGCAACCGCCGTAGTTTTGGGGGGCGTTCGGTTGATAGATAATGTCATCCTAAACCGCAAAGCAGTAGATTGGTCTCAAAGTTGCATCTAATTACCAGTGAACGGCACCGGTGTGTGCGGTTCGTGAAATTATGAGAACGATAAAAGGTTTCATTGCAGTTTTGAGTCTCACGATCATGTTTTCAGCCGCCGCCGCCGCACAGACCGTTTTGATGACGCTCGACGGTGGACGCGTCGATCTCGACAACCAGCGGGGCAAGGTAGTTGTCCTGGCCGTCGGTGCCGCATGGCTTCCGTTATCGGCCAAGCAGGCTGACTATACCAATGCCCTGATCAAGAAATATGCTGGTAAAGATGTGGTTTTTTACTTTGTTGCGACTGACTCAACAAATGCAAAATCGAGAAACTTTAAAGACACAGAAGACATCCGCAAATTCGCGGCTTTGAACAAGCTAGGCATCCCCGTCCTTCGCGACTCGGATGGTGCGGTGACCCTGAGAAAATACGATATTGATCAGGTCCCGTCGTTTGTGATACTTGATAGGACCGGAAAGCAAGTCGGCGAGCCCTTTGGCGGCATCGACCCAAAATTCGACGTGACGATCCCTATCTCAAAGGCGATAGACAGAATTCTTTGATTACGACAGATTGCCAAGTCTGTCGCCCGGTCTCGGTAAAACTCAACTTGAATATGCCCCGGCCGGATGAACAGGCTAGTCAGCGTGTTCTACGACAAGGCGATATACCAGGCTGACCGGCAGCCCGACGACATTCCAATAGTCGCCCTCTATGCCCTCGATAAATAGCGCCGCCTGGGCCTGCACGGCATAGGCTCCGGCTTTATCCAGTGGGTCGCCACGTTCGGCGAGGAAAGCGATCTCGGCGTTAGTCATTCGCGCGAATTTGACCCGGGTCCGTTGCAGTGCGGAGCGGGTCTCGCCATTTTCGACAATGGCGACGCCGGTCAGGACCTCGTGCCAGTTGCCGGCCAGCATCGTCAGCATTCGCCTCGCGTCATTGAGATCAATTGGCTTGCCGATTATCTGCTCATTGATGACCACGGTCGTATCGGCGCCAAGTACTATCGCGTTTGGAAAATTCGCGGCCACCGCCTCGGCCTTTTCACGCGCGAGGCGGAGAACATAATCATCGGGTGCCTCGCCCGCCAGTTCGGTTTCGTCGATGTCGGCGACATGTTTGGTAAATTTCCACCCGACCGAGTTCAAAATCTCCGAACGCCGCGGGCTGCCCGATGCGAGCACCAGTTTTGGTAGATCTATCATCATTTATTCGGTTTTCGCATTTCGGCGAAATCTCGTCTAAAATGATAGTTGATTGGCGGTAAATCACAAATGGAGCAGCTTTTTGGTGCAATTCCTGCTGTTTTAAGCGGATTGGGAGCGAACGAAAGCATTGACAAGGCTGTCGTATTCGCCGCATGGCAAAGATGCGCGGGCCAACTGTTACGTGAGCGGATTTCACCGATGGAGTTTTTTGAAAATCGATTAGTCGTCGCCGTCGCCGACCAAACATGGCAGCGGCATCTGGAAGATCTGAGCCCGCAGATGCTCGCTAAGTTAAACGGCTCGCTCGGTCAGGGAACCGTAAAGTTTATTGAGTTTCGGATCGACAAAAAGGCCGTAAATTCCGATCTTGCTTCAAGGGAGAAAGCCGATACCAACAAAGATCGGTCGTTGAAAGTATCGCCGTCGCTCGTGGCCGCAGCCGACGTGATAGCTGATGAAAAGCTGAGGGAACAATTTTTGAGTGCTGCCAATGTTTACTTGGCAAAACAAAGTGAAGCCGATAGCTGATCGCAAATCTGAAATTTGAAATTTCAAATCACTTATTCATATGGACGTTAGAAAAATAGCAAAGCTCGCTCATCTCGAGATATCGGACGAAGAAGTAGCCCTTTACACACCGCAGATGGTGGATATCGTCAAGTACATTGAGCAATTGAACGAGCTCGATACGGATAATATCGAACCGATGCTCGGCGGTTTGACGGCCGAAGGCGAGGCTACGAAAACGATTCGAGAAGATGTCGTTATCGACTCGCTCGGCCAGCAGGCAGCTCTTAGCGAGGCTCCGTCGGCTGTTGCGGGTCATTTTCAGGTTCCGAAAGTGCTTTAACAACGCAAAATGTATAATTCACAATGCAAAATTAAGAATCGTCTCCTTCAATTGTGCATTGTGCATTGTGCATTCATCATTGCCGGGTGCAGTATTCCAAGCCTCGAAAAGCCTGAATGCACGCAGGCGCGTGACGCGGTGAAACAGTTTTACTCGTTCCATTTTGGCAACGACATGCATCCGACGGCGGAGAATTTAAAAATGCGTCAGCGATACTTAACAGAAAATTTTTACAAGAAACTCATGGTTGACGCAACTGGTTTGCCGCCAACGAAAATAGACTATTTTACATTTTCGGAAGAGCCTCCTAAAACGTTCAAGATTGGAAAATGCGAAGCTGCCCAGCCAAATAAAGCGAATGTGCAGGTGCAGATCTATTGGCGAGACGACACCAAAACAGTGCAAAAAGAAGTAAACGTTGAGGCCGTGAATCAGAAAGACGTCTGGCTAATTGATGATGTCCACCAGGTTTCTAATTGATATTTATGTCCGTTGTTTCAGATATAGAAAAGGTTCTCGGCAATGCCGAGAAACTCAACCCCGAACTTAACTCGTTCCTCTCGATCGAGCGGGAAAATGCTTTGGCACGCGCTGCCGAGATCGATTCTAAGACGGGCGAACAGAAACTTCGCGGCCTGGCCGTCGCCGTTAAAGACAACATCTGCACCAAAGGCATGCGCACGTCGTGCGGGTCGCGCATCCTGCATAATTACAGGGCTCAATATGACGCGACCGCGATCTCGCGGCTGAATGCGGCAGGGGCGATCGTGGTCGGCAAGACGAACATGGATGAATTCGCCATGGGTTCGTCGAACGAATCGTCAGCATTTGGGCCGGCCAAAAACCCGTGGGACGTGACGCGTGTGCCGGGCGGCAGTTCCGGTGGCTCGGCTGTAGCCGTTGCTTCGGGTGTTGTTCGAGTGGCTTTGGGTTCTGAGACCGGCGGCTCCGTCCGTCAGCCGGCTTCGTTGTGCGGCATAGGCGGCCTTAAACCGACATACGGCCGCATTTCGCGATACGGCCTTGTCGCGTTTGCGTCATCTCTCGATAGTATTGGTATTTTTGGCAAAACTTCGCGTGATATCGCTGAGGTGCTGGGTGTGATTGCGGGACGGGATCCGCTCGACTCGACCTCGGCGGATGTTCCCGTGTCCGATTACATCGCCAACATAACAAATAGCATCGAAGGCAAAACTATCGGCGTGCCGCGCGAGCTATTGGGCGACGGGATGGATGCTGATGTCCGCGAAAAGGTTTACGCTGCTATCGATAATTTTGTGAGTCTCGGTGCCAAAAGGGTGGATATTGAACTTCCCTACGCCAAATACGGCATCGCCGTTTACTACATCATCGCGACCGCCGAGGCGTCGTCAAATCTTGCCCGATACGATGGCGTCCGTTACGGTTTTCGTGCCGATGAGTCGGACGAGTTGCGAAAAATGTACTTCAAAACTCGCGAGGAGGGTTTCGGGCCCGAGGTCAAGCGCCGCATCATGCTCGGCACGTATGTGCTGTCAAGCGGGTATTACGACGCCTATTATTCAAAAGCGCAGAAGGTCCGGGCATTGGTCAAACGCGATTACGTTGCGGCATTTACAAAATGCGACGCGATCCTGACGCCGACCTCGCCATCGGTCGCGTTCAAAATAGGTGAAAAATCGGACGATCCGCTCGCGATGTATCTGAACGATATCTATACGGTATCGGCTAATCTGGCCGGTGTTCCAGCCATCAGCATACCGTGCGGGCTCTCGAATGACGGATTGCCGGTCGGCGTCCAGCTGGTAGGTAATTTCTGGTCCGAGGATGCCCTGTTAAATTTTGCCCACACGTACGAAACGGCCTACCCACTTAATGAGAAGCCGCCCGTTTACGCAGATTGAAATCTTAGTCTACTGTGCCAGTCTAAGTTGAGAAACTTCCCGGGACTGCGGCACTACTGTTGCGTTGCTGGCGGGCAATATGTTCTGCCAACGCGTATTATCGTCAAGCAAACGTTCGATCTCAGCGACGGGCAGCGGTTTAGAAAAAAGGTAGCCCTGGCCATATTCGCAGCCCAAGATCCGCAATTGGTGAAACTGGTGAACGCTCTCGATACCTTCGGCAACCACCTTTAGTTTCAATGCTTTGGCCAATGCAATGACCGTCCTGACGATTTCGCCATTTTCGGTATTTTCCTCCATCGCGCTAACAAAGGATCGGTCAACCTTGAGCAGGTCGATCGGGAACCTGTGCAGATAGCTAAGGCTTGAATACCCAGTTCCAAAATCGTCGATGCTGATCTGTACGCCAGTCTCTTTGATCTGCTTGAGCATCAGGATGGCGGTTTCGGCGTTTTCCATGACCGCGCTTTCTGTCAGTTCCAGTTTGAGATATGACGGATCGATACCGGTTTCCGAGAGAACTGTCTTTATCTGTTCGACCAGCGCAGGATGCCCAAAATGTTTGCCCGATAGATTTACGGCGATGCTCAGCGGTTTACCGCTTGGGCTTCGATGCTGCCATGCGACGACTTGCTTACAAGCCGAATTCAGGATCTGAACCGTCATGGGAATTATCAGGCCGGTGCTCTCGCTGATCGGAATAAACTCATTTGGCGGAACTAATCCACGTTGCGGGTGGTTCCAACGGACAAGGGCCTCAAAGCCGACAAGCGAAGAATCATCAAGCCCGACTATCGGCTGATAGTAAAGCTCAAACTCATTTCTCTCGATCGCAAACCGAAGGTCGGTCTCAAGCTGTAGCCGCGTGACCGCCCGGATGTGCATCTTTTGGTCGAAAATAACGTAGTTTTCCTCGTGATCTTTCGAATGATACATCGCAATGTCGGCGTCGCGAATGATATCCTCAGCCTCGGGATACTTTGAGTTGCCGTAGGCTATACCTATCTTGGCGCTCGTAAAAACCTGCCGTCCATCGAGCGTGTACGGCTCAGCCAGACGCCGGGCCAACCGGTCGGCAAAACTGGTGGCTTCTTCCTTACTCAAAAGATCGCAGAGAATAACGCCGAACTTATCCCCGCTAAAACGGGCGACCATGTCCTCGTCGCGGACCATGCCGGACAACCGTTTTGCAACATTTTTGATCAGCCGGTCGCCTATCGAATGCCCAAGACTGTCATTGATCGTCTTAAAACGATTGAGATCCAGAAACAGTACGGCAAAATTGCTCTCCAGATTTTCTCGGCTCTTTTGAAGCAATTCTCTCAGCGTATCGATGAAAAAGTTTCTGTTCGGCAGACCGGTGAGAGCATCGTGATAGGCTGCGTGCCGAAAATTTTCGTGACTCTCCCGCAATGCCGAGCCGCTGCGTTCAAGCTCGGCGACGTAATGCTCAAGCTCGTGTACGTGCCCCTCGGCTTGTTCGGCCCGCGCGCGCTCGGCCTGCTTGGCCTTCTCGACGGTTTTCTTGACATCTTCGACAAAATGGCGAAACGTGAGATAGACGATGCCAAACCCACCGATAACGGCGGCGAACAGTGTTAAATTGTTTTGATCGACAGCTTTTACAAGAAAGCCCGCAATCACCGCCCCCGATAAATACATCATGACGGAATCCGAACAATTTCCCGTCCATACGCGCCAAAACGGTCTCTCGCTCTTAATCGACGAATAGATCGCGACAAGTATCGAATTAACAAGGAATAGCGACAATCCCATCACGCCGAGAATCCAAATGAGGCTAGTCAGCTCCCCACGCTGTAGTATGAGTTCGGGAGACGGAAATATCAGCGTGACTGCCTTGGCCGCGGCAAAAACCGCTAGCGTCGCGACGGAAACATTTATAAGGTGAGTCTTAACCCGAATGGCGACGCCTTGCCGCATTAGGTTTACCGATGCAGCCGCCGTTTCGATGACCGCAATCATGACCGCTATCTCGCCGCCGTACATGAGTATCGCGAGCATTATCAAAGCATCGGAGATAGTTAAATATATGCTTACTCTCGGCAATTGGATGCGAAGGTAGCAACTACAAAAAACAGTTAAAACCGTCAGAGTAATGACACCTGATTCGATACGTGCGGAGCCAATACCGGAAGCAGCCCACCAAACCGCTCCGAGAGCAAGCGGCGTTAGCACGGCGAGCATGATATTAACGTAGGTGTCTTTTCGCTGCATTATTTCGAAAGCCAGAGCGGCTATGTAACGGCGGGCGGCGGTAGTCGCATGTAAACGTGAAACTTACCGACAGAGAGATCGGCAAGAATCATTATGAAGTAAACTTTGTTTTTTTTCAACCAAAATCTTTGAGCCTCTTCATCTGTTCTATTTTACGATGTCGTCAAGATATATCGCCATCTTACCTTTGGATACCACCGCATATCTCAATATCCCGTCCACGATGACACCTAATTCTTTATCATCGCGCGCGGCTCCAACTACAGCGTTCCAATTGACGCGGTACAATCGCTTGCCGCTCGCACCTTCCGCGAGACGTGTCGCAACGGCTTGAATGACGGCTTCGCGAGCGTAGCCTTGATCGTCAATCAATACCGGGCTTTTACCGGCAGATGACGCTAAGGCACGCTGATCGCCTGAACTTCACGGGTGTAGCCCTGACCGGCCTCGATAGTGCCGGCGACCTCCATAAAAAACGCCGAGTACGGCGTTTCAGTTTGGCTGGTATCGGTATTATCCGCCGAAACACGCCGTTCCTCGGCCTGGCCGAATGCCAGCGTCGAGAAAAGCAATGTCCATATCAGCAAGTAGGTCACTACAATCGGTAGTCGTTTGGTGCTCATAAATTTCGGTGCTCTATCGAGCATTCTAAATTCAAGTGGGGCGAACCCGCAGTTCCTTTTGCAATGACCATGCCAAGAACCAAAAGTACGCTATTAGCCCATATCTATTGGGTTTGAGGAGAAATGAGGATATTCGGCCCTCGCCATATTATCGGTTTCGGTCAGTCTGACCGACTTAAATTGAGTCAATCTGAACTGGGCTGGCGATTCCGCTGCCGCGAGGTTCGAATGGTTTTGGCTTGACTTGCCAATGTTTCGGGTATACAAAGTGAGAATCCGTTAGTCCAACAAATCAGATCTTAGGAGGTTCGAAATGGGACGTAAGATACTTGCCGTTGTCGTCGCGTGGATCGTTGCCGTCGCGATCATGATGATCGTCGAAATGGGCAATTCTATTGTTTTAGCACCGCCTGGCGATGCCGTTATGAAGGACCCGGCCGCTCTTCGTGAGTATATGGCAAACGGGCCGATGACCGCCTACGTCATTGTGCTTGTCGGTTACATTCTGGCGTCATTTGTCGGCGGATTTATTGTCACCAAAATGAGCCGCCGCGAGAGCCCGGGCCTTAGCTTGCCAATTGTCATCGGAGTTCTCCTCGAGCTTGGAATGGTCGCAAATATCTTGATGCTGCCGGGCCAGCCAATGTGGTTCATTGTTGTAGGCTTGCTAATCTTTATCCCCGTAACGCTGCTCGGGCATCGATTCGCCAGATAAGAATTAGCCACGAATAGACGAATACGGATAGCCTTTCCGGTGGCTTCATTCGTGCATTCGTGGCTAATTTCTTATGGCTTTCCGCCGGCGTTCCACGCGGGCTTAAAGTCTGAGTTAATTAGCCACTGGACGGGCTCGACCATCGAGTTGATCGACCGTGTCATATGAACGAAATCGATCGTCCTGATCTCGTCACTCGCTTTGTGATAATCGGTATGTAGGCCAAAACTCGAAACGGTGTGAGCAATGACCCCTGCCCTCGCAAGCTGGATATTGTCCGACCGCTGAAAGAAATTCTGGTCGGGATGCGGGTCCCGAACGAGCTTGGCCCCGCGTTTCGCAAGTTCCGGCCCCAGGTTTGAGCGCTCGTAGCCCGTCAGCCAAAGTTCATCAGGCTTGACCTTGTCATCCGGCCGCCCGATCATTTCGAATTCCAGATTGGCAACCAGCTTGTCTTTGGGAAACGGCATATTGTTGACGAACCACCCGGCTCCATAGCCACCCGCCTCTTCGCTGCCGAAACAGACAAAATAGACCGTACGCTTCGGCTTTTTGCCGGAACCGAGCACGCGGGCCATTTCGAGGACCGCGACCGATCCCGACGCGTCGTCGTCGGCTCCGTTGAAAATCTTGTCATCCCCTGGTGCGTTAGCACGTACTCCCAAATGATCAAGATGCGAGGTCAACAATATTATCTCCGAGGACAGGCTTGGATCGCTGCCGGTAATTTTTCCCATCGCATTCCATGTATGAGTTCTCTCTGGTTCGCCAAACTTGGCGTGAACCGCAATGGGAGTTCCGTCGGCGAAATTAGACACTACCCCGGCGGCATCATCGCTTAGTACCAGAACATTACCCCTTTGAGACATCGCGGGCTTTCTATCAGACAGTTGCGACCACCGTTCCTTCATGTCGCTACTGGCCCTTACCAGCACCGCAGATGCGCCTTCTTTAAAAAATTCGGCGATTTTAGGCTGGATTGATTGCTGCGTGTCCGTATCCGACAGATTGACGAAGACAATCTCACCGGGGGAAACGCTACCTGCCAAAGTAATTTTTCTCAAAGGACCGCTAATATCGGCGGATGAGATAGTTAAGGCGAGCCAATCTTTGCCAAGCGTAAATGGGCTTGTTTCAGTTGGACCCCACTTTAAGGCGTCTAGTCGAGGTGGTCTCTTCACCTCGACCGTTTGAACATACGAAGGCTTTCCATCCCAGCCCGGTTCACCTGCCGGATCGAGTCCGAACTGGTAAAACTGCGATCCGATATACTCCGCCGCGATCCGCTCGTACCCCGTGCCGCTGCCGCGTCCCTGCATCGCGTCACTTGCGAGAAATCCCATTTCGGCACGGACGTTTTTCTCATCGATGAGCGATTTGCCCGTCGTTTGAGCAAACGCGAGCGAACTTGCAAACAGAATGAGAACAATGAGTTGGAGATATGTAGGTCTTAAGTTTTTCATGATTTTGAGTGCGTATATCTTACGCACAATAAGAAAAAATGTTTAGCCGTACAAAAGTTGGATGGTCTTGATATACAAACGCTTATTTTTGTAGCCGTAATATATCCTTTTAAGATAAACGTGGTTATGCGAAATGCCGCCGTCCTCGAAGAAAGTGCATCGTCCATTGCGGCATCCGGTCAGCGGCCACCCAATACGTACCGGAAATCCAGGCTGACGCTCTTCTTTTTTCATCCACCTTTCAAAGGCCGAGAACGAGCGGAAATATCGCGACTCAAACTCTTTTCCGCCGCTCGCGGTGTCGTAGATCGAATGTTCGATTAGCAGTTTAAAGCGGCCGTTGATGAGATGCTTTGAATCGTAACTTCTAAGGCTTCCGAGCGAGAATTCCGTCGCAATCTGATCACAAATCTTTGCCGCGCCGCTCAATTTTGAATGCCGCTGTGCCTGAGCAACTGAGGCAATCGAAATGATCAATAGCGTAAATATAAGTGTTGGTTTCATGTAAGGTATAACGGTAGTCAACCGCATTCTTGCAGTTAATTCCCCCGTTCCTTATAGAAACGCCAATTTGTCTTAAAATCCTTCGTCAGTTTCTGGTTCGTCAGGATCGCCCGCACCATCTCGACCGGAATCTGGCCTTCGTGCAGGATCGCGTCGTGATACTGCTTGTTCGTCATCTTTTTCGAATCGACCAGTTCGCGGTGCATACTGTAAAACTGCTGCCCGCCCATCATATAGGCAAGCTGATATAGAGGCCCGTAATCGCCGCCGAACGAACGCCGGACCTCGGCGGCGGCATTGTCGCGTTCGTGGCCGACGCGGTCGACGAGGAAATCGACACATTCCTGAGGCGTCATCTTCTCCAGGTGAAAATTGAGCGAAAAAATGATGCGGGCACAGCGGTGCATACGCCAAAACAGAGCACCGATCTTGTCCTCCGGCGATTTGTCAAAGCCCATATCCCACAGCAGAAATTCCCAATACAACGCCCAGCCCTCGACCGAGAACGGCGTACGAAAATCTCCGCGATACGGCCTGTAACGCTGGCTCATATATCCCTGCAATTCATGACCGGGTATGAGTTCATGAAAAACGGTCGCGTGCGAAAAATGCGGATTGTTACCACGCATCGACATCATTTTTTGCTCGTGCGTCATGCCGTCCGTCGGATATGAAACAAGGATCGTCTCGCCGCCTAAAAAGAACGGCGAAACTAATTGCCGCTCCGGCGTCATCATCTCCATCCGCCAACCGTCGCGGGCGACCTTAGGAACGGTGACCAGATCATTTTTCTCGACAAAATCTATCGCCTGATAGGCCAGATCGCGGATCATCGCCGGCTGTTTCCCGGGTTCGACGTATTTTTGTTTAACGGCTTCGAGAGCCTTTTTCCAGTCGTCGCCATAGCCCAACTCGCGCGAAGCCTTTTTCATCTCGGTCTCGCACCATGCAAATTCCTTATTCGCGATCTCGATCAGTTCCTCGGGCGTGTACGGGATCATCTCGTACTGCAATTCCTGAATCAGAGCGTCACGACCGATCGGGTCGCCAATGATCGTCACCTTGTCGTCCGGTGCGATGCCGACAAGCTTGGTAGTAATAAACGCCGAATATTTACCCAGCGCGTCGTCAACCGACTTGTACGGTGACGAACACCACCACGTAAAGACCGGATCGTAAAGGTTATGGAACGTGTACCAATTTCGCAGCGTACGCTTGAGGCCGTCAACCGTGCGGACCGCCCGGTTTGCAACCGTCCGTTTGGGCTTTGCCGCATTCGGCCCCGAAAACGCAGCCTGCGTAGCCGCGATCTGCTTCGCCATGTCATTTAACGTCGCAGCCATTTTCGCCGGGTCGATGTCCTTGAGCGACCGCCGAGTGTCCTCAAGATCATTGATCGTCGCTGCAAAAGGGATGAGGCTAGCCATCTCAGCAAGCTGCGCCGTAGCCCTTTCCTGCTCTTTTATTTCGTGATCGAGATAATTTTTGAAAAGAATGTAATCGACCTGCTCGTCATGATTTAGTGCGTCAAAATTCAACCCCGCAAGCAGCGCCAGTTCGTCCGAATAGATCTGCTTAAACCGCGCCGCCCGCTTTGGCGACGTCTGAGCCGAATAAAATCGGTTGAGAAACCCAACATCGTCGTCATACTTCTCGATCACCCCCCGCAGCCGTGAAGGCGGGTCGTTGTAAGCCGCAAGCTCGTCCTTCGCTCCTTGCGCAAAGGCCGACTGGATAATTATCGAAAGGACAAAGAACAGACTGATAGCTCTACGCATCATATTTTTTTATATGGTTCCTTTTCTGGTTTTTATTGTTGTTCGATTCTAAACCAATTTGGTCTTTGGCGATAATCGAAATGGCCACATGTCAAGACCGCGAGCGGTGGTCAGCACGAATGAGACATATACCGTCACTATCGGGTCGAGACTCTATCGTTATGCTCCGCGAACCGTGTTCGTTGATAGCGATTCGGCCTTGGCGGATTTTGTGGGACTTAAATAGAGGTTTGTTAGCCGTGAGATTGATCAAACAAACGCCGCAACGGGCACGCAGCGTGTCGATGCAACCTTTGAACGGTTGCGTTTGATGTTATCGATCCCGCGAAGCGTCCGGGCGGTCAGATAACTCTCGCCACATTGCGGACATGAAACAACAGGAACGTTCTCGATCACTAAAAGATCCCTTCCCGTTCCATAGCTTCGGCTGACATAAATAACTCTTGCCCCCGATTTACCACAATTATCGCACTTCATCGTTTCAGTTTTCGTATTCATCTTCTTCTCGATAGACAGTAATAATAACCAACTTGCCCGTAGGCCCTAATTTTGCCACAACCGTGATGTCTAAGTCATCAAGAGTTTTGCCCACGACGAGATATTTCGATTCGGCGGTATTTTCGTCTCGTTGACGTTCGATGATCTCGCCGGTGAGTATGGCATTTTCAACATCAAGTATCGAGAGTTTGTCATTCTCCATTTCCTCTTCGCCGTGAATCGTCATCACGTATTCCAGCGAGCGAATCAGATCACGCATTTTGTCACGTATCTTCTCAAACATTACGTCAATTCCTGCAAAAAGCTAACGCCGTCAGCGATTCGCAGGCCGAAATTCTCCGCAACCGTCTGCCCTATGTCCGAAAGAGATTGGCGAATTCCGAGATTGACTCCGGCTTTCGCGGATTTGCCATAGACAACCAGCGGTACGTATTCGCGGGTGTGGTCACTTCCCTCTTTCGTCGGGTCGTTGCCGTGGTCGGCGGTCATGATGAGGAGGTCGTCCGCCCTTAACGCGTCGATGATCTCGGGTAGACGGCTGTCGAAGTGTTCGAGGGCCTTTGCATATCCCTCGGTATCGCGGCGGTGGCCGTAGAGCATGTCAAAATCGACCAGATTGCTGAAAATCAATCCCGTGGAGTCCGCGTTGAGGGCATTGATCGTCTGATCGATCGTCTGCTCATTATTCTTGGCGGACAGGTCCTGTGTGACGCCCATTCCATTGTAAATGGACGCGATCTTGCCGATGCAGACAACATCAAGCCCTGCATTTTTCAATAACGGCAATAGATTGTCGGATGGCGGTGGCACAGCGTAATCGTGGCGATTTTCGGTGCGTTTGAAATTTGCCGCGTTTTCGCCGAGGAAAGGGCGGGCTATCACGCGGGCCACCTCGTCGTCGCCACGCAGTATGTTCCGGGCGATCTCACAGATCTCGTAGAGGCGGTCAATAGGCACGATGTACTCATGGGCGGCGATTTGAAAGACCGAGTCGGCTGACGTGTAAACGATCGGTTTGCCCGTTCGAATATGTTCCTCACCTAGCTCTTTGATAATTTCAGTGCCGCTCGCCGGGTAATTGCCGAGAACGCCCGGAACAGAAGTTTTAGCCACGAATTCATGAATAATGCGCGGCGGAAAACCATCGGGAAAAGTCGGGAAACCTGTTTTCAATATAATTCCGGCCATCTCCCAGTGCCCGGTCGTCGTGTCCTTGCCATCGGATTTGAGCGTGCATTTGCCGAACGAACCGGTTGGATGCTCGACAGCGGCAAGGCCCTTGAGCGGGGTGATGTTACCGATCCCCATCGCTTGCAAATTGGGTAAATTTACCCGGCGCGACTCAAATATATGCCCGAGCGTGTGCGCTCCGGCGTCGCCCCACGCCGCCGCGTCCGGCATCTCGCCGATGCCCGCCGAATCCAATACCATCAAACAGATGCGTCCAAATTTCGTTGTCATAAGTAAAGATTTTGCCACGAATTACACGAATGTCACGAATACGGAAGGATCTTCATACGTGCAATTTGTGTAATTCGTGGCTAAATTTCTTAGTTGGCCGGGGCGGTATAGCCCTCGCGGGCCCTGACCTGCGTGCCGGCCGGTACGGATTTCAGTTCGACCTTGATCCTGCGGTAGGTTCCGTCGCGTTTATCGTTGGATGGGTAATAGCCGAGCGTATATTTAGTGCCGATCTCGTCCGCAACGCTTCTGAAAGCGCTCCGGGCCTGGCTCAGGTCGTCAACGGGAAAAACACGGCCTCCGGAGAGGCGGGCGAGTTCCGCCATCTCGGTGTCGGCCACCTCGTACAACTTTTTGCTGATGGCCAAACGCTCAAAATCGCCGAGCCCGCAAAAATTTACGGCTTTTTCGACGTTGGCTCCTCGGCCAAAGCTGCGGTAATAACGGCGTATCTGAGCATCCGAAAACCTGATCGCCGTCCGGCAATCGCCCAGCAGGCTGTTTTCAAAGAATTCACGTGTATCGACCTTGATAAAAAATGAAATGATACCCGCCTGCCCAAGTTCCTGTCTGGCAGAGGAAAAATCTGCCGCGCTGGTCGAATCGACGCCGTCAGTCAAGGCGACTAACGCGCGGCGACCGCGAAACTCTTCTTTCGGGGCGTCGCGAAAAACTTTCTCGACGACCTGTAGCAGCGAGTCGTAATATGGCGTCCCGTTACTCGTCCTGACCCGGGCGATCGCGTCGTTAAGTTTTTTTCGGTCATCCGTCAGCGGCGATAAGATCTCGCTGACCGCATAGGCCTGTGTCGATGTTCGCTCGGTGTTGAACGCAATGATCGACACTCGGTCGCCCGGTCGCAAACTCGCCACAAAATCCTGGGCGGACCGCTGGATCAATTGAAGGTCCCCTCGGGCCGACCCGGAGGTGTCGAGCAGCAAGGCCACCTCGAACGGGGCCGCAGTCGCCGAAAAATCGACCGTTTCCTGACGCTTGCCGTCCTCGTAAATTATAAAGTTAGTGGCGTTCAGGCCGCGAACCGGCGAGCCGTTGGGTGAGTTGACGGCGATCGGAACGTCCACGAGCTGCGTGTCGACGCGAATCACGTCGTCCTTGCCGCCGGGCTTAGTCTGGGCCTCGACAGCAAAGCAAAAACCCAATCCGACGATCGACAACAGAATCACATACAACGTCCGCATCGAATACAACCTCTCAGTACGGAACCTAGTGTAGCAAAATAAATTGCAGATAATGGAACTTTTTTGAATTTTAGGTATAGCAAATTGGTAATTTATGGTATCCTTTTCAGAAGGTTCGTTATTTCGTCGGGTTACGTTTGCATCCATTTGAAATCGGAATGTTTGTAAGGGGTTCCCAAAGTCTAAACTGCAAATTCTAAATCGGTCGAGTAAGAGTCATGAAAAATAAATCTATCCTGAGTTTTTTGGTGTTAACACTTTCTTTGAGTTTGGCGCTCGTCATACAAGCGGTTGCGCAGGACGGTAGTTCGGATACCCTGAAGGACGCTCAGTCACCTCAGGCTCCGGAAGCGGCAAACTCGAAAGTTTTCATCACTTATTTTAGTGGTCGAAATGAAGTCCCTAATGCTAACGCATCGGCGGCCACTGGCTTTGGCCGCGTTGTACTTAACGATGCCGAGACCCAGATCACCGCATCTTTTTATTGGACTGGCATAGGCCCCGGCTCGACAAGCGGACATATTCACGGACCGGCGGCGGTTACTGCAACTGCTCCAGTACTTTTCAACTTAGCACCGGCAACGGGTACGAATGGCTCAACTGTCGACCAGGTTTTTACTGTGACCGCCACGGACGTATCAAATTTAAGGGCCGGATTGTTTTATATGAACATCCACTCGGCGACAAATTTCCCGGGCGGCGAAATTCGCGGGCAATTGGTAGCGGCTCGCGCAAAGGGCGACTATGACGGCGACGGCCGTAGCGATTATGGTGTTCTTAGACAAGGAGCGGGCGCTAACGGAAATGTTCAATGGTATATTAAGCCGAGCAATGGAAATTCAGAAATTCAGCGTTTATTCGGACTGAATTCGGACACAGCAATTCCGGCCGATTACGATGGCGACGGCAAAACGGATATTGCGGTCTGGCGTTATTCACCCTCACCGGCTATATTCTACGTTCTCAGGAGCAGCGACAGCACGCTACAGACCTTTGTTTTCGGTGTAGCTGGCGACCAGGTGATCACGGGTGATTTCACGGGCGATGGCAAGGCGGATCCCGCCGTCTACCGGCCGCCTTCAACCAGCACCGGAACCGGCACTTTCTGGTATTTCCCGACAAGCGGTCCGTTCGCCCTTCGACCTGTCGCCGTTCCGTTCGGAGTATCGGGTGATTTCCCTGTCCCCGGAGACTTTAACGGCGACGGTAAAGCAGATTTTTGTGTTTTTCATAACACCAACGGTATCGCGACCTTTAACGTCCGTTATGGTACCGATACTCTGCTGTCAGGACCTCCTGACACAACCACCTATTTTGGTAGGTTTGCGACCGACTCGTTTATTCAGGGAGACTTTGATGGCGATGGCAAGGCCGACCCTGCCGTAACGCGAGTCGAATCCGGGCAGCTTGTTTGGTACTATCTGCCTAGTTCGGGCGGTAGCTTCTCACGAATAGTTTGGGGCATTGGGGCGACAGATTTCCAGGTTCCCGGCGACTATGACGGCGACGGTAAAACTGATCAAGCTATCTGGCGTCCGAGCACCACCGCTGGGGCTACCGCATTCTACGTTCTTAAGTCGTCGAGCGGGTTCCTCTTCCAACAGTGGGGTATCAACTCGGATACGCCGCTTAGTTTTGACGTGGCTCAATAAGTGCACGCCACCTAAATCGAAGAAAGAGGCCGTCTGAAAAGACGGCCTCTTTCTTCGCACAAAGAGTAGCAGTGGACATTTAGATTTGAGGGGGAGAAGGAGATGGAAAGTGCGTACGCTAACTTCAATCCGCAACCATTGACAACTAACTTCAGATCAAAATAAAAAGGCCGCCTGAAAATAAGTTCCCAGACAGCCCAGTTTATTTGGTTGTTAATGTTCGCAAAATATCAAACGTACTTTTCGATCACTTTGGCGATCGCGTCACGTGAAACCGCACCGACTATCCGCTCCTGTTCCTGGCCGCCTTTAAAGAGGACAAGCGTCGGGATGCCGCGAATGCCGTACTGCTGCGGGACGTTGAGATTTTCGTCAACGTTCATCTTAAACACCCCAGCTTTGCCATCGTATTCCTCAGCAACGGCCTCGACCGACGGAGCGATCATGCGGCAGGGGCCGCACCATTCGGCCCAAAAATCCACGAGGACCGGTTTGTCCGATCCTAAAACATCGGCTTCAAATGCCGAATCCGTTACTACTTTTGTAAAATTTCCCATTATTGCTCCTTTTTAAGTAATATTTATATTAACTTTTTCATCAAACTTTTGCCAAATTCGGGTAGTCGGTCAGTATGAAATCACAAACCTTTTCGTGCCTGCGGAGCAGCCTTAATAGCGTTAACTACACATGAAGCCGAAAGCGGAATGTGTAGTCGGGGCCACCGCAAAGTCCGAAGCCTGTGAAACAGGCGAGACTATTTTGTCGGCGTCCTGTCGCCTGTTACACAGGCTCCAAAACCTTATCGTCAACCCCCAGGTTTCGCTGCGGCTCCACCTGGGGCTAAAGTTATGTCGCTGCTTTGCAGCTAACAACCCCGAGTTTCCGCAGTCCGATTTCAAGCTGATCCACTACTCAAACTCGCCTTGAGATTGATTGTCACCGCAGCCAAAGCCTTGCTGATCGGACAACCTTTCTTGGTTGCCAGTGCCAGTTCCTGAAATGCTGCATCTTCTATTCCGTCAACATCGGCTTTTGTTTCAAGATCGATATGTTTGATGACGAACCCTGCGTCGTCCTTGCCTAAAAACACCCTGGCCTCGGTATGAACGCTGTTCGCCGGCGTCCCATTTTTCTCGAGCGTGGCATTGAGCGCCATCGTATAACAGCCCGCGAGCGATGCTCCTAAAAGCTCCTCCGGATTCGTCCCCGGCTCGTCGCCCATTCGGGTGTTGAACGAAAACGCCCCCTCAAATAACCCGCTGCCAAGGGCCATTTTGCCCTTGCCGTCTAACAAACTTCCCGTCCATTCTGCTTTTGCACTTCTTTCCGGCATATTTTTTCCCCTTTTTCTTTTTTAATATTCAACCCTATCGTTTCAAAAACTTGAAAGCATGTGTCCAGGTATTATTCTTGAATCCGTAATTTATCCAAAGCGAAGCTAACGTTTCGAGGAAAAATGCTTGTTCAATGTCCCCAAGATCTTCGACATCCCATCCAAACTCCTTAATTAGCCCTGTCGCCTCCGCCTTGGCAACCTCGTCATTTCCGGCAATAAACTGAGTTGCGGTGTCATCTCCAAACTTTGGATCGACCATAACCGCCGCTCCTATCGTATTGAACGCCTTGACTACATTCGCCTTCGGAAGTTCTCGCTGGATCTGCTCACCCAGCGAATTTCCAACTGTCGCCGAAAATTTTGGCGGCACGCCCGATGAAAAATCGAGCGAGTTCGTCACGTCGATAACCGTCTTACCACTAAAATTATCCTTTCCAGCAAGATCGATGGCAGTGAGGGCCGCTTCGCCAAGTACGATGATACTGACAACATCGCCGAACGCCGCTGCGTCTTCAAAAGTTCCGACAGATGCTTTTTCGGAGGCAGCCGCCAGCCATTCCGATAGTTTGCTCGCGTCCCTCGATCCGAGCTTGACCTCGTGGCCGTGTGCAAGAAAGCCGCTTCCTAATGTCTGTGCCACTCCGCCCGAACCTATTATTCCTATTTTCATTTTTTCCCTCCTTATTTGTATCAAATTTTGACGACGATTTTCCCACAATGCGAACCGCTCTCCATATATTTCAACGCCTCTCGCACAGCTTCAAATTCAAAAACCTTATCGATGGCGGGCCGCAATTTATGCTCCCCGATCGCCGAGTTCATATGTTCGAACATTTCACGCGACCCGACAAAAATACCCTGAACGCGGATTCCCTTCATAAATACCGGTATCGGATTGAATTCGCCCGCCATGTCGAGGGCCCCGATCAACGCGATATGCCCACCGACCCTAACCGCTCTAACCGATCTGGGAAGCGTGCCCGGACCGCCCACCTCTATGACATGATCGACTCCTTGGCCATCCGTCAATTCCACAACCGCCTTGTCCCAGTCTTCGCGAGAGCGATAATTTATCGTTTCGTCAGCACCCAACTGTCTTACTTTTTCGAGCTTTTCATCGCTGCTCGATGTGGCGATGACCTTGGCTCCGAAAAGCTTTGCAAGTTGAATGGCAAAGACGGAAACCCCGCCAGTACCGAGTGTCAGAACCGTGTCACCGGCCTTAACCTTTCCCGATACAACCAATGCGTGCCAGGCGGTCACCGCCGCACACGGCAGCGTTGCGGCCTCTTCGTAAGATAGGTGCTCGGGAACCGCAACGACGGAATCCGTCTTAAACGGCGCGTATTCGCGTAAAACTCCGTCGCATCCGCCCGCACCGATAGCGGTCTTTGCTTTTTCGGCGGTCGGGCCACCGTTGATCCAGCCCGGGATGACGGTCGAGCAGACGCGACTCCCAACCTTCCATTTTGTAACCTCCGAACCGACCTCGACAACCTCGCCGGCACCGTCCGAAAACGGAATAGCGGGCAGCTTCATTCGCGGGTTGTACAGTCCCTTAACGACCATCACATCGCGAAAATTCAGCGAGACGGCACATAGTTTGACCAACACCTCATCCGCCGCCGGACGAGGCCTCTCTTTTTCGACCGGTCGAAGATCGTCTATCCCGAATTGTTCTATCTCGTATGCCTTCATATCGTCAAATGCCTGGGGTTGTACGTCTATATACTATAATGCCTCCTTCAAAGCCCCCAAAATCGCAATACCAATCGAATAAACTCTACCGCCCTCGGCGTCCAATTTATGAATCGCGTAGTCACTTCACTCCCTCCTTGTCAGACCAGCCGCTCACACCCGCTGGATGATCTCATTGTCCGGCTTTCGCACCTTTGCCAGCGGCTCGAGCCAGTCGTTTGGGGCATCGCGATAACCGACGGCCGCGAGTGCAGTCACCGAAAAATCGGTCAAACCGAGAATTTCGTTAAACTGCGCCGGGTCAAACCCTTCCATCGGCGTCGCATCAATGCCCAGCAGAGCTGCCGTGTAGAGTAGGAAACCGAGCGGGATGTAAGCCTGTCGCGAATTCCATGTCTCGACGTAACCGCCGTCGACTGCCCTCTTTGCCGAGCCTTTCATCGTGTTTTCGTAATCGAACAGCGTCGCACGCGGAGTACCGCGAACCTCGGCGATGCGTTCGACAAAATGCTCGATATCGCTGTCCGAAAGTGTCTTTTTATATGCAAATGCAACAAGGTGCGATGCTTCGGTGATTGGCGTTTGGCCATAGGCGGCCGGTTTTAGCTTTTCGCGGACGGCCGGATCGGTGATCACGATAAATTTGTACGGCTGAATGCCAAAGCTCGACGGAGCCAGCGAGATCGCCTCTTCGATCGTCGCCCAATCGGCATCCGACACCTTACGATTCGGGTCGTACTGCTTAGTGGCGTAACGCCAATTCAACCCCTCGATCAATGCCTCATTTTCAATTAGTCTTTTTCCCATTTTTTCCCTCTTACGTAATAGATTTGTAACTCTTTTTGATACAAATACGATCAAAAAATTTTAGGCGTAAGCCAATTCGATCTTTGCGATCACATCGCGAAGCGTATACTGCCGCAGTTTTTCGCCGACGCTCTGATCGATCTCTTTCTGCAAGTTGCACAAAAATGCCTCTATATTTTTGCCGACCGGACAGTCCTGATTTGGCGATTTTGGATGAAGTGCGAACACCTCGCCGCAACATACCGCCTTGTAGATCTCACATAGACTGATGTCCTCAGGCTGACGAGCAAGCCGCGTCCCGCCAAAGGCCCCGGTCTGCGAAACGACAAGATTTGCATTGTTCAATTGGCCGAGCAGACGCCGAATCACGACCGCGTTAGTATTGACGCTGCCCGCTATACATTCCGACTTAACGTTCTCGTCGCCCGACCGGGCAAGCATCGTCAAAATGTGTACTGCCATTGCAAATTGACTGTTAGCTGCCATATCTGTAACAAGTATAGTTACAATTCCCCTTACTGTCAAGCCCGGCGGAACGCGGACACTCCTGTCCGCTTGTTTGGCAAAAGAGCGGACAAGAGTGTCCGCGTTCCGTCACGGTTTCCGCGTGCCCCACGTCGGTGACGGCGGCTCCTTGTCCATTCGCTGGACTGGTTTTGCCTTGAGCATCTTCATCGCTTCTTCGACAGCTTTTTCAAGTTGCGGGTCGTGGCCGGCGATGACCTCTTTGGGCCAGTTTTCGACGTCAATGTCGGGTGCGACGCCTTCGTTTTCAACCGCCCATTTACCGTCCTTGCTAAAGAAACCGCCACGAGGAGCGATCGCAGATCCGCCGTCGACAAAGACAGGTGTGTCGGCCGTATGGACCAGACCACCCCAAGTACGTTTGCCGACCAGCGTGCCGATCTTTCGGAATTTGAACATATACGGCATCAGGTCGCCGCCCGAACCGGCCATCTCGTTGACGATCATGACCTTTGGCCCCCAGATACCCGCCGCCGGACTGGTGAACGGATATCGGTCGCCCGCGACGTTATTAAAATAACCGTCAAAATCACGCTGTAGCACGTCGATAATGTAATCCGCCCCCGAACCGCCGCCATTATAGCGTTCGTCGACAACCGCACCTTTTTTGTCCTGCTGCGAAAAATAATACCGGTTAAAGCTCGTATAGCCGGGCTGGCCGGTATTTGGCAGATAGACATAAGCGAGTTGGCCGCCCGAAAGCTCGTCGACCTTTCGTCTGTTGTACTCAACCCACGCCCGCGTGCGAAGCGCCTGTTCGTTCGCAACCGGAACGACCGTGTATGAACGCGCTCCTTCCATCGAAGGCTTGTCGTTGACAGTGATCTGTGTCTGCCGGTTGGCCGTGCCATCGAGCAGACGATAGATGTTGTCCGGCGCCTTAAGCTCGACGCCATTGATCGCGACGAGGTAATCACCAGCATTTACATTCACGCCCGGAACCGACAGCGGCGAGCGTAGATCGGGGTTCCAATTTTCATTGTCGTAAATGCGAGTGATCTTGTACCGGCCGTTTTCGACAGTGAAATCAGCTCCGAGCAACCCGCCATTCGCGTTCGGAACGTCAGGCATGTCGCCGCCGCGTACGTAACTATGGCCGATCGATATCTCGGCTCCCATCATATCCATCAGGTAATTGAGATCGGCCCGGTGCATAACATAGGGCAGGAGGGCACCGTACATTTCCTTGTCCTTTTTCCAATCGGTGCCATGCATGTTTGGCACGTAGAGGTAGTCTCTCTCCTGCCGCCACATCTCGTTAAAGATCTGCTTGTACTCCGCCTTGGGGTCGAGGTACATGCGGAGGCTGTAGTTCACGCGGCCCGTACCAGACTGCGGCGCAGCCTTGCCGTCCGCATCAACCACAAAAAGCGAGGGTGCCGGTGTATTGGCTCCACCACCACCGCCACCGCCAAAGCCGCCACCGCCACCGGCCCCGCGATAAACCAGTTTTTTGCCGTCGGCACTAACCGAGTACGACGCAACGCCCGGCAAATAGGTGATCGCACGTCGGTCGCTGAGCTTGTACCTGACAAGCTCGCTGCCGCCACCTCCGCCACCCTGACCTCCGCCGCCACCGGCACCGGCCTGGCCAGCCTGTAAATAAAAGACCGTGCCGTCGGTACCGGCCTGAAGGCTGGAATATTGCCGCTCGGGAACTGCCGGGACCGAGAGAATACGCTTTGCCAGCCCGTCCCAATCGATCGTCACCGTCACCGGTCCACGAGCCCGATTCTGACCAGCCGGACCACCCGCCGGAGTCTCACCGCCGGCAGCACCGCCACCGCCGCCACGATTAGCACCGGGAACCGGAACGCCTGTGTCCTCGTCGCTCTCAGGCAGCAGCGGACTCGGGTCCTTCTTCGAAAGCACCGCCATGTAGAGGCCGAAGTTTTCGTTGAACGGGTAATTGGTCATGTCGAGCCATTGCGATTTCAAACCAAAATCGGTCGAGGCAAAGAACCACAAATACTTACCGCTTGCATCCCAGACCGGCCACGCCGCGTCGGATAGTCCGTCCGTAACCTGTTTGGTCTCACCCGTTTCCGCATTCCCTATAAAGATCGCCTTATATAGAGATTTTAGATGGGCCGAATAGGCAACCCATTTCGAATCAGGGCTCCATGTCGGGTTGAGCGTACGCGTCGGGACCATGGTCGGATCGTTGCCGACCTGCTTCATAGAACCTGTGGTTGTGTCGATGACCCAGACTTTCAGGTCGGTGTCGTGACAGAGAATCTTCCTGGAATCGGGCGACCACGAAACGGTGTAGTAATGTTTCGGATTCTGAATCGTGATCTCTTTTGCCGGCGTCAGACCATCGGGGTTCTCGACATACAGCTTATATTCGCCCGATCGGTCGCTAAAATAGGCGATCGACTTGCCGTCGGGCGACCACGAGGGGTCGTGGTCGGCAGCGGAGCTGGAATTTGTAAGATTTCGGACATCGCCCTTTTCGACCGGGATCGTAAAAATCTCGCCGCGTGCCTCAACCAAAACACGCTTGCCGGTCGGCGAAAGCGAAATGCTGCTCGCGCGGCTGGAAACGTCCTCCCAACGCGGCATCATCCACGGAAAATCACCGGTGGCCGTGATATTGACCACGTGCTCCTTGCCGGATTTCGGGTCGAGCTCGTGAATATACCCGGCTTGTTCAAAAACAACGACCCCGGCCCCGGAGTCCATAGTTTTCACATCAAAATCGCGAAACTTTGTTAGTTCCGTCAGCTTTTTTGAGGCCGCTTCATAGGCCCAGACGTTTTCTACGCCGTCGCGATCAGAGATGAAATAAACAGTGTCGCCCAACCAGACCGGATCGATGTCTTTAGAATCGGTCCACGGCGGCGAGACAAGGTCCCAGGTTTTCATATCCACTATCCAGATCGGTCGATTTTGTCCGCCCCGATAATTACGGCGTTCGTCATCCCAGGAGTTGTTCATACGATAAGCGATCTTGCCGCCGTCAGCCGAGATCTTGCCCTGAAATCCGCGCGGCAACGCCATCGGTTCCTCAACGCCGCCCTCGGCCGGAACCGTCCAAAATCGCGGTGCGCCGCTCGGCGTCCATGTTGCCCGGGCCGACGAGAACATGATCGACTTGCCGTCCGGCATCCACCCCTGCACCGAATCGGCTCCCGGATGCCACGTCAGACGCTTAGGCTCCCCCCCCTCAGCCGCGACAACATAAACATCCTGATTGCCCGCGTATTCACCCGTAAAGGCGATCCATTTCCCGTCCGGCGAAAAATGCGGATTCGATGTTTGCCCCTGGAAAGTGGTTATCCGCCGTGCCGGCCCACCCGCGCGGGGCACCGTCCATATATTCTGAGCGTAGGCAAAGGCGATCTGCGTCGCACTAACCGTCGGCGTCCTCAGCAGACGTGTCCCGGACTGGGCCACAGCCTCGATAAACAGGCCCGAGACAAAAATAGCGGCTAACAAAAACAGAAACCGGCGGCAGACCGCCTTCGGGGTGCGATAGGACATTGACTTTTCCTCCAGATCGAATTCAGATGGGTTTACTTGAATTGTTTTAGCACGAAATAGCGGTAAGAGTAAAACGCTTGAAATTGGATTGCCAATGGGAACAATAGGAAATCAATATAAAAAATCCCTCTGCGGTCTCTGCGTCTTCCTCAGCGCGCTCTGCGTTGAAAATGAATTAAACGCAGAGTTCGCAGAGGGGGACGCAAAGAACGCAGAGGACCGTCATTCCGTAATGAAATTAAGACGACCAGAGCAGCAAGCGTCTCGCTTGCTCGAATAAAAAAAGCAGCCTTTTCAGGCTGCCTTTTGAAGTCCCACTAGTTAATATCTTATTTCGAAGGTATCTTGATCTCGCGTCCGGCACCCAAAACGGAGTTTGGCAGCAGGCCGTTGTATTTGGCTACTTCGGTCGGGTCGGCACCAGCACGCTCGGCTACCTTTTGAACGGTGTCGCCGGCCTTTGCCTTGACGACGCGGACGTTGCTCGGCAAGGCCGCAGCACCGGAGTTGGTCGGACGCTGGTAGACGATCGTATTGACGTTATTGCCGCTGACCGGAACAAAAACCTTGCCCTTTGGAGCAGCCATTCCGGGATTCGCCGCTATCAATTCATTGACGCTGACGCCCGTGCGGTTTGCGATCGTCTGCCAGGTTTCGCCTGACGAGGTATTCGCGAGATTGGTGTTATTGACCTTCGACGCCGGGATGCGGCGGAAAACCGCAACGACCTCGTTCGCTTTTCCGGCTGGGACATTAATAACGTAAGGCTCGGGCGGCGTGATATTGCCGCGAAGATGCGGATTCAAATAACGCAAATACTGCACGCTCGTATCGGCGGCCTGAGCGACAATACTCAGATTGGTCGAAGCTGGTATGCGGATCCGGTCATATGTCAGCGAAGGTGCCGGACGAATGTGTCCGAAACCATATTGATTTGGGCTGTTGGCAACCAGAATGACCGCCAGAATGTTTGGCACGTAATTTCGGGTTTCCTGCGGCAAATAATTATAAGCTGCCCAGAAGCTTTCAACCCCGGCTCGTCGAATTGCCCGATCTACGTTCCCTTCACCGGAATTATATGCGGCCATCGCAAGTTCCCAGTTGCCGTGATAGCGGTTCGCGAGGAACTTCAAATAGCGGGCCGATGCATGCGTCGCCTCGTCAAAACTGTTGCGTTCGTCGACGTAAGCATTGTGGTTCAAACCAAATCTGGCTCCGGTCCCGGGTATAAACTGCCACAAGCCCGAAGCTGCCGCCGTGGAATAAGCACTCGGCTTCCACGCGCTCTCCACCTGGCCCAGCCAGGCGACGTTTTCCGGCACACCCTCTTCCTTAAAGATACGGCGGGCCATCCGCATGAACATTCCCGAGCGGTACAGCCCGACTTCCATCGTCGTCCGCCCGCGCCCACGGTAATAGTTGATGTACTGTTGGATGCGTCCATCAACCTCGAATGTAAATCCGAGCGATTTGTTAGCTACGGCGACCTGTATGTACTGATATTGCTGTTGGGCGATGGGGTTGTTGTCGATCTGCTGTTCGTCGGGTGTGAGTTCGAGTTTTGAAAGCTCGTCGAGCGGCGAGGGCTCAAATTCCTGCGAGTTAAACCCGGCTTTCGGGGGCGTCGCGGATGGCGTACCGTTAGATGCCACGGTGGAGGTGCCGTTGGTTTCGGCCGGTTTGGTTATCGTCTCCCGCGCGACACGAGTCACGTTATCGGCGACCAAATTATCAATATTTGTCCAACTGCATGTCTGTGCCAGATTTCTGACCTGTGGCAACTGGTTGTCCGACGGAAACTCGATGCGGTAGATCGTCTCGATCAACTGGTTGTAGCAGCCCTGCAATTTCGCATCCTTCTGGATGTTCAGGGTCGAGTAAAGAAATACCTCGACCGACCTGTTAAATTTCTCGCCGGCTACCGAACGATTATTGCTGGTGTAAGCGTCGATACCTTCTCTAAAAGAGTTTCCCGAATCGGAAAGCACCTTATTTATCGCGACCTGTGCCGCCGCAACCTCGGCCGTGCGCGTGCCGTTGCTCGATGTCGAACTCGTTACCTGAGCCGTCCCGATCGAGCTGAATATCAAAAATATAAATGCCGTAAGACTTAGAGATCTATAAATATTTATTTTCATTAACTATCGTAAAATATTGCGTTTTGCCCACTTATGCAGCCAAAGAAATCACTTTCCGCCAAATTACTTTAACGCGGCGGAGTACAAAAAGTTCCAAATGGCACATAAAAGCGCCAACTTACCACTGTCAGACTATCATTTTTGAAAACCAACGTCAAAGCTAAAAACGTCCATAAAATAAGGACATGCCGCGTGTTCGCGGCCACTTTAGGCGGCCTTTACCGTGCGCAATTTCGGCTTTTCAACGGACAATCTACTCTCGCGAAGTGCGGCGTCGAAAACCTCCCGCACGTTCTCTACAAATATAAATGTCAAATCATCGCGAACTTCCTGTGGAAGATCTTCTAGATCGCGCTCGTTCGGCGCCGGTAAAATGACGGTCTTGATCTTTGCACGGCGTGCAGCGAGCAGCTTTTCTTTGACGCCGCCGACCGGCAGCACGTTGCCGCGAAGCGTGATCTCGCCCGTCATGGCGACATCTTTTCGCACCGGACGCTGCGAAAGCACGGAGACCAAAGCCGTCGCCATCGTAATACCCGCGCTCGGGCCGTCCTTTGGTATAGCGCCTTCGGGCAAATGGATATGAATATCAAAATTATCCAGCACGGTTTCGTCAATGCCTAATTCCAGCGAACGCGCTTTTGCGTAGGAAAACGCCGCCTGAGCCGATTCCTGCATCACTTCGCCAAGCTGTCCGGTCAGGAGCAGCTTTCCCTTTCCCTTAGTTTTCAGGGCCTCTATAAAAAGAATATCGCCACCGACGGCCGTCCACGCAAGGCCCGTAACTGTGCCAATCTCGTCTTTTTTGAGGGCGCCTTCATTAAAAATGCGCGAAACACGTAGGAAATCTTTCAGATTGTCGACCGTGATCCGCATCGGCTTGAACTTATCCTCAAGCTCCGCTTTGGAACGGGCGACCTTGCGAAAAACCTTACCGATCTCGCGTTCAAGCTGGCGAAGGCCTGCTTCCTGCGTATACTCGCTGATCGTTTTTGCCAGAGCCTTTCGGTCGAATTTGACGTCGTCTTTCTCAAGCCCGTTTTCGTCGATCTGTTTCGGCACAAGATGCCGCTTGGCGATCTCAAGCTTTTCTTCCTCGGTATAACCCGACAATGAAATAATCTCCATTCGGTCGCGCAATGCAGGCTGGACCGTGTCGAGGACGTTGGCCGTGGTCATAAACATCACATTCGACAGGTCAAATGTAACGCCGAGATAATTGTCGCGAAATGAAGAATTTTGCTCCGGATCGAGCACCTCAAGCAGAGCGCTCGAAGGGTCGCCGCGAAAATCGGCCCCGACCTTGTCGATTTCGTCGAGCATAATCAGCGGATTGTTCGTGCCGCCCTGCTGGATGGCCTGGATGATACGGCCCGGCATGGCACCAACGTATGTCCGGCGATGACCGCGAATTTCGGCTTCGTCATGCAAACCGCCGAGGCTGAGGCGTACAAATTTGCGGTTCAACGCTCTGGCTACCGAACGACCCAAGCTGGTTTTGCCAACTCCCGGGGGGCCGACGAGGCAGAGGATCGATCCCTTCGGCTTTTCGCGCAGCTTGCGGACGGCGAGCGATTCGACAATGCGTTCCTTGACGCGTTCGAGGCCGTAGTGGTCTTCGTCGAGTATCTTTTCAGCCTTTTTGAGGTTGAGATTGTCCTTTGACGCATTCGACCATGGCAGGTCGGTCATGATGTCGAGCCAGTTTCGCAGGGTCGCGGTTTCTGCCGTGTCCGGATGCATCCGCTCCAGTTTTTTTAGCTGCCGAAGGCTTTCTTCCTCTGCATTTTCCGGCATTTTGCATTTTAGGATCTTATCGCGATACTGCTCGACCTCTTCGTAAAGTTCGTTCCCCTCACCCAGCTCACCCTGGATTGCTTTTAATTGCTGCCGCAGAAAATACTCTCGCTGCGAACGATCGATATCCGAACGCGCCTGGGTATTTATCTCTTGCTGAACGGTTAGTACATCGATCTCACGGCTCAAGAGATCGTTTACCCGTCTGAGGCGGGGGACGGGATCGGCGATGTCCAGCACGCTTTGAGCGTCCTCGACCTTTAGTTCCAGATTTGACGCCGCGAGATCCGCGAGACGGCCGGCGTCATCGAGATTGGCTATGATCGCCAGCACCTCGGGCGAGATATTTTTACCCAGATTGCTGGCACGATCCATTGAGCCGCGGACATTCCGTACCAGAGCCTCGACCTCAAGCGAATTTTCCGGAGCCAGCGGCTCCGAGATCGGCGTCACACTTGCCTTAACGTATTCGCCGCTGCCGGCGACAGTATCGACATAGCTACGAGAAAGCCCCTGAATCAAGATCCGGATGCGGCCGTCAGGCAGCTTGAGCATTCGCATTATGATCGCGACCGTGCCCACAGTATAAAGATCATTTTGCTCCGGTTCCTCCTTGTTTACGTCCTTTTGGGAGACGAGCAATATCATCCGGTCGTTTTTGAGGGCTTCTTCGACAGCCCTGATCGAGCGGTCGCGGGACACAAACAGGGGAACGATCATGAACGGATAAATAACGATGTCCCTGAGCGGCAGGACCGGCAACTCCGGCGGGATCTGCATCATGGACTCAATTGCGTCCGACTCGGCCAAAGCGACCGGAAAGTCTTCGAGATCAACCATAACCTTATATGTTAGGTAAATTGGCCGGAAAGGGCAAAGCACAAAGAAAAGGGGAAAAGTAAAAAGTAAAAAGGCAAAAGTAAAAAAATAAGCCCTCTTCTATTTTTGCCTTTTTACTTAGTCTTACTTCTTCTTTTTCTTTTTAGCTGCGGCGGTGGCTGAGCGCGAGCCGACCAATACTTTCAGTTCAGACATAAATTCGGACACGTCGGCGAATTCGAGATAAACGGACGCAAACCGGACGTATGCAACCTTATCGAGAGCTTTGAGACGCCGCATGATTATCTTGCCAATCTCGCTGGTCGCTAATTCGCGGTCGAGCGAATCCTGCACGTTCTTCTCGACCTCATCGACTACGTTTTCCAATTGGCCGGTCGAGACGGGGCGTTTTTCGGCGGCCCGAAACAGCCCCGACAGCACCTTGGTGCGATCCCAGCTTTCTCGTTTGCCGTCTTTTTTGACGACCATGTAGGGGATCTCGTCAATGCGTTCGTAGGACGTGAATCGGCGGCCGCAACCGAGGCATTCGCGCCGGCGGCGAATC
>JANYIL010000156.1 GCA_025362075.1 Chloracidobacterium sp.
GTCGTCGCGGTCGCCATTTTTCGCGCTCTGCCCATAGAAAAGGCCCTGAGCGGCTATGCCGACAAATATGTCTGGCTCGTCCTCGCCGCTTTTTTTATCTCGCGGGCGATGATAAAGACCGGCCTTGGACATCGCATCGCTTTGATATTTGTCCGGCTGATCGGCCGTAAGACCATCGGCATCGGCTATGCGCTCGTCTTTACAGATTTTATTCTCGCGTCATTCATACCATCGACCGGGGCACGTTCGGGCGGTATCATATTGCCGATAGCCCGCAGCGTTTCCGAAACCTACGATTCACGGCCCGATGACGGGACAGCCGGACGTTTAGGCACGTTTTTAATGAATCTGCTTTACCAGTGCGAGGTGATCCTGTGTGCGACCTTCCTGACCGGCCAGGCGTCAAATGTGATAATCGCAAGATTTGCCAGCGAACAGGCCCACATCGAACTTACCTATTCGATGTGGTTTATCTCGGCGATTGTTCCGGCGCTCGTTTCGCTGACCGTTATCCCGCTGATGATCTATAAATTCTTCCCGCCCGAGATCAAAGAGACGCCAAACGCCGTGACATTTGCCCATGACGAACTCGTAAAACTCGGTCCGCTGAAAAGAGAAGAAAAGATCCTGCTCGCCGTCTTTATCGTGGTGGTTATTTTGTGGATCACCGCAAAAATTCACGGCATCGACGCGACGGTCATCGCTCTTTTGGGCATCGCATTTTTATTGATAACACAAGTGCTCGAGTGGGCCGACATCATTAACGAAAGGCACGCCTGGGAAGTATTTATCTGGTACGGCGGCCTCGTTATGATGGCGGCCGCACTTGGCGAGACAAATCTGCCAAAGCTCTTTGCAGAGAGCATCGCCGGTGTCACAAACGGTTGGACGTGGCCCGTAGCACTGCTTGTTTTGGCCCTTGTCTATTTCTACGCCCACTACGGCTTTGCCAGTATTACGGCCCACGCAACGGCAATGTTCATACCATTTCTCGTCGTAACAATGGCGGTCGGTGCACCAGCCGGACTGGCCGTGCTTGCACTCACCTATTTCTCAAACCTGAGTGCGGGCCTAACGCACTACGGCACGACACCCGCACCAATCTACTTTGGCACTGGCTACGTCAAACAAGGCCAATGGTGGACAATCGGCCTCATCGCCTCGATTCTAAACATCATTATTTGGTCGACTGTCGGGCTCGGTTGGTGGAAGATATTAGGCTGGTGGTAGGAGATAGTGAACGGTTAAAAGTTAATAGTGAAAAGTAAAGGCAAGAGGTTCCTAAAGAAAACTCTTGCCTTTACTTTTAGCTTTTCACTATTAACTTTTAGTTTTTAGTTGCCCGCGTCGCCGACCGGCTGGCCCGGTGCGGGTTCGTCTAGTTTGGCAAGGGCGTCTTTGTAGATCTTGATCGAACCGTCCGCCTCGTATTTCTGTCTCGCAGAGGCGAGATAGGTCGAGAAAACCTCGCCGCGGCGTTTCGACGCCATTTGCTCCATGATGCCGCTCCGCTGTTTTGCAAAATCGGCCATATTCGCGTCCTCGCGTTTTGTGACGCCCACGACGTACCAATTATCGCCAACCTTGAGCGGTGTTTTTGTAACCTCGCCGGCCTTTAGGGCATAGACCGCATCCTCAAGCGCCTGATTTGTACCGGCCATCGGCCCTTCGCCAAGCGGCGAGCCGAGAACCAAGCCCTTCTGGTCTTTTGCGCTCAGGCCTTTTGCGGTGGCGGCTCCACCCAGGGCACCGACATTAGCTGCACCGACGGCGATCTGCTTGGCAATATCCTCGACCTGCGCGCGGGCTTTTTCAAGCTTTACAACGTCGACGATCTGGGCCTTGACCTCATCAAATGTGGCGTCACGCGGGTCTTTCTTATCGACCAGCATGGGGATGGCAAATCCGTTCTGGATCGGCGTCTTTTCGCCCACGTCGTTGGCGTTGTCGAGCGGGGCAATGCCCTCTTCAAAGTGCGGCGATACTCCGATATTCGGCACATCGTCGCCCTGTTTGATATAGACGGTTTCCCTGACCATATCGGCCACGCTCATATTCGCCTGAGCGGCAAAGGCCTGAGCGGTTTTTTGCGGATCTTTGGTTTCCTTGAGCGAATCGGCAACTTTCTGTGCCAGATCGGCCGCGACGGAATAGGCCCGTCGGTTGCGAAGGCTGACCTCAAGCTCCTGCTTGGCCGTTTCAAATGTTTTCGGCACATCCTCACCGCGTCGAAGGATAAAATACCGGCTCTGATAGCTGATCGGTTCGGTAATCTCTCCCGGCTTCATCTGCAGCAAACGCTGGTAGGGGTCGTCCTTTTTCTGGGCATTTTCACGGACCGGGCCGGGCAGCTTGCCGCCGTTCGCGGCGGTAGCCGGGTTTTCGGAATGGCCTTTTGCCATGTCGGCAAACACGGTCTCGGAAACAGGCCCGCCGCCGGTGCCTTTAAGCTGCTGCGCGAGCTCGGTAGCTTTGGCCTGCACCTGGCTGTCAAGGTCGGGCTTGGCGACACGGAGAACGATCTCCTGGCCGAGTACACCCGCCACCTTTTTATCTGGTGACAACTTATCGAATTCAGCCCGCAAGTCAGCCTCCGGTATCTGTAGCTTTTCCCCGAGCTTGCCGGTGTTTACAAAAACGTATCGGATCTTTTTCTGCGGCACGCTGATGTAATAGCTCAGTTTATTCTTTTCAAAGTAATCCTTAAGCTCGTCATCGGTCGGCTTGATGGTCTTGGCCAGATCGGCGGTGCCGACGGCGACGTAGGACACGTCGAATTTGGAATTTTTCTTCTGATAATCGTTGAGGACCTCCTCTTCCGAAACGGTCACGCCGGATGTCAGGTAAGCCTCGAGCTTTTTGGCGCTGATATCGTCGCGGACGGTCTGCTCGTATTCGGCGATGTTTCCAAACTGCTCGGTTACGTTCTGTTCATACTTTGCCTGGTCAAACGCTTTCCCATCCGTCGGCTTGTTCTGGTCGCGGATCTGAGCCGCAACCTCGGAATCGCTTGCGGTTAGGCCGAGACGCTCGGCTTCGACGCGCGTAATGCGGCTGCCGATCAGGCCGTCAAGCATCATCTTGGCCGGAAAACTCTGTCCGCGGCTAAAGCGGCTGTAGTTTTCCTTTTGACGGCTCAATTGGCCGACCGTTACCTTGTTGCCCGAAACGGTCGCGACCGTTTCGTCGCTCTGCGCCAGATTGGCCGTATACGTATTGCGGGCCGGCGTGTAGAAAAAAACAAGGCTGCCGACCATCAGGATGGCGAAAATGAGAAGCACGAAATTACGCGTTTTCTCGAGACGGTTGAAAAACTTTAACATCGATAGATACCTGAAACCTTAAAATTCGAATATCATTGTCATAGAGACAAACTCAGAGTCTAACAAAAGCCGAGGGGTTATAGCAATTTTACAAGGCCAAAGCGCCGAAAAAACGCTTGCAGTTTCAGGGTTATTGATTGATTATTAACTGCCAAGACGTTTACTAAATGACCAGCAAAGACATCAAATCCGTAAGTATAGTTGTTAAGCCTAATCACGCCGAGGCGCTCGCAACAGCCGACGAACTGTCGGCCTGGCTCAAATCCAAAGGCATCAAGCAGATCGGCGAACCGTGTTCGGCGGCAAGCGCGCAAAATGGGCACAAAAAGCCTTTGAACGCTGATCTGATAGTAGTTCTCGGCGGTGACGGCACGATGATCTCGACCGCCCGTATGATCGGCCAGGGCGAGGTGTGTGTGCTCGGCATCAATTACGGTAGCCTCGGCTATTTGACGGATTTTAGGATCGAAGAGATGTTTCCCGCCCTCGAGGCGATCATCGAGGGAAACTTCGAGACCGACCACCGCGTAATGCTCGAGGCCGAATTGCTGCGCGAGGGTAAACGCGAAGCCGCCGGCCGCGTCCTCAACGACGTCGTTATAAATAAGGCCGCGCTGGCTCGCATAATCGAGATCGACGTTCACCTAAACGGGCTGTTTGTAAATTCGTTTAGGGCCGACGGGCTGATCATCGCGACACCGACCGGTTCGACGGCGTACAACCTATCGGCCGGCGGCCCGATCATATATCCCTCGATGAACGCAGTCGTCATCACGCCGATATGCCCGTTTACCCTGACCAATCGCCCGATCGTCATCCCCGATGACGCCGAGATCGAATTAAGTCTAAAAGACGAAACCGAAGGCGTCATCCTGACCTTTGACGGCCAAACGGGCCATCGAATGAAAGCCCGTGACAAGGTCATAATACGCAAAAGCGAAACCACATTTAACCTAGTCCAGCCGGCAAACCGAAACTACTTTGACGTTTTGAGGGATAAGCTGAAGTGGGGAAGATAGCTAATTAGTCAACGATAACCTGGAAAGCTGCCGACTAAAGTTTCAAAAAGGGATAACTATTTTTTAGTTTTCGAGCGATCGGGGATTTAATTAGGCTTAAGCAGCCTTCTTACCGGTTTGGGTTTTTTTTTGGAGCTTTATTTTTTTCTTTGCAAGCGAAACGACTTCCCGATGACCATTGGTCTGCGTCTTTTGAAAATGCTCGAGCATTTTCCGAACATCATAGTTGAACTTTTTCGCCAACCGTTCCCTATATTCATATAGCTCTTCAATTACTTCGTCAGTCATGGAGTTTGTTCTCTTTCCTTAAGATTTCTTGCAATGTGCAGATAATAGGCGGCCTATAGCCCAATTCCTCGCAAACCATCCGAATCCGTCGATAGATAAAGGCATTCGCTATGTGCCTGCAATTTAAAGTTAACAGAAAATCGACTTCATGCACAGAGGAAATAGCGATATGCGATACATCGGGAGATGCCTTTTCAGGCAGAATATTGTCTCGCAAGATTCTCTCTGCCAATAGAATTACTTTCTCATTGATCTCTAGCAAAGGTATGTCCGCAACGGCCTCCAGCCGCTTTTTAGCCATCGTGGGATCACCTCTTCCGGCTTCGTCGATAACAATTTCAGATACGTACGTGTCGAATTTAAGCCGAGGACCATGCCACCACTCAACGGCAAGGAGTTGATTGGCGCCGACGAAAACGTCACGGCTAAGCTTGGCGGTCAGGTAGCTGATAATTGACGTTTCGATATAAACTTTAGGCTTCATTCAAATAAACTGGTCTGTTCTTCTTCCTCAGGTTCGAACCCCTCGGGAAACCATTGAAACTTAGACAGATCGCATTTACCACTGGCATTGAAAACCACGCCCTCGGCTTCAAGTAATTCTTGCTGTAGATTAATCGGGATGGTGAGTCGGCCCGTCGAGCATTTACCCTGCGAATTCATTACACGCTGCCACGGCACACCCTCGTCCGCGCCGTGCATGACATAGCCGACCGTTCGGGCCGTGTAGCCATCGCCAAGTATGATCGCGAGCTGGCCATAGGTCATTACTCTGCCCACCGGGATCTGCCGGACGACCGAGTAAACCCGGTCGCGATAGGTTTTGTCGTTAACTATATTCATTGACTGTAAATTTTACGGGATAGACAGGATGGACAAGATTAGGAAAAAAATCCTGCTCATTCTGTGCATCCGGTTAAATTTCCCGTAAAAAAGTGCGGGCCGGGGAACCGTCACCCGTCGCACCGTCATATTTTAACGGCATGCAGATAAGCTCGTAATCACCGGGCGGCACCTCGCGGAGATCAACGCCTTCGAGAATGACGACTTCTTTTTCAAGCAGCGTGATATGTACCGGGTGGCCGGGTGAACCGCTTTTTTCGATCGAGAGGTAATCGACGGCGACGAGCACAATACCATTATCGACGAGCAGCCTGGCCGTCTCAGGCGTTAGGTAGGCGTAATCGGTCCGGAAACCAAGCTCCGGCGTCGCCCAGAATGAGGAGTTGCGCGTTTTGAATAGAACTCGTGTAACGCCGTCGATATTGCCGACGTGTTCGGGTTCGATGGCGACGATGTCTTCGGGGACAGCGATGACGCGGCACGGGCCGACGAGTTTATACGGATCGAGCTCGTGAACCCGTTTTGCCCCGTCAATAAAATGGTTGGGCGCGTCAACATGCGTCGCCGTATGAACGCCTAGTGCGATTTTAGACACATTTGCCGAATCGCCGTTAGCGATAGCCCTGTGCTGGCCAAATTCGACGCCGGGATCAGTCTTATAGATCGGCGTTTCAGCACTGATCGCAACTGTCACATCGTATATTTTTGTCATTTCACAACCTCAAATGTCGAGTACGGTTTGCCGAGTTTAAAGGCAAGATTGCCTCCGACGCGGTGGAATTTTTGGTTTTCGCCCGAAAAATATTTTTGCTTGTAAAACACGGGAATTTTGGCCGGTGCGGCGGTAACCTTCCATGCGGTAATGGCCTCGGTCTCGCCAAATGACTCGGCCTGAAACCAACCCAGTCCTTTTGGCATGCCGCCCGTGAATTCCATCAGGTCGGCGCCGACACCGCCCTGTCCCTGATGTATCCCGCCCGTGTACGAGAGCACAAATTCGTCCAAACCGTTGCGATTAATGTCGGGAACCGCGTTGATGCTGGCCGACCATCCGCTTTCGGAAAGGAAATTACCAACCAGCTTTCCATTCTCGATCAGCATGAGGCCGACCCAGCCAAAACCGTTTCCGGTTTGGCAATATTGGTAGAAAACAAGCGTCTGTCTGGCCCCGGGCCTTGAAAAAGAACCGTGAGCATGTCCAGCTACGTCGACATCCGCCTCGCAAACCTCGGACTTGACACGCTTTTTGATCTTGGGGATCACCTCGCCCTTAAGGATGGCATCGTCCGCTACGCTCAATTTTGCCTCGGTCTCGGCCTCATCCTTTGTCGGATCGTTGACGACAACCGCTCCCTGCCCGTGGGCCGCAAACGTTCCGGCGAGACAGACCGCTAATATCAGGACCAGATATTTCGTTTTCATAATGGTTGAGAATAATTCAAAAGCGTCGCACAAACAAGATTTGCGTTGTGATAATCGACGGGTTTACGCTAGAGACAGATGCAGATCAAACATGACAACAATAAGAAAAAAGGAGCATTTTTCGTTGAGCACGACGGCGAACGATTGGCTGAGATGCTCTATTTTCAGTCGAAACCCGGCGAAATAACGATCTACCACACCGAAGTAGATCAAAAGCTTGCCGGAAAAGGCATCGGACGCGATCTGGTCGCGGCGGGCGTTAAATTTGCCCGCGACAATGACCTCAAGATCGTTCCGACCTGCTCGTACACAAAAAGCGTGATCGATAAAACACCGGAGTTTCAGGACGTCCTGGCGTAGAGATCATTCAATATGGACACCCCGCGAATCTCCGCCTCCAGCTACTCAAATACCGCACCGCTCGTATGGTCGTTTCTCTACGGCAAAAATCATGGAAAGGTCGAGATGATCCTCGATACCGCGCCTGCCCGCTCGGCCGAACTGCTCGCCCAGGACCGCGTCGATGCCGCCTTGGTGCCCGTCATCGCGTACCAGACGATCGACGGTGTGCGGCTCATTTCCGACGTGTGCGTCGGTGCGAAAAAGCGTGTCCGCAGCGTCTGTCTGGTAACAAAAGGCAGTGATCTCGGTGATGTACGATCCGTTTCGCTCGACACATCCTCGCGAACCTCTGTCGTTTTGACCAAGATAATTTTCCGCGAATTTCTCGGATTTGAGCCCGAGTGGCGAGATGCGAGGCCCGATATCGATGCGATGCTTGCCGACTCGGACGCGGCCCTGCTTATCGGTGATCCGGCGCTCATAATTGCGGAATGCGGAATGCGGAATGCGGATTCGAAAACCAAAGATCGAAGGGCAAAGACCGAAATCCGAAAGTTTGACTTAGCCGAGCTTTGGCACCACCACACCGGCCTCGGTTTTGTCTTCGCCATGTGGATGACACGTCGGGAAAATGTATCGATAGATTTTGCCGCCGCTCGTGACGAGGGCGTTGCTCATATCGACGAGATCATTGCCAATTACGAGACCGAGATCACGCTCGGCCACGACGAAATGCGTAAGTACCTGTCGGAAAATATCTCCTATTCCGTCAGCGATTCCATGCGTCAGGGCATGGCATTGTATTTCGACCTCGCACAAAAAAATAGCCTGCTCACGGAGAAGAAGCCGCTAGAATATGTCTAAGATACCCGATCAAGCTTCAGCCAGGACGGCGTAAACGTCCCGACGCGCCTGATCAAGGATGTCGCCTTTTTCGAGGTCTAAAACATCGGCCGTTTTAGCTCTTCGTAAAGGATCTTGTCGATTATCTTGCCATCGTTTTCTTTAAGGTGGTCGATGATCAGCAGGGCCTGATGGATGCGGAGATCAATGTCTTTGGGCTTGGAAAGCTGATAGAGGATCGATCGCTGTTTGCCCTCGCTCAGGCCGTGAAACAGCTTGTCGCCTTCCGGGTCCTGTTTGAGAACTTCCGCAAATTCCTCAGGCATCGGCAGTCCGTATTTGCTCTCGTCTTTTTCGAGCGACACGTCGATAATGTCACCGGCGACGATGCCAATGGCGTCACGCTTTTTCTTATTGACAATAATGTAAAACAGCTCACCCCACGGCAGCAGCGCACACTGAAAACCCTCGCCGCCGTTCATCGTGCAGACAATGCGTTTGAACTTGCCCTCGAAACCAAGTTTAGCGACAATCTCCCCTTTTACAAGCAGAAAATGCCAGCCGGAGCCAGTCGTCGCTTGGACAAGCTCGGTCTTGAATTTGATGTTCTTTTGCGGTTTTGCCATTGCTACATTTTTGATCTAAGACGCTCCATTTCCAGCTCAGGATTTGGCGAACCGGCAACGCGCATGGCGAGATGCTGGGCGTGGTAATCGAAATGGCCATTCGTTTGTTTTAGCAGCTCAATGCCCGCCAAAGCCCTTGCGATCCGGCGGTCGGTATCTTTAACAAACACAATCAGCTTTAGCATCAGTCGCTGATCGCCCGGCGATAGCTTGTTAAAAAGAGCGTCGCCGTCCAGGTCCTGACGCAGCACCTCGGCAAATTCCTCGGGCATCGGCATGCCGTAAAGGCTTTCGTCTTTTGCAAGTTCGATGCGGACTGTGTCGCCCACTTCGACTCGAAGTTTGTCGCGAAGCTTTTTGCTCAGAGTCAGAAAGTAATCACCTTTACTCGGAAACAGCGAACATTGAAAGGTCTCGACGCCGTTCAACGTGCATATTACACGGCGGAGATTTCCCGCAAATTCAAAAGGAGTCACCAACTCACGAGACACCCTCAGAATGTGGTAAGGCGGCGAGCTGTCAGTTGTTTCAACTGTTGACTCAAATTTGACAGATTTCATAATCTTGCAGAAGCCCGCACGTTGAGTCGGGGGCGTAACATTCAACATGAGTGTATCGCCCTTGCTTACGCGCGGGCTTCAGCATCCTATACTTCTATTTGCTATGATTATAAGCAGGATTGATTAATGAGCAAAGATATTCAGCCGATTTTAAATAGGGCATTAGCGGGTGAACGATTAACTAGCGAAGACTGCTCCGCTTTGCTCGAATCCCACGATTTTGTCCGTATCGGCCTCGCTGCGGACGAGCTACGCCAGCGAAAAAACCCTGGCGATATTGTCACATACATCATCGACCGCAATATCAATTACACCAACGTTTGCAACGTCGTCTGCACATTTTGCGCGTTTTATCGTCGTCCGGGAAAGCCCGACACTTACGTCCATTCGATAGAGGAAATCTGTAAGCGCATAGATGAGACGATAGAGCTCGGCGGCACCGGCGTGCTGATGCAGGGCGGTCTGCACCCCGATTTTAATATCGAGTGGTATGAAAATCTGCTCTCTACCTTGCACGCAAAATATCCCAAATTCCAGCTCCATTGTTTTTCGCCGCCCGAGATCCACAACATTTCGCTCATCTCAAAGCTCGATTACGTCACCATCATGCGGCGTTTGAAAGACGCAGGCCTCAACTCAATGCCCGGCGGCGGCGGCGAGATACTCGATGACGAGGTGCGTGCAAGAGTCTCGACCAAGTGCAACACCCAGGAATGGCTTGACGTTATGCGGGCCGTCCACAAGGTCGGGCTGATCTCGACAGCGACAATGATGTTTGGCATCGGAGATCGTGTCGAACATCGCGTACGGCATTTACAGCGTGTTCGCGACGTTCAGGACGAATCACTCGCCCTCAAAGCAGAAAACGGCTCCGGCGGCGAGTTCACCGCGTTCATCCCCTGGACATTCCAACGGGAAAACACCGCCCTCGGCCGCAAAATAACCGAGGAACCAACCGGCATCGACTATCTCCAAATGCTCGCCGTCTCGCGTCTTTTCCTTGACAACATCAACCACATCCAGGCCTCCTGGCTCACCCAAGGCCTCAAACTCGGCCAGACCGCCCTCCGCTTCGGAGCCGATGACATGGGCTCGATCATGATCGAAGAAAACGTCGTCTCCGCCGCCGGAGCCGACAATCAGGCCAACGAACGCGACCTCCGCTACCAAATCCGCGAAGCCGGCTACCACCCGCAGCAGCGGGATATTCTTTACAACTACATTGACCGTAATGTCGATGATTTAGATAAGAGCGATTCGTTGAAACTCAAACAACTGAGCGTGGCGTTTGCGGATTAGCTGCACCATCCATATCGATCTGTGTTAGACTGTCGCCGACCGGCATTCCAAACAGGACTCGCAGTTTTGAGATGATTTTTAGAGATAAAACCGAAGAAATTAACTCAATATATCTCGAAATCATTAGCGGCAAATGGGGTAATTTTGGGTGGCCCCGAGATGAAGCGTTAGAATTTGTTGAGACCTACATTTCTGGTTTTAATTTCTCTAATCGGAATGAGGAGATCGAAGATGGGTCTGTAGATCATTTTCATTACCATCAAAGGCTCTTGATGAGTCGCAAGCCAGTCGCGGATTTTTACAAGATTCAGCAGTACCCTCCATTTTCAACGCAAACACTAAGAAATTTCATTTCATTGCTTTCGGCTTTTCGAACAAGCGGCCGCAGCGCAATATCTATAATGTTTGACAGGCTCTTTCCCTTTAATTTCGAATATTCACCACCAGATGAGCCAATTGCAATCTTATACGAAAATTCGGGTGACACCATAGAGAACGCCGTTGAAATCCGGATAACTGGGCCGAATTCTGGTGTTAAATTGCTACCCAGATGGAAACTAGGTATTTTCGCCGAGTACTGGTATTTGTGTTTCAACTACGGAATGCGCGGTGAAGACTGGAATCTTGACATGCATCGTTCTAGTTTTGAGGGAAATAGGACATATAGCCATTACAACTTGACTCACGAAGATGGGCGGAATATCGAAATATATTTTGACAACACAGATTACAAAGGAAACGGTCTTTACGAGCGTTGACTATACTGCTAGGTGGATCCGTTCCTAATCTAGGTACGAACGCGCAATTGAGAGCTTAACTGTTTCGGCAGGGTTGGCGGTTTTTAGATAAAGTCGAAATTGCTCCTTTGTAGCCTCTGACGCATCTTCACGTGCATAAATCAGACCCAGATTGAAATAGGCGTCTGGAAAAGCAGGATTTTGTCCAACGATCTCTTCGTAAGAGTTTTTCGCCTCTTCGAATCTACCGACTTTCTCCAATGCTTCACCCATTCTGAATAGTAATTCAGGATCAGCCCGATTCAAGTCTAAAGCGCTTGAAAAAGCGGCAGCCGCTAAATCATGCTTTCCCTTCTCGCTAAAAATATCGGCTATGCACACCCAAGCGTTTCTAAAAGTAGGGTCTGTCTTAACGCACATATCGAGGGCATTAAGGGCGTCGTCAAAACGATTAGTCTTTAGAAAACAAATTCCTATGTTATACCAGGCCAGAGTACACGATGAATCAATTGCGAGTGCTTCGAGATAACAAAGAATCGCTTCGTCGATGTTACCTAATTGCCGATTGGCAATGCCTAAGTTTACATAAACCTCGGCCTTTTTCAGTCCAAAATCAAGCGCCGTGTTGAAAAGCCTTCGAGCCTTCTCATAGTTTTCAAATCCGAGCTCGGTAACCCCCAGACAATGGCTGGCATAGGGATTTTGCGGGGCAGTGTCCAGCGCTTTTTCTGCGTAGAATCGCATACGATCGTAATTGCCGAGCTGTTGGTGGCAAAAGGATTTCTGGTTTAGTTCATCAATCGTCCAGTCCAGTTCGCTCGGCAGGCTATAGGTTTCACCGTATTGTTCCTCAAGCAGATGACAAAGCATCGATGTAATTTCCTCAAATGAAGCGAACCTCTCAGACCTGGCAAACTCAAGACATTTGACAACAATCGGCCAAACCGGAGATGAGACCCAATCGAGCCGCATTTCGCGTCGGAGTGTATATATTTCTTCAAGGAAGCCAGATGAATCTACATCTGCCGAGACTGCGTTGAAAGGACGTTTTCCACCACTAATCAATTCATAGAGAACAATTCCGAAGGCATAGACATCGCTTAGTTGATCGGCAAGTTCGGGGTCTGAGAGTTGTTCAGGAGATAAGTACGCAAACGTCCCGACAATACCATAGGTGTGATGCGTATAGTGGGAACCAAATACCGGGAGATCTTTATCGTCAGTGAAAGTCCGAGATACTCCGAAATCTGTAATTTTGAGCAAGCCACAAGGCGTTATGAGTATGTTTTCCGGCTTAATATCCCTATGACACTTCAACCCCTTACTGTAAGCATGCGATATACCAACGCAAAATTGAATACTCCAATGTAGAATCTGGCGAAGGGACGGCCTGGCAAATCGAATGTAATGTCGTAGCGTATTGTGATTGAGCGAATTAGGCGGAATGTACTCAAGAGCAAGACAAAGACTGCCCATTAATTCATCAACGGATTCGACTGCCACAATATTAGGGTGATTCATCTCGGACCAAATAGCGCATTCCAGATGGAATCTAGAGATCGCGTCCTTATTGCCTAGAAGTTCAGGCTGAATTGTTTTCAGTGCGAAAAATTCACCGTTCGGTGTATCGACTAAATACACGATGCCAAAGCCCCCTTCGCCAATCTGAGAGACGACTCTATATTTCCGACCAAGAATTTGTCCTGTAGTGAGAATCATTCAATTTAGTGATGCTAGGTTAAAAGATACCATTGTCTCACTGACTAGTCGGACAGAATCTAAACCGTTTGCTCAGTCTACTTAGGAACGCCTCGCTCGACCGTTCGGTTGCGCCTAAGCAATCTTGTCAAGTTGTCGCGAAAAACATGCTATGATTTCCTTATGAAAAGCCTGCCCGACGGAGAATTTAAGGCGCACGTTTCGGAACTGTTGGACGAAGTTGAGCAGGGCGAGACTATTGAGATCGTCCGCGGCAAAGACAAGACGCCCGTCGCTCGGCTTGTGCCGGTAAACGGTTCAAAACCTATAAAGAAACGCAAGCTTGGCGCGTGGGAAGGTAAAGTCAAGTTCGTTTTTGCCGACAATTTCAAAATGACCGATGAAGAGTTGCTTGACATGCGTGGATGAAGTATCTCCTGGACACGCATACTTTCATTTGGGCATTGTCTGACTCGACCCGACTGCCTGCAAAAGCCCTGACGGCTATTAACAATCCTGACAATGAAATCTTCGTGAGCAGCCTTACCTTTTGGGAAATTGCCATAAAGGTCCGTAGCGGACGTCTTGCTCCTGTTGGTTACGCAAACGAAACGACCGTGAAAGCCGCCGAGTCAATGGGATTTCAGCCCATACCGCTTTTGCCAGAAGAAGCGGCAACGTCTAAGGACCTTACCGAAGATACTCATTTCGACCCATTTGACGGGATGCTGATCTGGCAGGCAATTTCACGTAAGCTGACCCTTATTAGCGGTGACCGCGCATTTGAGCGATTCAAATCCGACGGTTTGAAATTGCTCTGGAAATAAGTTGACCGTGCCCCAGATCATACTCGAAACACAGATCAATGCCACAGCCGAGACGTGCTTTGACCTGATGCGCGACATTCGCATTCATACCGAAACGACCGGACAGACAGATGAACGGGCAGTTGCCGGTGTGACAGATGGAATGATCGGCCTCGGCCAGACGGTTACCTTCGAAGGGACGCATTTTGGAATGCGACAGCGCCTTACCGTCAAGGTTGTCGAGTTTGACCGTCCGCGATTGTTTGTTGACGAGATGACCGAGGGCAATTTCAAATCATTCAAACACATTCATGAGTTCTTTCCGACGGAACACGGAACGTTGATGAAAGACACGCTTATTTGGACCTCACCGTTTGGGATAATCGGCAGGATCGTTGATGGTCTTTTGCTTAAAAACCACCTTAATAAATTAGTCTCGGAACGGAATGCGAAACTAAAGGAGATCGCGGAAAACCAGTAATACATGCGATTGTGGACATTGCATCCAAAATATCTTGATCCGCAGGGTCTCGTGGCGCTGTGGCGGGAGGGCCTGCTCGCAAAAGCCGTTTTAGACGGAGCAACGCGTGGGT